>DAOUHY010000258.1:0-6503 GCA_034428435.1 Caldilineaceae bacterium | reverse complement strand
CTACTTCGCCCCCCGCTACGGCTACACGGTCCTCGGCGCCATCCAACCCGCCGATTTCTCCGAACCCTCAGGCCAGGAAGTCGCCGCCCTCATAGACCAGCTGCGCGAAGGCGGCGTACCCGCCATCTTTGGCTCGGAGGTTTTCCCCTCACCGGTCGTCGAGCAAATCGGCCGCGAAGTCGGCGTCGAATTTGTCAGCACCTTGAGCGACGACGACCTCCCCGGAGATCCGGGCGACCCTGAACACTCCTATATAAGTATGATGGTGGAAAACCTCAAAACGATGGCGGAAGTCCTCGGCGGCGACCCCGCGTTGATGGATGGTCTGGAAACCGGCAACGTGCCCGGCCCGGATACTTCTGTTAACCAATAAACTCAGTGATTCCGCGTTATGTTGATTCGAAAAGGTGCCATGATTATCGCTCTTTAAAACACGCGACAGATCTCAACCGGACAAAGGAGTCCCGTCATGCGAAACCCATCTGTGACACTGCTGTCACTCGGAGCGTTGCTGCTCCTCATTACCGCCTGTGTACCCCTGGCCACCGAACAGGCCGCCGCCGAACCCGCCTCCCAGGATGAAACCGCCTCCGAACCGGCGCCTCAGGATAAAACCGCCGCCGAGCCGTCCTTAGTCGTCGTCACCATGGGCAATGTCCTGTCCAACCACATCTACAACATCGCCGGCGATAAAGTCTTCATCGACCGCCTCGCAGCCCAGGGGACCGACCCGCATCTCTATGAACCGGCCCCATCCGATGTCACCAAGCTGACCGAAGCCGATGTCATCTTCATGCACGGCGGGCTCAACCCTCAACCGCTCCGCAGACGGCTTGCAAGATTCGCAGAGGAAGACGCCACAATCGCCTTCGTGGACCGGCTAATCGACCCTGACGACTTCATCTACGACGATTTCGGCCACATCGACGTCCACGTTGGTGGCGATACACTCTTCATCCTCAGTTACGCCGAAGCCATTCGCGACACACTGGTGGAAGTCGACCCCGACAACGCCGGTACCTATAACGCTAACTACGACGCCTACACGGTCCGCCTCATGCAGCTGGACGAAGCCATCATGGCAGTCGTCTCCACCATTCCCGAAGAAAACCGCCAGCTTTACAGCTACCACAACTCATTCTCCTATTTCGCACGCCGCTACGGCTTTAATATCCTGGGTTCGATCCAGCCGCACGACTTCTCTGATCCTTCTGAACACGATGTGGCTGAGGTCATCGACCTGCTGCGCGAACTGGAACTGCCCGCCTTCTTTGGCTCCTCCTTTGCCCCTTCACCGATTATGGAGCAGATCAGCCGCGAGGCAGACGTCCCCTTCTACATGATCGATGACGACGACCTGCCCGGCGAACCGGGTGACCTGGAGCACTCCTACGTCAACATGCGCGTCCGGAACATAATGACGTTGGCCGAAGCGCTTGGCGGCGACGGCTCGCCGGCAGTCCATATCGACACCCGCAACGTGCCGGACACGGAGTAAGCCCGGTTAGCAGCAGACGCGCCTCGATCCAGGAGTTCTGTGGAGCATTTGAGGATTTCCTGTCTTGCCAGCAAGATGGTACAGTCAGTAAGGTTGACTCAGAAGAGAGAAAGAAACTAAGGGGAAACCGGTATTGACACCGCCGTCGGCCAGCCCTGAAATGTACCTTGTTGCGAAAATTCGCAACAAACAAAATTATCATGTCCCACAATACCACAGAGATCAATCGACAGTTACGCAAATCCGGCTTCCGGGTAACACCCCAACGTCAGCTCATCCTCGACGCCGTCTGTAAACTCGGTGACCATGTCACGCCCGAAGATGTGTACGACCATGTACACCGCATCGCGCCCACGCTGAGCCGGGCCACTGTCTACCGGGTTCTGCATTTCCTGACAGAACAGCGCATCCTCGCGATGGTCTACATGGCCGACGGCCGGCTCGCCTACGAACTGGCCGGCCCCGAGCCGCATCACCACCTCGTCTGCCGCTCCTGCGACAGCCTGCTCGAGTTGCCGCACAGCGTCTTGCGGTCCTTTCGCCGGACGATGGATACCCAATACGACTTTGAGATCGACGTCAGTCATGTCTCATTCTTTGGGCATTGCACCGACTGCCGCGATTCTGCCGGCGCCTGACGCCAATTGTGGGGGCACATGCCGCCAGCCATCCCTGAATCGACTCGCCGGCTGCTCACCTATTTCGGTATGTTGGAAGAAAACATGAGGACGCTTGCCGCTACGCTAGGGGGCGCCCCCTCCCTAATGGTTGGCGAAGAAGTCGCAAACGCGCAGGGCAGCGATTAAGGAGAAAAACGGGGACTATTGAGTAAAGAGGAGTGGGCGATAGGAACTCCTCTCTCCTCACTCCTCTCTACTCTCTCCTCAAAAGGAAGTCCAAATGGATCCACTGATCGAACTGAACCGCGTCGCCTTCGGCTATGGCTCCTTCAATATCTTGGACGACATCGACCTGCATCTCCATCCCGGCCAGTTCGTCGGCCTCGTGGGGCCCAGCGGCGCCGGCAAGACCTCCCTGCTAAAGCTCATACTGACCCTCCTGACGCCGAGAGAAGGAAAGATCCAGCGCGTGCGACCTGATCTGCGTATTACCTATGTGCCGCAGATCGAGACCGTCGATTGGAGTTTCCCCGTCACCGCCGAGGAAGTGGTCTTGATGGGCCTCGACCACCGCCAGAATATCTGGCCTTGGCCTCGACGCCGCGAGCGCCAACAGGCGCACGAAATCCTGGACCGCTTGGAGATCGGCCATCTGGCGGAACGCCACATTCGCGATCTCTCCGGGGGACAGCAGCAACGTGTCTTCCTCGCCCGGGCCCTGGTCGCCGACCCCGAAGTCCTCGTCCTCGATGAGCCCACCACCGGCGTCGATGTCCGCAGTGCCGAAAATATCTTCCACTGGCTCACCATGCTTAACCAAGAGGGAATGACTATCCTGCTGACAACCCACGACCTCAACATGGCCGCCGCCCATGTACCCTGGGTCGTCTGCCTCAACCGCCGCATCGTAGCCCAGGGACCGCCGCACGAGATCTTTACCGAAGAGATTCTGAGCGATGCTTACAAAGGAAACTTTATCGTTCTCCGCCAGGACGACATGATCTTCGTCCAGCAGAGACCCCATCCCCACGGTCTGAAGGAAGTGCTCCCCGACCCGGTCGAAGGCGGACTGCCTAATCATGACAGCCTCGAAAAAACCGTTCAGCCCATTCCTGCCTCAAAGGAGGCCTGACCGCTATGGACGTTCTGCTTGCTCCGTTTCAATATGAGTTCTTCCGCAACGGTACCATCGCCGCCGTCCTCGTCGGCGGCCTCTGCGCCCTGATCGGCGTCTATATCGTACTGCGCGGTATGAGTTTCATCGGTCACGGCCTTTCCCACGCCGTCTTCGGCGGGGCGGTCGTCGCCTTCATTCTCCAGTTTAACTTCTACGTTGGGGCCGTATCTTGGGGCTTTATCGCCGCCCTGCTCATCAACCAGACCGTTCGCAAAACCACTATCAGCGCCGACGCCGCCATCGGCGTGGTCACAACCGCCAGTTTCGCGCTCGGGGTCGCGCTCATCTCACGCTACCGCCGCTTCTCCCAATCCTTCGACGCCGCCCTCTTCGGCAATGTCCTCGGCGTTACACCCATGGACATTGCCGTGATCGTCTTCGTTACCCTGGCCGCGACCTTCATGATCTTTTTCTTCTACAAGCAACTGCTCTTCACGACTTTCAATAGCGAGGTCGCTCAGGTCTACGGAATCCCCACCTTCTGGATCGAGACCTGGTTTGCCTTGATTCTGGCAGCCGTGATCATCGCCGCAGTCCAGATCATGGGCGTGACAATGATCGGCGCCGCCCTCGTCGTTCCACCGATCACCATACGTCTGTTGACCGACAGCTTTCACCGCCTGATGATCTACTCGACCCTTTTGGGCGCCGTAACAGGCTTGGTCGGAATGTATCTCAGCTTCTACGTGGATGTGTCCAGCGGGGCGTCGATTGTCCTGCTGCAATCGATACTTTTCTGCATCGCTCTCTTCTACGTTTCCAAAATACGCAACAAACGCCGGCTTGTCGCAACGCCGGTCTATGGCCCCACCTGAAGGGGTGAGCGTAAAGAGAGGGCGGCTATTGGAGAGCCCGTACACGAGGGGTAGCCCGGTGTACGGAGCAGAACGCTGACCGCGGCCAAACGGCTTTCAACGTTCGCTCTTCATCTCTTCCGTCTCCACAGACGCCAGTTCGTACTCCTCAGCCAGTCCGCTGTCTTCATACCCGGGCATCGTCTGCCCCAAACGAAACAGCGCCATCGCCGCCGCAGCCTGTTCGGCCTCCTGCTTGCTCTGCCCCTGCCCGACGCCGTAGGGCTGCTTGCCGATCGTCACCTGCCGCGTGAAGAGCCGGGCATGGTCCGGCCCCTCAGTATGCACCGTCCTGTAACGAGGGGTCTGTCCCATCGCCGCCTGCACCCACTCCTGCAGGCGGCTCTTTGGATCCTTGGTCAACGCATGCTGCGCCACGCGCCCAATCTCCCCGACCAAACGCGGTTCAAGAAACTCGCGCAGCGCCTCCATCCCCTGATCAAGATAGAAGGCCCCGATGAACGCCTCATACGTATCGCACAGCGTCGTATGGCGCCTGCGGCCCCCGCTCTCCTCCTCGCCCCTTCCCAATAGCAGATAGTCGCCCAGTCCCAGCTCCTTGGCGAAGCGTGATAACGTCTCGCGTTTCACCAGCGCCGACCGCAGATTGGTCAACTCCCCTTCCCGCCGCTCCGGATAGCGCCTGAACAGCAGCTCGCTCACAACGAAACCCAACACCGCGTCGCCCAGAAACTCAAGACGTTGGTTGTCCTGCAATGCACTGTCTTCATCGGCCTCGTGCAGATAGCTGCGATGGACGAACGCGCGTTGCAGCAGGGCGCGTTCATTGAAACGGACGCCCACCGCTTCCTCAAGTTCGCTCAACGTCTGGAGCTCGTGCTCCATGCCAATGCCTCCCTGGCACAGAAAAACGCTAAACCGCTGGCAACCGTTTCAGCCCCAGTCCCGTCAGGTTAACGACCACGGTATCCGAAGGTTTCAGTTGGGGACCCAACTCCGTCAGAGCCGCCGCCACCGTGGCGCTCGTCGGCTCAACAAAAAGCCCCCGCTGCGCCAGACGCTCCTGCGCCTCCAGAATCTCCTCATCGTTGACCACGATCGCCGTACCCCCCGACTGCCGCAACGCCCACAATATCGAGCGGTTCCGCACCGGTCTCTCCACCGCGATGCCGTCGGCCAGAATGCTCGGCGCAACCTGCCGGCGCGGCACGATCTCGCTGTGCCCTTCATGAAAAGCGTCGCAGATCGGCGTGATCGGCTCCGCCTGCACCGCCACCATCCGCGGCAATCTGTTTATCACGCCGCTCCGGTGCAGATGCTGAAAACCCCGCCACGCACCCAGAAAAAGGCCGCCATACCCCACCGGGCTCACAAACCAGTCCGGTACCCTCCCCCCTAGCTGCTCCCAGATCTCCCACGCGTTTGTCATGAAGCCCAGCAAACAGGCCGGATGCCACGCATGCGAAGCATACACCACATCAACGCCCGTCTCTGACGCTTCAGCCGCCTCCGTCGCCGCCGTCCGCGGCCCGCTGACCTCAACCAGCTCCGCCCCGTATACCGCGATCTGCGCCTTCTTCGGCTGCGGCGCATACGCCGGCACAAATATCCGCGCAAACAGCCCCGCCCTCGCCGCGTAGCAGGCAAGACTCGCCCCCGCATTCCCGCTGGAATCATCCATAACCGTCCGCACACCCTGCCCCACCAGCCAGTTCACGATTACGCTGACCCCGCGGTCCTTATAGCTGCCCGAAGGCATCAGCCCTTCAAACTTCCAATAGACCCGCTGGTCCCCCCAGCTGTCCTTGATCAACGGCGTCCATCCCTCCCCCAGCGAATACAGCTCGCATCCCTCCGCCACCACCGGCAACATCGCCTGGTAGCGCCAGTGACCCGGCTCTCGCCCATCAATAAGGTCCGGATCAAATGGAGGCAGGTCGCGAAATTCCAATGGTTCGCCGCTGAGGGGGCAACGCAGGGGAGCTTCTTCCGCAGCAACCTGAAAGCTGCTGCTGGGGCAGTAAGCGATCAACCGTCGGTTCCTTTCCGGGGGCAGGGTGGAGAAGCAGCGCCCCGTTCAACCAGGGACACCCAATCCATACTTCCATTCTTCCATACTGTTGTAACCGAACTAGGTAGATTGGTCAAGTGAGCAGGCGTTCGGGGCACATACCAGAACTGGGCGTACACTCCTGTATACCCTGAGTAACGACTAACCCATATCCAATCCTCGCTTCCATCCAATCCAAATGTCCAGCCACTGACTACTAGGGCCTTATGCTAGTTAGCGTTTGAAAAAAGTCCCCTGGTGAGATAACTTTGGAAGTCTCCATCAACCAAGGTAGCTCACCAGGAGGACCAATCGAATGATAGCCCACTTTGACGACTTCTGT
>DAOUHY010000257.1:0-12163 GCA_034428435.1 Caldilineaceae bacterium | reverse complement strand
AGCAATGAGGTCTTTGAAGCCATACTTGGTATATTCGTGCTCGCCGGTTGCTACGGGAATGTCGATGGCTCTGGCAACGGCAGCCAGCCCTTCAATATCGTCGGCCAGGACTGGCTCTTCAAACCAGCCCACGTTGTAACGCTCGAAGGTACGCGCCATGCGAATGGCCTGCTTGGCGTAGTAACCGTTATTGGCGTCGATGTAGATCTGCACATCAGGGCCAACTGCCTCTCGCACCGCAGCCAGGCGGGCAACGTCTTCCTGCTCACTGTGGCCGAAATCCTTTCCGACCTTCATTTTCACGGCCTTCATGCCGCGCTCCACGTAACTACACTGCTCCGCCACCAGTTCATCCTGGCTGAAGTGGGTCCAGCCGCCGCTACCGTAGACCGGTACCGACTCTGTGTACGGTCCCAGCAGCTGATAGAGAGGGGTTTCGTAGTACTTTGCCTTCAGGTCCCAGAGGGCGATATCCACGGCGGAAAGGGCGCTGAATGCCAGCCCTTTGCGACCGACGCCCCGAATCGCCCAGAACATTTCGTCCCACAACTTCTCGATATGCAGGGCATTCTGACCGATCAGAATGGGCTTGAGTGTACGTTCAATCACCTCCCGCGCGGCAGTGACTCCTCCGCCCAACCCTAACCCTACCAGGCCCTGATCGGAGTGAACATGGACAAAACACTGGCTGCGTCCCTTTGTGATGTGGCGTATGGTCGCGTCCTGAAATCCCGGCAAATGGGGGAGGGACAGGACGGTTGTCCTGACGTCCTGGATAATCATTGAAAGCCTCCTGCATAGTTGTTTGGCGATCAAGTTGGCAGTTGTTATTATCCCACAGATTCAGAAAAAGAATGTTGCTGCATGAACCAGGTAGGAAGCTTCAAGTAAAATGTAAGTTGGGATTGCGCAGTTCGTTGTGTCTCAGGCTCAATCGCTTCAGGCGGTTCATAACCGTTGTCTCCCGCTTGTATTTTTGGGTCGCGGTCAGATAGTAAATGGGTAAGAGGACCCGCTTGCAAAAACTGCATATGGAAAAAATAGAATTGGGATCGATCGTTCAGGTGGGCATCGTTGTTCGAGACGCCCGCGCTGTGGCCAGTGCGTGGACAGAACGCTTTGCGATGGGGCCGGCGCAAGTAGTGGATTGGCCGCCAGAGGGCAGCGACCTGGATGCGCAGTCAACTTACCGCGGGAGGCGCGGAAACTTTCGAATGAGGCTGGCCTTTATTGAGGCGGGCCCCGTACAGATCGAGTTTATCGAGCCTCTCGAGGGTGACAATATCTACTCCGAGTTCCTGGAGGAGAATGGAGAGGGGCTGCACCACTTGCTTTTTCGTGTGCCCGATCCCGAGGGCGTTGCAAGGGAGCTGGAGGTGGATATTCTCCAGAGCGGCGGGTCGACTTTGGACCCTGGCGCAGTGTGGGCATACCTGGATACCCAAGAGCTTCTGGGGGCAATCATCGAGTTGAAGACGAAAAGTTAGGGACAGAATTACATTTCCACTTGACCAATAAATCTAGTACTGTTAAGATACTGATCGCATGTCTGCCCGAATGCAGGTTTCCCCAGCCTGACAGGACCTCTGACTGGTGTCTGCAGAATGCTTATAGCGGTGCAACGAGGAGGGGCGCAGGCCAGATTTTTCCCACCGAATATTCGTTGAGACCATGCGAGTTGGAATCGATGCCAGGCTGAGCTACCATCAGCCGGCAGGAATTAGCCGTTATACGAAGCATCTCATTGAAGAGCTTGCGCTGCAGGACCGGGATTCGACCTACACGGTTTTCCAGCACCGCAAACAGCGAGAGCCACTGTCAAAAGCGCCAAACTTTCATCGGCGCACGTTGTTCACGCCTGTTCATTCACGCGTTGAACAGGGGATGCTGGCGGCCGAACTGTCATTTCATTCTCTGGACCTTCTTCACAGCACAGATTTTATCCCTCCTCTGAACAGCAGCATCCCTTCGGTCATCACCGTCCACGACCTCGCCTTCCTGCGCTGGCCCCATTTTCTGACTGAAACTCACGCCGCCTATTACAGTCAGATCGACAGGGCTGTACTCCATGCCCGGCACATCATCGTGCCCAGCGAAAGTACCAAGAGGGATGTAATTGGGCAACTCGGCGCCTCACCCAAAAAGATAAGCGTCATATACGAAGCAGCAGCGCCCCATTACTGCCCTCTGTCGCAAGAGCGATGCCGCGCGGCCATGCAGGCCAAATACGGGATCCCGGAAAAGTATATCTTTTTTGTCAGCACGATCGAACCTCGCAAGAATATCGAAGGGCTTCTGGAGGCCTTTTACCACCTTCGAAAGTATTACTACGTCGAGGACACAGGCCTCGTTCTGGCCGGGAAGCCCGGCTGGTTGTATGAAGAGATCTACCGGAAAGTCGAACAGCTGGAGCTTGGTCAATGCACATTTTTCGTAGGCCGAGTGCCTGACGAAGATCTGCATCAGCTGTTTGTCGGGGCGCGTTGTCATGTTCACCCGGCATTCTATGAAGGGTTCGGGCTGTCGCCGCTGGAGGCGATGGCCTGTGGTACTCCGACGATTGTAAGTAACACGAGCAGCATGCCGGAAGTTGTGGGTGACGCGGGGCTGATCGTCGACCCCGCCAACCGGGAAGAGATAGCCGTCGCCATGCACCGACTCCTGACCGAGGAGGCGTTGCACCAGGAGCTCAGCCAGAAAGGCTTGCAGCGCGCCTCCGTCTTTAGCTGGAGCCGTGCAGCCTCGGAAACCCTTGACGTCTATAGGATGGTTTGCGACAGTACGACGGTTCCGGCCGCGCCTGCGCATCACTCCTCTGTCTGACGTCCGGCGATGAAGATCCTCTTTCTTACGCCTCAGTCCCCCTACCCTCCGCGGCAGGGAGCAGCTCTTCGCAACTACCATCTTCTGCACCACTGCGCCTCAAAGCATGAGGTTCAACTCCTGACTTGCCTCTCGCCCCAGGACCAGGAATGGCCCAAGCAAGGGCTTTTGAAGATCTGTTCTCGGGTGGAAGGTTTCCGTCAGCCGGCGCGCCCTCTGCACAGCCGCATTGTCGATTCACTCGTGGCGTCCAGTCCGGATATGGCGTTGCGCCTGGAACATGATGGGTCTCACGATGTCCTGCAACGAATGTTGGAGGAAGAAAGCTATGATCTGGTCCAGGTAGAGGGGTTGGAGATGGCGCCGTACGGGTTCCAGGTCTTGGGCGCTTCCGGACACAGGCCGAAGGTTGTTTTCGACGCTCACAACGTGGAGTTTCTGTTACAGAGGCGCGCCGCTCAAATGGACGCCCGAAGCCTGAAGCGCTGGCACGCTGCGGGCTACAGCTTGTTGCAGTGGCGGAAACTGTATCACTATGAAAGGGCCTTCTGCCGGGCCGTAGACGGAATCGTATCCGTCAGTGAACTTGACCGGCGGGCGCTGTCCTCGTTAGCACCGGAGAGCCCGGTCGTCACGGTGCCCAATGGCATCGACATCTCGCGCTACGAGACTGAACCATTGCCAGCAACCGGCCCGGCGCTGCTGGTGTTCACGGGGAAGATGGACTATCGCCCCAATGTGGATGCCATGCTCTGGTTCGGCCTGAAGGTGCTTCCCCGCATCCGGCGCCAGCTGGATGTGAAGTTGCAGATCGTGGGCATGGACCCCCATCCCAGGCTTAACAGATTGCGGGCGAACACGGACGTGGAGTTGACGGGGGCTGTCGAGGATGTCGTTCCTTATATTAGGGGAGCCTCTGTTTACCTGACGCCGATGCGTGTCGGCGGGGGCACGCGCTTCAAGATCCTGGAGGCGCTGGCCTGCGCAAAGCCCGTGGTCAGCACTTCCCTGGGCGTTGAAGGGATCCCGCTTCGTGACGGCGAACACCTCCTGCTCGCTGACGACGCCCAATCCTTTGCCGACGCAGTTCTGTCCTTGCTTCGCGACCAAGACGCCGGCGGCGAGCACAGTCGTGCGCTCGGAAGAGCCGGTCGTTCCTTTGTCGAGGAACACTTTACATGGGACAGGATCCTCCCCCAATTGGATGCCTTCCACGCGCAGTTGGCGTAGGGGCAGAAAGTGATGGCTTCTTTCCGGATCGCCGTAAGTCCACGCTCCACATTCCTCCATCTGAACTCCTTTCAATCCTCTATATAGAGATTCTGATCTCGGCTCAGGGCATACTGCCCTCTTCTCGGCCGGTTTTCGACAGAGCAGATCAGAGGGCCGAGCTGTCTCTCCTGTTTGCAGAAACAGTCTGCCGTCGGAACCGGATTCGCAGCTACTATGCCATGGTCTGTGTGTGTACTGTGTGCGGTCTGTCTGGGGGGAATGGACCGTCAGTATTTCTGTAGCGGACTCTCGACGGTCATAGCGGTGAACCTTGGGGATATACGGGCGTTTCCTCGCCCGTCTTGCCTGCGCTGGCACATACTCGGAAACTGCCACGATGCGGGGTTGGGGAGGAAGCCCGGTCGCAGCGGGTCGTCACGGTCATATTGCCACGCATTCGCTGCGGCGGGGGTTTTAGGAGAGGGGGCGTTGCGGGGGCGGAGCCCCCGCACAAGGGAGGGCCGAATAGGCCCGACCGCCCAGAACTGCAGTTTTTAGTAGTCAGTTTTTAGTTTTTAGTGGTTAGAGTTTGCGCTTGGCGTGCGGCGGTGGAGGGCGCGGAATGGCTATGGCTTAGTCGTTGCACTTTGCGTCTTTGATTGCATGTGCCAATGCGGTTGAACGAAAGTCTGTGGCGTAACAACCACGGTTGTTGTACAATTCCTGCGGCACTGCTCGTATCACCGGTAATTCTAGCAATTGCTACTTTGCATATGGGTCGAGCCTGACTTCACAGAGAGTTCGCGGCGCTTGGAATGCGTGTGAAGGAGCGGTGGGATGGGCCTCTGGTACGCGGCACAGGCCTCTGGCTGCGGCCACCAAACATACTTACGATGCGTGCGAATCTTCGTGGAGAAACGCCGCCAGTCGGAGAAACGAGATGACAGCGAACACCATTCAGAACGCCCAGATCGGCAATACCGAACTTCAAGTTACGCGGCTGGGCATGGGCACGGCTCCTATTGGCAATCTTTACGAACCTCTCGATGATGATGAAGCCATTGAGACGGTACGGCGGTCCTATGAGAACGGTATTCGCTTCTACGATACCGCTCCCCTGTACGGTGCGGGAGAGGCGGAGCGGCGGCTGGGCGCGGCGCTGCAGGGCGTTGCGCGCGACGAGGTAGTCATTCAGACCAAAGTGGGCCGTATCGTGCGTGCCGATGGTTCGATTTATTTCGACTACACACGAGACGGCGTTTTGAAGAGCCTCGAGGACAGCCTTGAGCGGTTGGGGATGGACCGGGTTGACATTCTGCTGGTACACGATCCCGATTTTGAGAACGAGGAGGTCCACTACCGGCAGGCATTGGACGAGGCGTTCCCAGCGCTGGTCGACCTGCGTGCGCAAGGGGTAATCGGCGCGGTGGGAGCAGGCATGAACCAGTGGGAGATGGAGTGGGAGTTCGCCAAGAATGTCGACGTCAACTGCTTCCTGCTGGCAGGGCGCTATACGCTTTTGGAGCAGACATCGCTGGATTTCCTGGACTGGTGTACTGAGAATGACGTCAGCATCTTCCTGGGGGGTGTTTACAACAGCGGTATTCTGGCGACAGGGCCGGTTTCAGGGGCAAAGTACAATTACGAAGATGCGCCGGAGGAGATTCTGACAAAGGCGGGGCGTCTCCAGGCGATCACAACGCGGCATGGCGTGCCATTGCACGTTGCTGCCCTGCACTTCGCGGGGGGTCATCCGGCCATCGCCTCACTGGTTATTGGTTCGGCGACGGCGGCAGAGGCGGACGACAACCGGGCCATCTGGGATGTGAAGGCGCCTGCGGCGATGTGGCAGGAACTTCGCGACAGCGGACTGATCGCTGCCGAGGCGCCGATACCGGCGTGACGTTCAGGAGAAAGGTGCCATGTTCGCCGCTCTACAAGGAATCCTCCAGTCAATCCTCGTTTTCCTGGGCCGGTTGATCAGCAGCATTTTTGTATCTGTATCCGTCAGTGGGCTGGAGCACTTCCCACGCAGCGAGGGCTTGATTCTCGTTTCCAATCATTTCAGTTGGTTCGACGGCCCGTTGCTCATGATCTATCTGCCGGTCCGAATCGTTTTCCTACTTGCCGTTGAGACCGAACGTGTTTGCTTTTTCCGTTTTCTCAGCCGTTCGTTCAATCTGATCCCGATCTGGCGAGGGCAGGTGGACCGCAAGGCGATGCGGGCGGCGCTGGCGGCACTGAAGGAAGGCCGGACAGTCGGCGTCTTTCCTGAGGGGGGAATCGATCCGGCCATGGCTGGGGCGCGTGAGAGGGGAGAACGGATCGAGCAGATCGCCGGTCACACGGCGCGTCACAGCGCGAATCTGATTCACGCCCAGTCCGGCATTGGTTTGCTGGCTACGCAGGCGCAGTCTCGTCTTCTGCCGGTAGCCGTGCTTGGGACCGAAAAGATTCTGGTCAACCTGCGTAAGTTGCGCAGGACACATGTGAGAATACGGGTTGGCAGACCGTTTGGGCCTCTCTCCATCCCTGAAGACCTCCCCAGACGACAGAGACGGAGACACTTTGACGCTCTCGCCAAAGAAGCCATGACTCAAATCGCGGCATTGCTGCCTCCCGGTAACCGCGGTCCGTACCAGGATGTACCTTGATTCTGTAAATCGGATTGCCTGCAATCAGGCGGGCGAGCACCGTAATGAAGTCTCCCCATTAACCCCGTCACACAATCCCAGCTCACAGTAAGTCAATCCGGGGCCCCGGCGGAATCAGACATCACCTGGTTCGGTGCGACGCGCAAATTCGTATGCAAAAGCGCCGAGAGCCGCCCCGATAATCGGACCGACTCAGTAGATCCAGTGGGCCGTCCATACGCCGGAGATCAGGACCGGTCCGAAAGACCGCGCGGGGTTCATTGACGCGCCGCTGATTGGGCCTGCCCAGAGTACGTTCAACGCGACTGCCCCGCCGATAGCAAGCCCTGCCGGCAAGCCCTTCGCCCGCCGGTCAGTGGCTACCGCTTTGATGACAAACATCAGGATGGCGGTGACCAATACCTCCATGACCAGAGGTTGCAGGATTGGGCTGGCCGGGACATTTTCGCTGAGTGCGAACACGTTGCCGAATAGGAGCCGAAGTAAGGCGGCTCCCAGTGCCGTGGCGGCAAGCTGTCCGACAATGTAGACCGCCACCTCGCGCCGAGGGAAGCGTCTGGAAAGTGCGAAAGCCCGGGGCACTGCCGGGCTCACTTGAAGCAATGGACAGACGCCTCCTAAGCCGTCAATGATGACAGGCATTGACCCTTTAGCACGTAACTGCCCATCTTACTAATCGCACTCTGCCGCAGGACAGATCTCGCCATGCGCAGCTCGTTGGTGTATTTCCTCGAACTCAAGGCATTTCACTTAAGAGGCAATCGTACAGCCTCGCCAATTGGCGCGAATCAGGAGGAGGTTAGTAGCTGGTCAATAGATACGGACGCATAGCCGGTTACGTAACTGCACATGCCTGAATGTGACGAATTCCACCAAGTGATGTATCCTATGCCGAACGGCCCAACCGAGCTGGCATCACGATCTTCATCGAGTTGCCGCCGCGCCTCGGGCCTTCCATCGGCTTATAATCAGAATACCGGTCCGAAGCTCACCCCTTTAAGGAGGGAACAATGACAAACGCTCTACGGAGCAGGAGCCGCCAGGTTTCCCGGCGCGCGTTTCTGCAAGGAATCGGCATCGGGTCCACGACATTGCTGCTGGCAGCGTGTCCGGCGCCCGCCCCGGCGGATGAAGGGGCAAGCGGCGGCGCGGCCCCGGCAGCCGAGGATATCGAACTGGACTTTTTCGCCTGGGGCGACGCTTCCGACATCCCCGCGTGGGAGGAGCTGGCGAGCACTTACGGCGAAATGTACCCGAACGTAACGGTCAAGCCGTCGATCAGCGGTACGGGTGTGGACTACTACACCAAGTTGCAGACAACATTTGCGGGTGGCGTCATTCCTGAGGTGGCCTCCTTCCAGGGATGGGAGTGGCAACCGTTCAGCGATGCCGGTCTGCTGGCCCCGATCGACGCTTACATTGAGCGGGACGGCTTTGACGGCCCGTATCCGGACGGCGTAGACAGCATCGAGTTCAGCACGCGTCGCGATGGGAGCCGCTATCTGATTCCGCTCCAGTCCGGTGTGATGGTGATGTTCTATGCAAAGAATGTATTTGACGAAGCCGGCGTTGCCTATCCGACCGACGACTGGACGTTCGAGGATTTTGTCAGCATCGCCGAGCAACTGACCAGCACGGACGGCGATTCCAAGATGTACGGCTATCAGGCCAACGGTAGCTATGCCCGAGACATCCACTGGATCCGGGCCACCGGCGTTCAGGAGTTCGACGAGTTGGTGGATCCGCGTACAGCCATGTTCGACCAGCCCGAGATAATCGATATCTTGCAGATGGTGGCGCAGGACTTCATGTACAGCCTGGGCATTTCGCCGACGCCGGCCGACCTGGAAGGCGGGACCAACACGATCGATACCGGTAACGCGGCCATGAAGTATGAAGGGCCGTGGTTCTTCCCGCGGTTGAACAGCCCGGAACTGCGTGAAGAGGGGAAGGAGATCGAGTTTGACGTGGTCTTGATGCCGCAGATGGCGGATGAGAGCCGGCCCCACCGCGGCTGGGCCGAGGGCGTTTGCGTGCCCAAGTCCGAGCAGGTGGACGCGGCCTGGGATTTCGTCCACTACATGGGCGGCGAGGACGGCCAGAAGATCTATTCGACCATTACCGGCCGCATTCCCAATACCTCGGACCTGGTCGAGAACTTCTGGGGCCCGACGATTGAGGAGCGCTTTGGCGTCTCCAACGCGGCGGCATTCAGCAATGCCTTCCTGCGTTCGGAGGTGGATGTAATCGGCGGCGTCTCGCGCGGACAGATCTGGAGCGAGGTGGCCAAGCCGGTTGGCTGGGATCCGATGCTGGCCAACAGCGCCACGGCCGCGGAGGTCATGTCGGCAGTCAATGAAGGCGTGCAGGGCCTGCTCGATGCCCACTGGGCGAGGCAGGGATAGTAGAGTTTTGCCGAACAGGGGGTGGCGGGTTGCAGAGCCACCCCCTTGAGGAGCCTACATGGCCGTAACGACCGCACCCGCGGGCAGGCGCCGTGTTTCGAAACGCCAACTGCGGGACTGGATTGCAGGCTATCTTTTTGCCTCACCGTTTATCATCGGGTTTTCGGTCTTCATCGCTTTCCCGATGCTCTACTCGGTCTATCTGATCTTCGTCGAATGGGACCTTCTGAGCCCGCCAAGGTTCGTCGGTTTTGCCAATCTGACGAAGATGTTCAGAGACCCGAAGGTCAATCTCAGCCTCTATAACAGCGCGTTTTACACGATCTTCGCTGTACCCATCCAACTGACAATTTCGTTTACGCTGGCGCTGGCATTGACGCAGAGAATCCGCTTCCGGGACTTTTACCGTGCCGGGTTCTATATGCCGATCATCGTGCCCCTGGTTGCGAGCGCGGTGGTGTGGCAGCGCGTGCTGCACCCGGAGTTCGGCATCCTTAACGAGGCGCTGGGCTGGTTCGGTTTTGAGCCGCGCATGTGGCTCTTTGAGCCGAGGCTGACCAAACCTGCATTCATCTTCATGTCATTCTGGATGATCGGCCGCCAGATGGTGATCTTCATCGCCGGGCTGGGCAACATCCCGGACTCGTTGAAAGAGGCCGCCAGTCTGGATGGCGCCGGCGCGTTTGGCCGACTGCGCTATGTCATTCTGCCTCTGATGACGCCCCTGATCTTCTACAACTCGGTGATTGCAATCATCAACTCGTTTCAGACTTTCGTCCCGGCGATGATCATGACCGAGGGCGGACCCCAGGACGCGACCCTGTTTGTGGTCCTGAACATCTATCGCAACGCCTTCCAATACTTCAACATGGGCTACGCATCGGCCCTGGCCTGGGAGCTGTTCGTGATTGTGGTGGGCTTTACCCTGGTCCAGTTCTACTTGTCTAACCGCTGGGTCTACTACGAGGAGGGGGATTGACGATGCGGTCGGACAGACAGGCGCCGGGGGCGTTGGCGACCGAGTGGCAGTCGTCCACAGCCGAAATGCAGGCTGCCGGCGCCACGTTGAGCAGACGCAGCGAATCCTCGCGATCCACTTGGGAGATTGTGAGACTGGCGGCGCTGCAACTCTTTATGACCTTTCTGGTGGTCACATTCCTGGTGCCCACCTTCTGGATGATATCGTCCAGTCTCAAAGTCTCGACAGAGGTATTTGCCCATCCAATCGTGTGGCTGCCGCAGGACCCCCATTGGAACAACTACGTCAAAGCGTTTCAACTGCTGCCGCTGACGAGATTCATCGTCAACACGCTGATCATCGTATTGTTTGCGGTGCTGGGGACTGTCGTTTCGTCGGCGCTGGTGGCCTATTCGTTTGCCCGCATCAGCTGGCCGGGGCGCAATTTCTGGTTTGGCCTGCTACTGGCAACGATGATGCTGCCTGATGTGGTGACCCTGGTTCCGCGCTTCCTGATATTCAAGAATCTGAAATGGATCGATACCTGGCTGCCGCTGATCGTTCCCTATTGGGGCGGCATCGGCGCGATCTATGTCTTTCTGATGCGCCAGTTCTTTCGCGGCATCCCGATGGAGCTGGAAGACGCGGCTGAAATCGACGGCGCCAACCGCATCCGGGTGCTGATTCAGATTCTCCTTCCTTTATCCAAGCCGGTCATCGCAACCGTTGCTGTGTTTGCGCTGCTGCAGCACTACAACGACTTCATGAACCCACTTATCTACATCAACTCGATGGACAAGTGGCCGCTGGCCCTGGGCATCCGCGCCTACAATGACTCCTACGCAAAGAATTGGGAGGTCGTTTTCGCGGCAAGCACGGTGATGTTGACGCCGATGGTGGCGATATTCATCGTGGGCCAGCGGTACTTCGTTCAGGGGATCGCCATGACCGGATTTGGCGGGCGGTAACAGATCCATTCACTACGTTGCAGAAATACGAACGCCTCGCAATCTTCCGCTCCTCGTCCATTCGTCAAGATCTAACTGAATCAGGGCTCCCCATTGCCTGCCTCCAACCAGGCTGTGTAGAAGTCACCAACTGACACATAGCGCATTCCGGGCTCGTTGGAGCACGCCTTGAGAACAATGTCATAGTGGGCGTCGCTGCCGCGAAAGGCGGAACGGTCCAGTGTGCCGTCTGACAGCAGGTTGGCTGCGGTTCGTCCCATGGTGAAGACGTTCGTTCGCGCATCGATTAACGCGCCGCGCTCAAACTCCTCGGGCGCCATGTATCGGGACGAGCCAAACATACGGCCCATCTCATTGACAAAAGGCGATTCGCGATACATGTCCAATTCGACGACATGCAGTTCGTGGCAGGCAAAGTCATAGATCAGACAGCCGTCATAGAAGTCGACCGCGATCCATCCAGCCTGAGCTAGCTCACAGTGCAGGTCGAAGATGACGTCCAGCGCTTCCATGATCTGCGGGAGGGGCAGCCAGCGGAAGCGCTGCATAGCTGAATGAGGATCCTGGCGCGTTGCACTTCCAGCGTGGAGAAGCTCGCCTTCTACCCAGGCGTAGACAAGCAGCGGCCCGTGCGCCGATTCGATCACGTTGTGAAGCTGGGGTATGGCGTTGTGAGAACAGCTGCGCCGAACACGAACTGCGTTGTGAAGCAGGGCTACCCTTTCCTCGTGGGGCAGAAAGGGGCGGGGATCGTGAGGATCTCCGGCGGTCTTGACGAAGAAGCGCTGTTGTCCGACCTGAACGCCATAGGAGATGTTACCAGAATCCTGCACCTGTGCATCAAAGAGTGCGAAGACATCACCGGTCTCATTCAGATAGACGCTAGGCGTTTGCTCTATGACCTCGGTGTCCAGCAGTGGATGGCTCAAGAGTGCTTGCTCCTCAATGCATTGCGTTCAATTGAAGAACTTATCTTAGCACAGTTTGAATCGAGTGGAGGCGCGGCGGGTGAATGGGTGCATCCCAGATTTTTTGAGAGGCGGAAGGGAGGTAGACTTGAGGTAGGAGAAAAGAGAAGAGAGAGGGGGAAGCAAGATGAATCGGGAAGAGGCGAAGGCGAAGTTTATGCGAGGTGCGGAGGAG
>DAOUHY010000256.1:0-14358 GCA_034428435.1 Caldilineaceae bacterium | reverse complement strand
GCCCTGACAGGCACGCTCACGTTGAACCCTGGATCCTATTACCCTTCCGAAAGTATGGAGTGGAGTGAGACCAACCCGAATCCGCACAACATGATACTTACCTTGATCGACGAATATCAGGCGTTGCATCCAGGTGTGGAGATCGAGTTGGTTCAGCCCCCTCCCGGCGATGTCAGCAGTCGGGAGTACATTGTCACGAACATGACAGCCGGCACAATTCCCCACGTAGTCTACACGCTGACCCGGGACCAGGTCGAGGAGATTGGGAAGAACTGGTGGGTCAACTTAGATTCCTATCTGGAGCAGCCGAATCATTACGTTGAGGCGGGCGAACCTGGCAGCGAGAGGTGGTTGGATCTCTTCTACGAGGTGCCTTTCCAGGCGAACCGCATTTTGGGTTCACATTACACGCTCAACTACTCGATTGTGACTTCGATGATGTTCTACAACAAGGATATTTTTGCCGAAGTCGGGGTCGAGGTTCCCACGACGGTTGCGGAGTTGCTGGCTGTTTTTCAGGCGTTGGAAGATGCCGGCTACACGCCTTATGGAGGCATCGGTTCGTGGTTCATGTATGAGACGCTGGGCCAGTTGGGCGGCAGTATCATGGCCGAGCTGACACCCCAGGTCAATCCCGACGGCGGCCCGGCCAACTTTGAGGAGGTAGCCTGCGCTATCGACAAAGGCGTATTTCGAGCCGAAACCCCTGAGTACCGGGAATGGATGCGCCTGATGAAGGAGGTCGCCAAATACCGTACGCAGGATTGGACCGATAAGAACGCCAATGCCATCACCAAATGGTTGCAGGGCGACATCGTGGTGGTGGAGGATGGGAGCTGGCGTGTAAAGCAGAACAAATTGAACCCAAACATCGAATTCGAGTGGGGGATGTTTTATGCGCCTAAGTGTACGCAGGAGAGTTCGCCGGTTTGCACCGGGACGCCTGCGCCTCCCATTGGTGGTGCGCCAGGCGGTTTTGCAATCACCAAGAGCGCCATTGAGGATGGGCTTGTCGATCTTGCGGCTGATTTTCTGATGTACCTGAGCGCTCCACAGAACGCGGAGCGACTAATCAACGATCTGGGCAACGTACTGCCATTGCAGAAGGGCGCGACGCCCGCTGACCCGGACCTGATTTCGATTCTGGAGAATCTCCAGGACCATGAAGGCGAAGCAGCGATGTGGACCTATTACGACAAGACCAACCTGGAGTCGCGTTTGGAGATTTGGGATCTCAAGAACGCGTATATTCTTGACCAGTTGACACTTGACGACGCAGTCGCACAGATTGATGAGATCAAGACGATGTACGCGTCCGATTTTATCAGCGACAACGAAGTGGATTGCTCCGCGCTTGGTTTTGAGTAGATAGTCGTCAAACCGTATGGGTCTATTGAAATCCTGGCTTGTTGGCCGGTTCGGAGGCGTCGCAGCCGGTCAACAAGCAGGTCAAACTGATGAGCGGCCGTCCGCGGCAGGGCAACCTCAAGCAGGAGTTCTGGCCGGTCAGGGGAGCGATAGGGCGAGGCACGGCCTGAGAGGGCGCGTTCGTCACGCATTGCCCTACTACGCTGTCTTGCTGCCCACGCTTCTCGGCCTCCTTGTCTTTGACTACTACCCCGCGTTTTTGGCCGTCTATCACTCCTTCTTCGAATGGGACATCGGGCTACCTGCTACATGGGTTGGGATAGACAATTTTGTGCGCATGTTTACGCAAGACAGGACGTTTCTGCGATCGCTCAGAAACGTGGGCATTATCACGGTCTGGATCATGTTTCAGGCCACGGTGATCCCGCTGGTCGTGGCGGAACTGATATTTGCCGTCAAAAGCATGCGCTGGAAGTACTGGTTTCGCATCGGCATGATTTTGCCGGCCATTATTCCGGGCATCGTTGTCTTTCTGCTCTGGCGCTTCATCTATGATGGCTGTGTTGGGCTGCTCAATGCGTTTCTTACTGCCATCGGGCTAGAGAGCTGGACGCGCGTCTGGCTGGGCGACCCGAGGATCGCGATTTGGGCGCTCACTTTTTCCGGGTTCCCGTGGGTGAACGGTGTGAACACTTTGATCACCCTGGCCGGGTTGCAGAATATAAACGGGGAGATACTGGAATCGTCGGAGTTGGACGGCGCCAGCAGGTTGCAGAGAATCTGGCGCCTGGACATACCACTGGTATTTGGCCAGATTAAGCTCAATCTCGTGCGGGCGATCATCGCCAGCATCCAAATATTCGAGGTAGTCTTCGTGATGACAGAAGGTGGACCGATAAAGTCAACGATGGTGCCTGGGCTTTGGCTATACTACAACGCCTTCAACTATCATCGCATGGGTTATGCATCTGCGATCGGTGTGTTCATCTTTGTCACGATATTGCTTCTGACTCTAGCCAGTATGCGGATCTTCCGGGAGGAACGCGCCTGAACAATTTCCGGGACTGACTACTCGTGATTTGATCCGCTAAATCACGGACGAGGTCTCCATAGTAAACGCCGCGATATCTGCAACCGTGAGGAGCTTTCTTGAGTACAGCTCAAGCAGCCGGATCAGCACTCGTTGAAGGAAGAAGATGGCCCCGTATAATAAGGTACTGGGTGCGTCACTGGCCGATCCCGGTCATTATAGTGCTGATCGTGTTGATGATGGTGCCAATGCTTCTTGCGCTTTTCATCGCGGCCAAGTCGCGGGCGCAGTTTGACTTCAACCCGTGGGGACTCACCTTTCCCTTATATTTTCACCAGACCTTTCCTGCGGCTTGGCGCGTCGTTTCGCAGTCAATCCTAAACAGTGTGATCGTAAGCACGGTTTCATGTATAGGTGTACTCTTTTTCGGCTCCTTGTCGGCATATGTCTTTGCGCGCTTTGACTTTCTGGTCAAGGACACGGTGTTCGTCATTATCCTGTCCCTGCTGATGATTCCGGCGATTCTGACTTTGGTGCCGCGTTTTGTTGTGGTCCATAAGCTGGGTCTATTTCAGACAATGTGGGCGCTCCTGTTGCCCTACATCGCTGCAGGCCAGGTGATGGCTGTATTTCTTATGCGCACATTTTTCGTCTCAATTCCGTCAGAGTATTTCGAATCGGCTCGCATTGACGGAGCCAGTGAATTCAGGTGTTTCTGGAACATCGCACTTCCTCTTTCCAAACACATTGCGGGTGTTGTCGCGATTCTGCAGGTGCTGGGCACCTGGAACGACATCTTCTGGCCATATCTGACCATCGGGACGAAAAAGGAGTTGTTTACGATTCCAGTGGCGCTGCTGATCTTCAATGACCAGCTTGGTCAGCAGATTGGGACGCAGATGGCGGGCTACATAATTGCGTCGTTACCGCTGGTGCTTCTGTTCGCATTCACCAGCCGCCTGTTCGTCGAAGGTCTGACTGCAGGTGGTCTCAAACTTTAGCGTAGCGCCCAACATCACTACCAAGGACGATATCATGGAAACAGTACGCGATCGGATGTGGCTTTGGGCCCATGAGGCAGGCAGCCATGACACGGAATGGGCAATCGGACGTACATCGCGCATAACGCCGGTGGAGGCCGCATACTATATGGACGTGCCCAATATGATCATGGTGCGCTACCACGACAAGCCGGAGATGCCCTTCGACCAGTACGCAATCCCTTTTCGGAGGTTGCAGAAGGTGTTCTGGTCGTTTGTGGGCGGCGCGGGGCGTTCTTCAGATGAGGAGCGCAGGCATGTGTTGGAGCTGGCGGCGCGCAATCCAAACTTTATTGGCTTCTTCATGGACGACTTCTTCAGGCGGCCGCAGGACGGAGGCGATTTGGGGGTGCTTTCGGTCGAGGAACTGCAGTCGTTGCGCAGTCAGTTTGAAGTGGGCGGGCGCAAACTTGGGTTGGGGGTCACTCTCTATACGTACCAACTCGACATGCCTTTGGAACGCCATCTTGCGCTTTGTGACTGGGTCTCACTTTGGACCTGGATAGAGCCTGACCTGAAGGATCTGGAAGCGAATATGACCCGGTGTGAGGAGATCGCGCCTGAAAGCCGCAAACTGTTGGGCTTGTACATGTACGACTATGGACAGCGCCAGCCGATGCCGGTGGAGTCGATGCAGATGCAGTGCGAGACGGCCTTGCGCTGGCTGGACGAAGGGCGCATTGAAGGGATGATTTTCCTGGCAACCTGTATCTGCGACCTGGAGCTGGAGACGGTGGAATGGACGCGGGAGTGGATTGCGAGTGTGGGTGATGAGGCGCTTGAATGATGGTGGTCAGCAGGACACAAATAGTGGGAAGTGGCCCGTTTCGCAATGCGCAGCGGGCCACTTTTTTGTGACGTCACAAGGCGATATTGGAGGGAAACAGGTTGCCAGCGGAATTGTCGCGAGAGCGAACAGGTACTGTTCCCGGCCCTACCTGAATAACAGCTATTTGCTGCTTTCTTGAAACGCGAAAACTGTTTGACATAGGGGTGGCGATTTCTTATACTGACGGCATCCGCAGTTGGCTGTTCGCGATAACCTCTACAGTTGTCAATTCAGAAGACGGCAACACACTATCCCTATCCGCCCTCGATCTTGCTGCTCACACACGAAGGAGAAAGGCAATGACTGACACGTATCGAAACTTTGTTTCCAGGCGTGATTTTATGCGCCTATCCGCGTTTGCGACGGCCGGCGCGGCCCTGGCCGCGTGCGCCGCACCGGCGGCGCCGGCAGATCAGGGTGGCTCGGAGGCAGCCGAGCCGGCCATGGAGGACACGGTCGTTTCGCTTTGGAGTTGGGGCACAGCGATGGCGCGCTATCGCGATCCGGAAGGCAACGACATTTTTGCCGAGACGCTCAAGGCTGACACAGGGCTGGACCTGGAGCTTGGCATGGTCGACCACCCGGATATGGCGGCGAAACTCAAGGCGGCCTTGCCTGCTGGCACCGGCCCGGACCTGCTGAACACGGACTTTGACATTATGGGGCCGTTCTGGGGCTTCGTTGAGCCGCTCAACTCACGGGGTGAAGCCGAGTGGGGTGCGGGCTGGAAAGAAGACACGTTCTCGGGCGCGGCGTTGAGCGAAATGGAGCTTGTTGCCGGCATCGTGGACATGTCGGGCGATGCGCTCTACCTGCCAGGCAATATGCAGTTGCTGGGCTGGGTCTACTACTGGATTCCTACGTTTGAGGAGCGCGGCATCGATGTATCCGGGTTGAATACGTGGGGAGATTTCGAGGCTCTATGCGAATCGTTCCTGAACGATGGGATCGCGCCGCTCGGCGGGTACTATCATCCGGCGAACCTTGTAGACTGGTTCAAGAGCCTGGTGGAGGTGACAGGCCCCGGGCAGCTGGCTGAGGTCCAGGTAGGGAACGGCCAGTTCACCGATGCAGGCGTCGTTGAGGCGTTCGACCTGTTCGCGAAGGTGTATAACGATTACATGCAGGAAGGAGCGATCGGCGCGCAGGACGGCAACGCGGTACGCGAACCGTTCTGGAACGGCACGGGTGAGAGGCCGATGATCAATATTTTCACCGGAACGCCCTACTTCGGATTCCTCAATCACGAGTCGGAAGTCATTCGCGATGCCATGAACAATCACGTGGGGACGTTCCTGCTGCCCGGCTCCAAGGGGCTGGCGGCGACCGATGCGGGGGTGGCGATGGTGTCGGCTTCGGAGCGCAAGGACAACGCGTGGGAGTATATGAAGTGGCGGACTCTTGGCCCCGGCGCGGAGCAGATTGCAAGTACGGGTCAGCCGATGGGCGCCAAGGCGATCGAGGTTCCACCGCAGAACACGGACTTTGACAAGAATCTGGGCGAACCGCTGCTGGAGGCGATGGTCACCGGTGACAACGTCTTCCGCCGTGTGCTGTGCACAGACGTCTACCAGCAATTGGGGATCGTGCTTCCGGGCGTGACTGCGGACCTGATCACGGCTGAGGAGGCGGCGCAGGAGGTCCAGGACGCCTTTGATCAGTCATGCGAGCAGTGGGTTAAGTCCTAATTTCCGCAACACCGCTGGCCACGAACTGACGTGGTCAGCGGTATTCCCAAACACGAACGACTGACAACCGAGCAAATGGCAACTGCGGCGGCGGGGGCAACGCAACACAGGGAAGATCGAACCGCGATGCAGCGTGTTTTGCGCGTGCTGCGCGCCAATGGCGGGTTTTTCTTTATCCTGCCGGGCCTGGTCGTTTACCTGGGATTTATCGCCTGGCCGATCATCGCCACGTTTTACAATGGCTTCTTTATTTGGGATGGGATCAGCCCGGACAGGGAGTTCACCGGCCTGGACCATTATGTGCGTCTGCTGACAAAGGACCGCGCCTTTCGCCTCAGTATCCGCAATAACGTTTACTGGGCGATCATCACCGTCGTCGTCCTGTCGATCTGCGGCTTCCTCTTCGCCTGGCTGCTCAACCAACGCATTCAAATGCGGAACGCCTACCGCGCGGCGTTCTTTCTGCCCGTCACCGCATCTTTGGTGGTAATCGGCTATACATGGGAGTTCATATATCAGCCGGAAGTCGGGATGCTCAACCACTCGCTGCGTCGCTTCGGCCTCGAGGAACTGACACGGGTCTGGCTGGCCGATCCGGACGTTACGATATTCGCCATCATTCTGGTGTCGTTATGGGCGTCGCTCGGCTTCTGGGTCGTGGTTTTTCTGGCGGCATTGCAGGCAGTTCCCCAGGATCTATATGATTGTGCGGCTGTAGACGGGGCGACAGGTTTTCGGCAGATGTGGCATGTGGCGGTGCCGCTGACGATGGGGACGACGCGTGCGTTGTGGATATTGGGATTGATCCGCTCGATCAATGCGTTTGCGCTGGTCTTTCTGCTGTCACGCGGAGGGCCGTACCACGCGTCGGAAGTGATTGCGTATCAGATCTACGATCTGGCATTCCGGACCAATCACACCGGCTATGCGTCGGCGCTTTCGATCTTGCTGCTGCTCATTTCGGCTATCGTGACCGTTATCCAGTTGCTCCTGATGCGGGGGCGCCGCGTCCAGTTGTAAACGGGCGCAGGTTTGGAGGAAGAAACGATGGGATTCAGACTGAAGCTCAGCAGGAAATCAGTTCTAACGCACGCGGTGCTGATTTTTGTCTCGTTCATCATGATCTTTCCGTGGCTGATCGCGCTCTCCACCGGGTTGAAGGCGCCGGGCGAGTCTGCTTTGAACAGAGGTCTGATACCGTGGGAGATCGCACTCGGCAACTTCCCCGAGGCATGGCGGATTGCCAACGTGCCTTTGCTGGCCTTTAACAGCTTCGTGGTGACTGCGGCGTCGGTGGTGATGATCCTCTTCCTGGCTTCGCTGGCTGCCTACGGCTTCGCACGGCTCAGTTTCTTTCTCAAGGAGCCGTTCTATCTCCTTTTCCTGGCGGGCCTGATGCTGCAGGCCGCGGCGATCATGGTCCCGCTGTACCAGGTAAATGTTGCGTTTGGGCTGCTGGACACCTACTATGCCCTGGTCGGTCCTTATATCGCACTTGGTCTTCCTTTTGCCATCCTGATATTGCGCGGTTTTTTTGAAGGGCTGCCGGAGGAAATCGAAGATGCGGCTCTGATAGACGGTGCGAGCCGATTCACGATTTACTGGCGCATCATGCTGCCCTTGACGCGGCCGGCGCTGGCCACGGTCGCCATTTTTACCGGCCTGGGAACGTGGAACGACTTCCTGCTTCCCATGTTGATGACCAGCAAACCCGGACTACGTACGATGCCGCTGGGGCTGATCTTGTTTGAGCTTGAAGGCAGCATCGGATTTGTCCTTCACGAGTACCGATTCGCGCTGATCATAATGATGACGCTTCCCATCGTCATCGTCTTCCTTTTGCTGCAGCGGCAGTTCATGAGCGGACTTACAGCCGGCGCGATCAAGGGATAAGGCCGCTTGATGCCCCCGCAGAACCATGTCGCCGAATGGACCTACTCCACAAGCAAGTTGTACGGCGACCCGTTCAATGAAGTGACGCTTGACGTCATGATCACCGATCCCGACGGGTATGAGTGTACCGTGCCCGCTTTCTGGCGCGGCCAGCACAGTTGGGGAGTCCGCTACGCGTCTTCCAAGATCGGCCCGCATCACTACCGCACGCGCTGTTCTGACGCGGCCAACGACGATCTGCACGGGCATGAAGGCAGAGTTGACGTTACGCCGTATGAAGGTGACAACCCATTGATGCGGCATGGCCCACTGCGCGTTGCCCACGGCGGCCGTCATCTGGAACACATTGACGGTACGCCATTTTTCTGGCTGGGCGATACGTGGTGGATGGGGCTGGTCAAACGGCTGCCCTGGCCGGAGGGGTTCAAGCGGCTCGGCGCGGACCGCGTGAAGAAGGGGTTCAACGTCATTCAACTGGTGGCCGGGCTATACCCGGATATGCCCCCCTTCGACCCGCGCGGCGCCAATGAGGCCGGATTCCCCTGGGATGAAGAGTTTCAACGCATCAATCCCGCCTTTTTTGACATGGCCGACCTGCGGATCGACTGGCTCGTGCAGAACGGGCTGCTTCCCAGCGTTGTCGGGTGCTGGGGCTATTACATGGATTTCGCGGGCGAGGAGAAGCTCAAGCAGCACTGGCGTTACCTGGTGGCCCGATACGGCGCATACCCGGTCGTATGGGACGCGGCGGGCGAGGCTCTAATGCCGCACTACAGTCATCCGCATTGGGAGGACATCTACGCGGCGGCTCTCAGAAAACGGACCGAGGACGAGGACGGCGTCGCCAAGACGCGACTGCGACGGTGCGATCTGCCGGTCAGAGTCCAACAGCGGCAGGATGAAGTCCGCTCGGCGTGGACGCGGGTGGTGCGCTATCTGCGTGCAATCGACCCATACCGGCACCCGATCACGATTCATCCCGGAACAGGGGGCATCTGGTCGTACGATCATGTTGACGATCCGGGGGTCATCGATATAGACATCACCCAGTGTGGTCTGCATGACATACTGACTTTCCCACAGGTTCTGGAGGAGGTCAGCAGCCAAGTGCCAAGAAGACCGCGCATGCCGCGTTTTGTGGGGGAGTCCTGTTACGAGGGCGAGGGCGGCTGGAACTGGGAAAACGTGCAGCGGCTGATGTTTTGGGGGAGCGTGTTAAGCGGCGCGTCCGGCCACACGTACGGTGCGAGCGGCGTCTGGCAGGTGAATACGCGCGAGGCACCCTATGGGCCGAGCCCGCGCATATACGGCGAGTCGTTCGATGAGGACCCTTGGGATGAGGCGATGCATTTCGCGGGTTCGCGGCAGGTGGGCCTCGGCCGCCGCCTGCTGGAGCGCTTTCGCTGGTGGCAGTTTGAGCCTGCCCCGCATTGGATCTCTCGGCGGGGGGAACACCACTTCAAGCCGCTGCAGGACTACATCAGGCCTTTCGCGGCCGGAATTGCGGGAGAGGTGCGGGTGATATTCATTCCGGTGCGCTACCTGATCACCGTCGAAGAGATCGAGGCAGACACTGCCTATCGCGCCTACTATTTCGATCCCAGACAGGGACGAGAGTATGATATCGGAGCCGTAACTCCCGACGAGGAGGGCGCGTGGCAGCCGCCCAAACCGCCGATTATTCAGGATTGGGTTCTTGTTCTGGAACACGATAATTCGACTGCACGCGCAGTAACGGTTCATTGACTGTCATACCTCGCCACTGACCAGCACTCGCTATCCACTGCGCCAGGGAGAACCAGTCATGCTCTACGCCATTCAGAATTGCGCCGCCGAATGGGCGTACAGTTCGGGCAAGGCATACAGCGACCCGTTCAACGATGTCGAGCTGGATGTGCTGATCACGCGACCGGACGGCACGGAGCAGATCGTACCCGCCTTCTGGGCCGGCGACCAGACGTGGCGTGTGCGCTACAGTTCCACACAGACTGGCACACACCGGTACCGCACGGTTTGCTCGGACACAGGCAACAGCAGTTTGCACGGACAGACGGGAGCGCTGGAAGTGACGCCCTATGAGGGCAGCAATGCTTTGCTCAGGCACGGGCCGGTACGGGTCGCCGGCAGCGGCCGGACGTTTGAGCACGTGGACGGCACACCGTTTTTCTGGCTGGCCGACACGTGGTGGATGGGATTGTGCAAACGCCTGCGCTGGCCGGAAGATGTGCAGGAACTGGCGGCTGACCGCGCGGCCAAGGGATTCAGCGTGATCCAGATCATCGCAGGACTGTATCCTGATATGGAGCCGTTTGACGAACGAGGCGCGAACGAAGCCGGTTTCCCCTGGGACCGCGAGTTCACGCGTATCAATCCGGCCTATTTCGACCACGCCGACCTGCGCATCGCCCACCTGGTCCGCGCGGGGCTGCTCCCCTGTATCGTCGGCCTATGGGGTTTCTTTATCGACTTCGCGGGGCCGGAGGTGGTCAAGAAGCACTGGCGCTACCTGATCGCGCGCTACGGCGCGTACCCGGTCGTCTGGTGCACGGCGGGCGAGGCGCTGATGCCCTACTATCTTGCAGAGGATACTGCCGAATTCCAGCAGTGGCGGACTGAGGTCCAGCTGGTGACGACAGCGGATATGACCTGGCTGCCTGCTGAGAAGCGCGCCATCTGGGCGGAGATTATGCGGACTGTGAAGGCGACCGATCCATATGGACATCCGCAGACGATTCATCCCAACGGCTTTGCGCATTTGACGGTGGATGACCCTTCGTTGGTGGAAATCAATATGCTGCATCCGGCGCATCTCGGCTACCAGACGATGACCGACATGGCGCATCTGGTCGTGAGCGCTGTGGAGGAGGGGCCGCGAATCCCGGTGCTGGTGGCTGAGGTCAACTATGAGGGTGAGATGGAGATGAGCCATCCGGATACGCAGCGTTTTTTCTTCTGGACTGCGGTTCTTTCCGGCGCGGGCGGCCACACTTACGGGGCGATGGGTATTTGGCAGATGAACACGCCCGAAAAGCCCTATGGCCCATCGCCGCACGGAGCCTCCTATGGGAACAGGCCGTGGAACGAAGCCGCGCAACTGCCCGGCTCGACCCACGTCGGCAACTCCAAGCGCCTGCTGGAACGCTATGCCTGGTGGGAATTCGAGCCGCATTCGGAATGGGTGGAGCCGCACACCACCGTCGAGAACCGTTTCATGCCTTATGCGGCGGGCATCCCCGGCAAGGTGCGGATTTTCTATCTGCCCGGTCCGTCGATCCGCTACGTCAACCGCGGGGAGGTAACGATCACCGGCTTGGAGACGGGTTTTGTGTATCGCGGTTTCTATTGTGATGTACAATCTGGTCAGAAACATGAATCAGTACCGCTCAGGGGGGACGCGCAGGGGAACTGCACGATGCCGAAAGCGCCGATTCTCTGGGACTGGGTTTTTGTCATGGAGAGAAATGATGAATAAGACAGTTGAATTTCAGGAACACAGTGCTCTGCTCGATGATCGTCAGGCGATGCGCCGACAGATGGCGGCGGACGGGTTTTTGTTCTTTCGCGGCCTGCTGCCCGGGGACGAGATCGCGGCTCTGCGGCGCCAGATCCTGGAGATCTGCGACAACTACGGCTGGATTGCGCCGGGCACAGAGTTGATGGACGGCATCGCCGATCCCTCGGCGGATGGGATGGAGCCATTCTGCGGAGTCGGAGTGCCGCCGGAAGCCTATGGCGACGTCCAGCGACTCGAATCCTTCCACCGCTTCGCGCACAATCCGACGCTGGTCGACATGCTGGGGCAACTTATCGATGAGACTGTGCTGGTGCATGCACTCAAGATCGCGCGATTGATGATCCCGGCGAAGGGCAACGCACCGACGCCGGCGCATCAGGATCACATTTTCATTCAGGGCTCGAAAACTGTCTATACCTGTTGGATTCCGCTGGGGGATTGCCCGCGGGAGCTGGGCGGGCTAAGTGTGCTGCGCGGCTCGCACAAGCTGGGCATTTTGCCGGTGCGGGAGGCAGAGGGCGCAGGGGGCCGCCACGTGATCTTCGCTGACGAGGACGCACCGCAGGAATGGTTCGAGACCGACTTTCAAGCCGGCGATGTGCTGGTATTTCACAGCCTGACCGTCCACAAGTCGATCCCGAACCGGACCGAGAACCAGATCCGGCTGTCGGTGGATTTCCGTTATCAGCCGCCCTCGCTGCCGATCGAAGTGAAGTCGATCACGCCCCACTGCAATGTTCTGCCCTGGGAAGAGATCTACGCCGGTTGGGAGTCGAAGGAATTGCAGTATTACTGGGAGCAGTATGATCTGGAATTCCTGGAGCATGACGCCTCGCTGGTGGCGGTTCGAGAGGGGTGAGCCAGAATTTCCGGTAGCCAGTTCCTGGTTTTAGGTCACTGCGCGCGGTTTTCGGGTGCGCCTGTAATGAGAAGACCAGACCAAGAGTCAAAGAGGAACGACAGGGCTACCCCGAATTCAACAGGCTGCGTGAGAAAGCGCTTCAGCATCCGCTGAACGAGGTGGAAGAGAGTTTGCGCTGCATGGTGAACCTGAGAAGCAAATAGTTCCTGGTTAGTAGATGGTGATACGACTTAACGCTGACGGTCCCGCCGAGGAGGCAGAGCATGTCGACACCGATCGGGTTGCATCCTGAGAATCCCCGTTACTTTCTATACAAGGACAGGCCGCTGGCGCTGATTACGGCGACCGAGCATTACGGCGCGGTGATCAATCGCAACTTCGATTATATTGCTTACCTGGACGATGCTGCCGAGAAAAGGCAGACATTGAGCCGCTGCTTTCTGCTCTTCCGCGAGTTGCAGGTGTTTGATCCGGCTACGCAGGTGAAGCCGATCAATCCGCATTCGCCGTGCAAGCCGTTACCGGGCGAATATGTAAGTCCGTGGCTGCGCAGCGGGCCGGGCTTTGCCACTGACGGTTATCCCAAGTTTGATCTGGACCAGTGGAACCCGGAGTATTTTGAGCGGTTGCACGGTTTTCTGGCGGCAGCGCAGGAGCGGGATGTGATCGTGGAACTCACGCTGTTCAGCAGTACGTACACCGACGCAGTGTGGGGGCTGAACCCGCTAAACATCCAGAATAACATCAATGGGGTGGGTGACATTTCGTGGCAGGACTACATATCGGGTCGGGACAGGGCGCTGACGGAGAGACAGATGGCGTACGTCAGCAAGGTTGTAGAGGAGGTAAACGGTTACGACTGCTTCTACTTTGAAGTCTGCAACGAGCCGTTCACGACCAGGGCGGGGATGCTGCCGGAGACGGAGTTTGCCACGCAGGCGGAGGTGGACGGCTGGCAGGAGGCGGTGCGGGACCGGATCCGGGCGGCGGAGGCGGGTATGCCCAAGAAGCATCTGATCTTCCAGGTGCCGGTGGAAAACTGGCGCACGGATACGGCGCTGGAGCAGATCCTGGGGGAGGCGTCGGTAGACGCGATTAATCTGCATGATTACCAGCAGCTGACCTATAGGGGTTTGATCCTGGCGCCGCTGTCGCGGTTTATGCAGCGCGACCTGAGGCTGGCGCGTATCCAGCAGGTGTGGACGACGGTGCACGAGACGGGTAAACCGTTTGTTTTCGACGAGGATAACGCGGCGACGAGCTCGTTGGACGAGGAGTCGTGGATTGTTCATCGCAAACGGGCGTGGGCGACAGTCTGCAGCGGCGGCCACTACAACATGATCGATTTTTCGGTCCAGGCGGGGGGGCAGGAGGCGGGCACGCCGGCCTCGCAGGCGATGATCCGCAGCTGGATGAAGAATCTGTCGGTGTTCATTCACGGGGTCGATTTTGTGCAGATGGCGCCGCAGCCGCGGTTTGCCAGGGAGACGCCGGCCGACACGATCGCGATCGCGCTGGCGCGGCCGGGGCGGGCCTACGTCGTCTATGTGGCCGATCAGCGCGAGGTGGATGACCCTTCACTGGGGCAGCCCTGTCAGGGCCGCCTGGCGTTCACGCTGCCGGCGGGCAGTTACTCGGCGCGGCTCTATTCTCCGGAGGAGGGAAGGTACACGGGAGAGGCGCAGGACCTTGCTGGCGGTGAAACGGGCATCGAACTGGGGCCGTTCAGCCACGATATCGTCGTTCACATTGAGGCCGGCGGCTAATGGTCAGCGTTCGGCGCCGTATCGTCCAACAGAAGAAGGAGTTGCGAGATGGAACTTAGACTTTCGTGCCCGGATTTCACCTTTCCGCTGCTGCCGCATGACGACGTGCTGACGCTGATCGCGATGATGGGGTTTCAGGGGGTGGATATCGGGTTGTTCGAGGACCGCTCCCACATCTATCCCAGCCACGTTGTGGACAATCTGGCGGCGTCGGCGCGGGACCTGTCGAGCCGGGTCCAGGACAAGGGGTTGGAGATCGCGGACGTCTATTTTCAGGCTTCGGGGCCGGGGTTGCCGGCGCTGGCGATCAACCATCCCGACGCGGAGGAGCGCAGGCAGGCGCGCGACCTGTTCCCGCGCGTCGTCGA
>DAOUHY010000255.1:0-3581 GCA_034428435.1 Caldilineaceae bacterium | reverse complement strand
CAGGCAGCCGCCATCGCCCACGACGCCGGCGTGCCCGTCATGCTCGACCTGGCCCAATCGGTCGGCCAGATGCCGGTGGACCTGAAGGAGCTCGACTGCGATTTTGCCGTCGGTTCCGGCCACAAATGGTTGCTCGGCCCCATGGGCACCGGCTATATGTATATCTCGCAACAACAGCTCCCCAACTTTCACCCCAACTTCATCCCCGACCGCAGCCCCTGGTCGCTGCCCGATGCCCCCACGCCCGCGCCGACCGCCCGCTCCCGCACCGAGATCGGCACCTACAACCACGCCCTCGTCGTCGGCCTCGGCCGCGCCGTTGAGATCGTGGAAAGCATCGGCCTGGATACAATGCAGGAAAGAATTACCCAGCTCTCCGGCCGCCTGCGCCAGGGCGTCGGCCACATCGATCGCGCCCGCATCATTACCCCCCAGGAACCCGGAAAGTCCGCCGGTATCACCTCGCTGATGTTCGATGGCTTCACCAAGACCGACATGGACGGCCTGGTCGACAGGATGCACGCACGTCATCAGACGGTCGTCAAATCCCAATGGCTCACCGCCCCGCCCGATCCGGTCAAAGTCGCTATGCGCATCTCCGTCGCCGCCTTCAACGACGAGAGCGAAGTGGACCGCCTGCTGGAGGGCCTGGACGAAGAGCTGTAACCACAATGGCCGCCAACGCCGCCGCATACGAGCAACTATCCACGAAGAAGAGGAAAAGTAAGATGCCTGAACGCCTGGTACTCTGGGGACCGCCCGTATTGGAGAGAATCCCCGACGATCCCGACTACGCCGACTTTCTGCCTGCCTGGGTGCAGAAGTGCGCCGACATAGGCGTCACCAAAATTATCGGTGGAGACCGCACTCGCGCCCTTACCGAAGCCGCCCGTGCCGTCGGCATTAAGGTCGACCCCTACATCAACTACAACTCCTTCCCCCGTCATGGCTGGGCGCGCGTCACCTACGGCTGGTCCCTCGACTTCCTGCGCCCCCCGGTGACCGCAGCCGAGGCCCGTGCTGTCATGGACAGCCACCGCCCCATCTACGACGCGCCCAAAGTAACCACCACCATGACCGACTTCGCCGCCAAAAATCCGCATTTCCGCAGCCTCACCCGCACCCGCTCCTACACCCTGCAGCCCGGCGACGATCTCTACCTCAGCGCCGCCTTCCCCGAAGTGCGCGCCGAGCAGACCGAGCAGTTCATTGACACGCTCGCCCACACCCAGGGCGACGGCATCCAGGTCGAGTTCGTGCTCGGAAACGAGGACGAAAACGGCGCCGTCCCCTACGGCTACGAAGACCGCACCGTTAACGAGTTCCAGGCCAAGCACGGCAAGAACCCGTTCGACATGCCCAATGACGACCCCGAATGGCTGCAGTTCCGCGCCGACTACGTCACCCTCGCCCTGACTGAGATGCGCGCCGCCGTCAAGCAGGCCAAGCCCGACGCCGTCTTCTCCACCACCCTCATAGCCGGCGAAAAAGAGGACTACCTCAAGCTCCTGCACGACTGGCCCGCCTGGCTCGAACAGGGCCTAGTCGACGAGTTCTATATCTGGTTCCGCACCAACTCCGACCTCGACGCCCTCCGGCGCCAGCTCACCTACGCCGTCGAAGTCTCCGCCGGCCGCACACCCGTCATCGCCGAGCTCTCCTGCTACCACCCCGGCAGCTTCCAGCAGCCCGACCAGATGCTGCGCGCCGCCGAAGTCGCCATGGACTGCGGCGCCGACGGCGTCGGCATCTACCGCAGCCACGCCGTGGAGCAGTTGGCCTTTTGGCCGGTCCTGGAAAAGATGAGCAAGCTGTAGAGGGGAGCTTCCGTCGAAGCAGGAGGGCGGAAAATCTACTTGGCGTGGATGCCAAACACGTTTACGCGGCCGGGCCCGGAGGAGAAATACATGTTCTTGGATGCCGATTTCAGTTGAATGGATTGGCCACTGTCACGCCCGCGTACTGCTGTCCTGCATTAAGATCCTCGGACCATATCCTTTCACATTTGAGGCGAATGGCGCTCTGTATAATCATTGCATCCCAGAATGAGACTTCATATCTGGTCTGAATGTTGATCGCTTCCAGAATATCACTCACGGTTGGGCTATGCATTCGCCATCGAGCAAGATGGGATATAATGTCCTTTGCTTGTTCGGGCAATAGCGGCGTGGCTACTTTGCGAGTAACCGTCACATAGTATTCCTGCAAAACTTGGATGCTCAAACAGCCTTCTCCTGACTGCCACAGGTCGCGAAGAAGCTGTTGAGCCACTGTGCGCTTGCGCCCCACCGATCTGTCATGCGCATAGACTAACACATTCGTATCAACGAACTGCCTTGTCATATCGTCACCAGATTGGATGTTCAGCGTTCGTGAAGGTCCGCACGCGTCCAGCCGATCAAGCCGTCCGTTCCTAGATCAGTATCCTGTTCCAGCAGGGCCAGATACTGCCTCTCGGAGCTAGCGTATTGATCTTCTCGTTCAACCAATTCGGTCAGGAGTTCAACCATCAATCCTGACAAGGAAAGGTCTTGGTCGATCGCTATCTTCTTTGCTTTGCGCAGAACTGATCGTGGCAACGATAATGTGACATTCTGTTTTTCCATGCGCGATATCCTTTCGGAATGTGGACTTACCCTCAAGACTGCACGTATTTGCGTGCGATTATATGCTGTCTTGTCATTGGTCGCAAGTCGATATCTGAGCCGCAACGCGGAATTCTGTCTTACAAAGGAGGCATTTTGAGTCTGACTTGTCGAGAAATAAATGCTTAAGTACGCTATCGCTTCGTTAGATGACACTGGTTGAGTTGGTTCGCGGTAGCCGTTTCGTCCAGGTGGCAAAGGTAATGGGAGTGAAGGTACCCCGCCCGCTGATGTCCTCGTGGTTCATTAGAACTGAAAGAAAGGCACACCATGTCCTATTACGTCGCCGCCTACGACACCGAAGGCGTATACCCCTGGTGGGATAAGAACCGGCGCCAAAGAGGCTTCAGCTACACACCCGAACATATCGCCGAGTTCCTCGACGGCGTGCGCGCCGTCGCCGACGTCCACCTGCAGCGCGACGCGCCCGCTTCCTTCTTCCTCGTCGCCAAAATGCTGGAGCTCTGCGGCCCTGAACTGCGCGCCATTCTCGACAATCCCCTCTTCGATATCCAGTGCCACACCTTTACCCACCCCAACCTGAAAGTGCTGGGCGACGACAGAGCCGCCCTCCATTATGAACTCGGCGACGCCAAAAAACTGATCGAAGACACCTTCGGCCGCGCAGTCAACGGCCTCACCGCGCCCGGTGGCTACACCGACGGCTTCCGCGGCCATCCTGCCGTTCTGGATGTCATGTGGGAGGCTGGTTACCGCTACGTGCGCAGCGTCGGCATGGGACCAAATGGGACCTTCCCCGCCCTGCTCGATCAGCCTTTCTGGTATGCTGAGGATGGCTTCCCCGATCTCCTGGAAACGCCTTCGCATGCCTGGCACGACAACGTCCTCACCGGCCAGCCGGCTAAGGTGCACTGGCCGCCGCTCCTGCCCTGGCCCTATCCCACCGAAATGCCCCGCGACGCCCAGGGCGTCTAC
>DAOUHY010000254.1:0-2692 GCA_034428435.1 Caldilineaceae bacterium | reverse complement strand
TGCGGCTGAACAGCGCGCCGATGGTGGCGGGATAGGTCTCGCGCAGACCGGGCAGGAACGCGCGCGCCTCCGCGCCGTACTCCATCGTCAGCCACTCGGACAGGATGTCGTCCGGATTGAGGTAGGGGTTCCAGCACAGCTTGCCGTAGGCATACCAGTTGGAAAGGTTGAGCGGATGGTCTACGTGTTCGGGATGGATCCCCAGATTGGCGTCAAACCCGTCACAGTTTTTGTCGGCCGCATTGAGGAACTCTTCCTGCCAGCGGTGGGCCATGGAGCAAGGCAGGAAGTTCAGCCCGGCCGTATCGCCCACCAGCGCAAGCTCGAACACGTAAGGAGAACGCTCGCCCGGTCGATTGCCGATGTGGCGCCAGATCGGGTGCGGCGGATAGGGCGGACGAAAGTCCCAGTACAGGTGGCAGGGCGCGATGCGCACATTGGCCGGGAGTTCATCCCCCCAGTCCCCGAACAGCTCTGCTTCGGATTTGGCGTACGCCGCCTGGTCGGTGACCGCGGGCCACAGTAGCGCTCCGTCTATGGTGGCCAGCGCCTCGCTGACCAGACGCATGCCGGCCAGAACGCGCTCGCGAACCGGCAGCGCGCGGCAGCGCTCGCAGTCGTCCTCGTGCGGGCTTGGCGCGTTCTCGCCCGCGCCCCAGACGATGGCATTGCGCACCGACGGCATGGTGTCGGCCAGACGGGCGGCGAAATCGTGCCACTGCGCACGGACGGTGTCGGAAAAGGGACAGACATCTCCATAGTTCCCGTTTTCGTCCGGCTCGGCATAGTGGAGGGACAGACCGACCGTTACGCCGAAGCGGTCCATAAAGCGGGCGAACTGCTCGACCGGCTCGGCGTGGGAAAGCCAACGTTCGAACTGTGAGCCCCTGGCCGCGTATTGAGCGAACAGGCCGAGGTTGTTGATGCGCATGGCCAGCAGCCGCCGGGCGAGGTCCAGGTACTCTGGGCACTCTTCCGGGCGCAGCATTTTTTCGTAGTCCAGGATACTCTTGAAAGGCAGGCACCAGACCTTGTTCGAAGGCGTTTCCCACATCCGCAGCGCGCGCACCGGGAAATGCGGGCCATCGGTCAGCGCTGTGATGGCCTGGTTGCGTCGAGCGCGGTCGATGCACTCCTGCACCCCATACAGAACACCCCGACCGTCACCGCCGGTAATGCGCAACGTGGTGCCTCCCTCCACCTGGATGCAATAGTGCTCCGGCTTCAAGTCGGTCCCGGCGGTGTCCAACCACGCCGTGACATTCCCTTGATCGGAATGAGTCCCGATGGGTGGCCTTATACCACCCAGCTTTTCGATCCAGCGTGCCAACTCGTCGGCGGCGGTCCGAACGCGTGGACTGGCATCGCGCGGGATTCTGATCGCATCGATCACTGGCATCTGCATGTCTGTGTTTACCTCCTACGATTCTCGCTTCAACTCAAGTGGTCAACCGGCAGGGTTGTATTGAGTGGCTGCGTACGCCCACTGTCCGCGGATCATAGTACGCCAGGCACTGAAGTCATCCTCAAAGATTGCTATATCGGCGTCCTTGCCCGCTTCCAAGCTGCCCTTGCGGTCATCCACGCCCATAACGCGGGCTGGCGTCAGGCTTGCCATACGAAAACGAGCGCCTTCCGGCAGGCCCGCGCCGCTACTGACGTTCAATACCCGGAAATGTCAAACGGGTGCATCCCAAAATGGGGGCGAACTCTCGTATACCTCTGGAAGCAACCAGTCCACGGTCAGTTCCCATTCCAGTTTCCGCCAGAAAAAGCGCCGTCTCTGACCACTGACTACTGACCACTGACCACTGCTTTTCTGGGCGGTCGGGCCTATTCGGCCCTCCCTTGTGCGGGGGCTTCGCCCCCGCAACGCCCCCTCTCCTACAACATGCCTAGCCGACCTGGTGTCAATATTCGTAACAGGTGCCCAATCGAAGGTGTCTAGCCAAACCACGTCCCGCCCGTCCCATCAGATCCCCGCAGGTGCCGGCCATCTGCCTGCCTTCACACCCTCCCCAACTGACGGACGCCACCGTACGACCAGGCCAGGCGCCTGCACTGCGTCTCGCCCAAAGACGGTAAACAACGCCAGCCACCGCTGGCACTGATTCCCCGCCAGACTGTTCCCACCCCAAATCTGGGATGCACCCTGTCAAACCCAGGGAGTTGTGCCAAAAGTATTCTGGACTATAATACCTCCTTGTGACTGAGAGATTGCAGCAGAATTCAGCAGGGCAAAAGCCAGCCGAGCCGGCTTACACCGGATTTCTGATTGAGGTCAGCTGAGGAAATATTATGACGCAGGAAGACTATAGCCTTACCGAAGAGCAGATCCAGCTTTTTGAAGTTTTCGGCTTCCTGGTCCGGAGAAATCTGTTCAGTCCCGAGGAGATGAATAAGATAAACGAAGAGTTCGATCGTCGCCTTGCATCCATTCTGGAGGAAACCGATCCGGAAGAGAAACGTATTTTCAACAACTGGAGTAACCGGACCCCGGAAACCCCCTTTATTGCCAGCTTGCTTGAGGACCCGCGCATTTATCTGCCCGCGGAACAGCTGCTCGATGAAGATTCCGTTCCCGTCCATTCTAACGCCAACAGCTATGAGAATAATACCGAATGGCATCCGGATTGGAGCGATCCTCATCTATTGGCAATCAAGAACGTCATGTATCTGCAGCCGACAACCG
>DAOUHY010000253.1:0-50127 GCA_034428435.1 Caldilineaceae bacterium | reverse complement strand
GATCCCGCTGTGGTTTCTTCCCTATGCGGTGGCGACAGGCAACTGCTTCATACTCAAGCCAAGCGAGAAGGTGCCGATGACGACGCAGAAGCTGTTTGCGTTGATCGAGGAGGCCGGTTTCCCGCCGGGTGTTGTGCAGCTTGTTAACGGCGGCGAGGAAACAGTCAACGCGATTCTTGACCATCCTGAAATTCGGGCGATCAGCTTTGTGGGCTCGACCGCGGTGGCGAAGTATGTCTACAGCCGGGCCACGGCTAACGGCAAGCGGGCGCAGTGCCAGGGCGGGGCGAAGAATCCGGTGGTGATCATGCCGGACGCCAACATTGAGACGACAACGCAGATGATGGGCGATTCGGCATTCGGGTGTGCGGGCCAGCGGTGTCTTGCGGTCTCGGTTGCGGTGACGGTAGGCGAGGCCAGAGACCCCTTTACTGAGGGCATCGCCGAACTGGCGGCCAGCCGGAAGGTGGGTTACGGCCTGGACGAATCGACGGAGATGGGACCGGTCATCACGCGGGAAAGCAAGCAGCGCATTGAGGGCCTGATTGAGAATGGCGCCCAAGAGGGGGCGCGCGTGCTGGTGGATGGGCGACAGAAGAAGGTAGCGGGGTACGACGACGGCTATTGGGTGTTTCCGACGGTTCTGGACTCGGTGGACCCTACGAGCCAAATTGCCCGTACCGAGATTTTCGGCCCGGTTCTCAGCCTGATGCACGCGGATACGATTGAGGACGCCATAGCGCTGCTCAATGATCGAAGCGTCAGCGCGTACGGGAATATGGCCTGTCTTTTCACGAGCAGCGGCGCGGTGGCGCGCCAGTTCCGCCACGAGGTCGACGCCGGAAACATCGGCATAAACATCGGGGTGGCGGCGCCGATGGCCTTTTTCCCGTTCAGCGGCTGGAACGAGAGCTTTTTCGGCGATCTCCACGCACAGAGCCGGCACGGGATAGAGTTCTACACACAGACGAAGGTTGTGGTGGAGCGCTGGCCGCAGCATTGGAGCAGGAGGTTCTAAACGCAGGCGGTTTGTAAACTACTGCTGCACACTTGCCCCGCCGGTTGCAGGTTCCTTTGGACTTGCTTAACGGCGGGGCCGTCTTGACCAGCCGGGACTAGCACGACTGGAGGAAGGTGAGACAGGCATGGTCCAAGAGATAGGTATCGGCGTCATTGGTATGGGCTGGATGGGTACGACCCACAGCCGGTCCTACAGACTGGTGAACGACCGTTTTCACGACAGCGGCGTACGTGCACGGCTGGTGATCTGCGCCGACGATGTTGCGCACAGGGCGGAGGAGGCGAGAGAAACGCTTGGATTCGAGGCGTCCACGACTGACTGGCATGAGGTCGTCGATCACCCCGAGGTACAGGTTATCAACATCGCGGCGCCAAACTTCCTGCACAAGGAGATGGTGGAGGCGGTAACAATAGCCGGGAAGCATGTTTTCTGCGAAAAGCCGGTCGGGCGCAGCCCGCAGGAAACAGCTGCCATCGAACAGATGGCGCGGGCGGCAGGCGTGATGAGTTTTGTTGGCTTCAACTACCGCTGGGCGCCAATGGTGCAGCACTGCCGAGAGCTGATCGACTCTGGCAAGTTGGGTCACCTGACGCATTACCGGGGCCGTTTCTTCGCGATGTACGGCAGCAACCCTTACGGCATGTTGACGTGGCGTTTCAGGATGGAGCAGGCGGGGTTGGGTGTGTTGGGCGATATCATGTCGCATACTGTCGATATGGCCCATATGCTGGTCGGACCGATCAAGCGGTTGGTCAGCAGCCGGAATGTGTTCATAAGGGAGCGTCCTTTGCCGGTGCCCGGACATGGGACGCACTTTTCGGTCGGCAAGGAGGGCGACCCGACGGGCGAGGTGGAAAACGAAGACTACGTTGGCGCCTTGGTCGAGTTTGAGAATGGTGTGCAGGGCAGTTTTGAGGCCTGCCGGGCTATCTTCGGGCCTAAGTGCGAAATGTCGTTCGAGGTTAACGGCACAGAGGGAGCGGCCAGTTGGAACTTTGAGCGGATGAACGAGTTGGAACTATATCTGCCCGGCGCGGACGGGATGCATGACGGCTATACCACGTTGCTGGGGGGACCCGCCTACCCTTCCCATGCGCGATTCAATCCGGGAGACGGCATTGGGCTAGGCTACGAGGACCTGAAGGTTCTGGAGGCGCACAATTTTCTGATGTCGATAGCCGAAGGCGTTCAGCGATCGCCCAGTTTCGCGGATGCGCGGCGTCTGGCGGAGGTACAGGAGGCGATGACACGGTCCTGGGAAAGCGGAGCGTGGGAGGACGTGCGACCGCTGTCCGACGAGAGCAGCGTCTAGTGGCCTCCTTCAGTACGAACCGACGTCGAATTCAGGGAGGGATTTGAAATGTCAGAGGCAGTAAGGGTAGGTGTCGTCAGCACAAGCTGGTGGGCCGACGCGATGTATCTGCCGGCGCTGGATGCTCACCCGGGAGCGGATGTGGTAGCAGTCTGCGGCCGGAATCGGGACCGGGCAGAGAGTTTTGCGGCGCGCTGGAACATTCCTCAGGTCTATACAAGCTACGAGTCGGTGATTGGCAGCGGTGAGATCGAGGCTTTGGTGGTGGCCTCGGGTCATGAGACTCATTTTCCTATCACGATGCAGGCACTGGACGCGGGTCTGCATGTGCTATGCGAAAAGCCTCTGGCGCTGAACTACGGTCATGCGGCTGAGATGGCTGCGCTGGCTGAGAAAAAGGGCGTTGTTCACTGCACTCCCTTCACCTACCGCTTTATGCCGACCAACCGGTACATCAAGGAGTTGGTGGAGGAAAGATATATAGGCAGGCCCTATCATTTGAATCTGCGCTACTACACCGGCTACGCGCGCGAGCCGGGCTATGGATGGCGGCACGATAGAGCATTTGCCGCCACAGGCGTGTTGGGCAACATCGCTTCGCACTTTTTCTACCTGGCATATTGGTGGTTTGGTGAGGTCACAGACGTGTTCTGCCTGCCGGGCGAGTTTGTTGACCGGCCGGATGTCACGCCGGAGGGGAAGCCGTATGAGCGGACGGAGGACGCGGCTTACACGTTGCTGAAGTTTGCGAATGGTGCGCAGGGGCTGGTTCAGGCCTCGGCCGTATGTACGGAGGAGTCCGTCTTCGGCCAGCGGCATGAGTTCGATTTGCACGGGGAAGAGGGTACGTTGCGGAGCGTGATCGATTGGGTTGAAAGGCAGGACGTTGAGGGTACACGGCGAGGAGAGGGTCCGACGCGGCCGCTCGAGTTGCCGGAGCACGTTTGGGGGGCAGCGCGGCGCGATACAGTACACAATACGTACCGAGACGTTTTTCGGGTCGAGGACCACATGACGCGTGGTTGGATCAATGCCATTGTCGATGGCGAACCCTTTAGCCCCAGTCTTGAAGACGGGGCGATTGTACAGCGGATTACCGACGCGGCTGATTTGAGCGCGCGCGAAGGGCGCTGGGTTCAGCTTCAGGACATCAACTGAGGAGGGATCAGGTGGAGGAGAAGGTCAGATTCGCGATCATCGGGGCCGGGCGGATTGGGCAGGTTCATGCGGAGAATCTGACGCGACATATCCAGGAAGCGGAGGTGGTTGCAATCGCAGACGTTGTCAAGGCGGCGGCGGAGCAGACGGCGCGGCGGTTCGGCATTGCGCAGGCGAGCGCAGAGCCGGAGGAGGCAATCTGTCGGGAGGACGTTGATGCGGTGGCCATCTGCTCATCTACGGAGACGCACGCCGAATTCATCATGCAGGCAGCCCGCGCAGGCAAACACGCATTTTGCGAAAAGCCGATCGCGCTCGACTTGCCCACGGTAGACGCTGCGCTGGCGGCTGTTGCAGAAAGCGGAACGAAGCTGCAGATCGGCTTCAACCGGCGGTTCGACCCCAACTTCCGCAATATAAGGGATGCTGTGCGCAATGGAGAGGTGGGAGCACCTTACCTGGTACAGATTACCAGCCGGGACCCGGCTCCGCCGCCACTGAGCTATATCAGAGGGTCCGGCGGCCTCTTTCTGGACATGATGATTCACGACTTCGATATGGCGCGCTTCCTGCTGGACGACGAGGTGGAGGAGGTGTCGGCTGCGGGAGCTGTTCGAGTTGATCCAGCAATAGGGGAGGCCGGCGATATCGACACTGCCGTGGTTACGTTGCGGTATGGCTGCGGTGCGCTTGGGGTCATCACCAACTCGCGGCAGGCTGTCTACGGGGGTGACCAGAGAGTAGAGGTTCTCGGCTCACTTGGGTCGATCTTGTGCGAAAACAACACGCCCGACCGGGTCATCAGACAAACCGAGGCAGGGGTGATCCACGCGAAGCCACTCTACTTTTTCCTTGAACGGTACATGGCCGCCTATGCGGATGAGTTACGCTCCTTCATTGGCGCAATTCGGGATGACAGAGAGGTCGAAGTAACGGGCAGCGACGGGAGGGCACCGGTCGTACTTGCCTTGGCTGCGGGCAGGTCGTTCAGGGAGAAGCGGGCGGTGGCGATCAGCGAGATCTCACCTTGAGAGATTCCAGGCTACCTTTCTTCGACTTCAAACTGGTATGATCCATTTTTTGGATCGACGCGCCTATTGGTAAGGCAGGCAGCGTCAGAGTCATCCTCGTTTCGTTTCCTCGACGCCTTTGAGTAAGTCTCGGAGGGAGGCGTTCAGAATCTCCCCAGCTTCATCCGACCCAATCGGAACTTCACACTGGCAGGCGAAGGTCTTTTTGCCGGTCTGAAGTCAGCGAATTGCCAGAGCATCGTCTCGCCACCCCACCCCCGGAATCTTTACACTCGTCATTGCTTCCAGAGCATTTCCCATCAGGCTTCGATTTGACAGGGCGAGAGACACGAGCCCAGGATATCCTTGCGAGCACCAGCCTGATCGGCGTGACGGGAAACCCATTTGAGGACAGATCGATTCTCGCAGATGTTCGCGGAACCTTGGGCGAGGACGGGGAAGCTTGGGCCGTCGCGGACGGCAACCTTCGTATTGCCATTACACCCGCTGCGGCGCGAAATCCAGTGGGGGTCTTGCGGGGAGAGTCCCTCGCACAGAGGAGGGGCGACGGCAGGGAACTGCAGTGGTCAGTGGTGGGTAGTGGGTGATTGAATTGAATGATCAAGGACAGGATGTGGAGGGGAGCGAGGTAGCCTGGCTTGACACTTTTTTTGGATCGCGCTTTGGCAAGGACTTGGCTGTTACTTCTTTCATCATATAGTCGATGTCACTACGAATACCGTTCGAATGGACTACAAATCTGTTGCATCGGTTGGCGGACGGCCTACGGTGTCCGGGAGTGCGACTGGGTAAGGGTCATTTCTCGGCAATCCCCCCAATCTGTCTATGGTAGACTTAGGAGACGATGCAGGTTTTCTGGAAGCCTCCGTTTGGTTCCCGACCGGCTTAGGAGCCGTGAATTTCAAAATGCTGTGTACCTGCTGAGCCGTCTCCGGAGTGAGTTAGACTTGCGGTGGTAAGCGGTTGGAGACAGGGTGGAGCAGGCGTCTTGGTCGAGACAGTAAGGCGGGGCAGACGAAGCACTTTTCGGTAGAGACGGAGATGGGGCAGAGGAGGCACGGTGGCGAAGGCTGGTGTAGAGGGGGACGTTGCGGGGGGACAGCCCCTGCACAGGGGAGGGCCGAATGCCCGACCGCCCAAATGCGAGGCGAGATGGGAGAGATACCTTCGTTAGCCAAGTTAAGCGCAGCGCATTGAATGCGGCTGAGTAGCTACGATGCCGTAATGCAGGTTGCAGGCAGTCCTTCTCTCTTTTTTCCCGACGACCTATGCGGTCTCGGTGGCGACTGGCGACCTGAATGGGGTTCGATCAGGTGAGCACATTGGGGCCAGGACAGTGAAGAATCGACTTATGACGAGTCGTACGGGAGAACCGCCCACAGTGCGGCGCGGGCTGAGCGCGGCTGGCCGCATAGCGATGGTCGTTGCAGCGGCAGGTGTTTTACTCTATCTCCTGCTGTATAACGGACGCTCAGATTCGGCTGTTCTCGCAGAGAACGTAAGCCTGACCACCGGGGCTGTACGCGTCGATTTGGGGAAGGGGGAAGCTGGAGATAGCGGGCTTCTGAAGAGCCGAACCCAGAAAAACACCTTAGCAAGTCAGGCTTCAGCGGTCCCTTATACGAATACGCTGGGTGTATCCGAATTCGGGCTGGGTTTCGTGAACTCGGCCGAGACAAACAGCGGGGCAGGCCGGATCCAACGCGGGGTTGAGACCGGGGTTCGCATGGACCGTTTTCCCGTCTATTGGGAGCAGGTCGAGAAACGGATTGGGGAGTTTACCTGGACCGGCCAGGACGCGGCCATTTTGGCGAATGAAGGCAAGAACCTGAATACCCTGGCGATATTGCTGGGTACGCCTCGCCAGTATCGCCTGGGGAGCCGGTCAGCTTCGACATCTCTTGGCGGTTCATTCACGGAATTGCCGGAGAACTTTGCGCCGAGATCGGCGGATTGCCTTCCGCAGGAGGCCGGCGGCGAATGCGACCTTGTGGGGGTGGTGGATGCTTCCGGGAGGCAGTTGCGAGTTACGCAGGACGGGCTGCAGGGGCAGTCCGGCAGTTGCCAGCGTCACGAGGGTCCTCCGGCGCCGTTCGGTTTGTGGAATCCGATATTCACAGACGGCAGCGACGTTCCTCCAAACGATGCGCGGCTCAACCCAACAAACCCCTGGGCGCGTTTTGTAGGCGCGGCGGTGACCCGGTACAAGCCCGGAGGCGACGCGGGCACTCATATTCGCCATTGGGAGATCTGGAATGAGCCGGACCTGTGTCACTTTTGGTCCGGGACGCCTCGGGAATACGCTCGTTTGCTGAAGGTTGCCTACATTGTCATCAAGTGGCTTGACCCCGAGGCGTACGTGGTGTTCGGCGGCCTGGCGCACTTCGAGAACGGGCAGTGGCTCTATGATATGTTGGACGCGCTAGAGGCCGACTCTCTGAGCAGTCAGAACAGTGGATTCTTTGACGCGGCGGGCAGTCATCACTACTCGCTTTCGTATGTCGGCTATCAATATACGAGGAAAGTTCGCAACGCGTTGGACGCGCGCGGCTGGGGAGACAAGCCAATCTGGATTACGGAGAGCGGCGTGCCGGTCTGCAACGATTACCCTGGGCCGACCTGTCCCAGCCCGTGGCGTGCCACGGCCAATGAGCAGGCCTCGTATATTTGGCAGAATATCGCTTATACCAGGCTGGCCGGCGGGGGTCCGATATTTCACTTCATGCTTCACGATGATTGCGGGAACGTAGTAGCGGTCGATTCACCAGACGGGTTTGGGCTGGCAAAGAACGAAAGCATCAGTTTCTGCTCCCCGTCCAACGCCGAAACGCGGCTGGCCTATACCGCCTTTAAGTTAGCGAATCAGCATTTCCCCGGCACTGACGTTGCCTGGGCGGACATCGAACGTTTTCGCGTGCGGAGAATCGCGTTCTATCATCCCGGAACGGAAGAGCGGCGTTTGCTCATGTGGTCCCTCAATACGCAGGCACAGACAGCCAAGATTCCGGCTACGGGCACAAGCGGGCGGCTGATCAATCTGGATGGCACGACGACGGTCGTGACTCCGACCGCCGGCGTTTATGAGGTAAGCCTTGCGGGTGCGACGAATACCAACTGGCCCGACGGCCAGGGGGGGTACAGCATGGGCATATACGGTGAACCTGTGTTGCTGGTCGAAACGGACACAATGTCACCAACGGCGTCTATATTGGACCTGCCGGCTTACTCCCCGCAGACATTTCCCGTGACGTGGCTTGCCAGAGACTGGGGCTCCGGGGTGATCTCTACGTCGGTCTATGTCAAGGTCGAAGATGGGGATTGGGAGCTGTGGCAGGAAAATGTTGAAGCGTATGGCAAGGCGTCCTACACTGGCGAGGCCGGCAAGAAATACGCCTTCAGCGTGGCGGCTGAAGACAGGCTGGGGTACAAGCTGCACGCAGATAGGTCTCTGGCCGAGACGACTGTTGCGGAGCACAGTTCAGTTACGGGCAGGGTGATCAACCCGGCGGGTGAGTCCGGTGTTGGTGTCAAAGTGAGTATCGGCACAACAACGGCCACGACCGACGCGGGCGGCCGGTTTACGATGACGGTGCCGATTGGGAGCTGGAATATTTCAGTCGGCAGTCAACTGCTGATGCGAAGGCGTGTTTTCGGCACGAGCGAGAGCCTGGCGTTGCTTTATTCGCCGGGGACGAATGCCGTGACGAACGGGGACTTCGAAAATGCCTTCAACAGCTGGACTAAGTCTGGAAGCTCCTCCTCCCAGATCGAAGTACAGCCCGGCACATCGGATCATGCGCTGCGGCTGGCCAGTGAATTCGTTCCCAATGATGGCGTACCCGGGACCGAGGGCAGCGACGGGGGTAACAGTACGGTGTCCCAGCGTGTGACGGTTCCTACGGGCCGACCCTATCTGGCAATCGCGTACAAGGTAGAAACGACTGAACCGGACACGGGTACCGATAAGTTCGAGGTCATTGCAGTTGAGGACGGTCAGCCGGCGAACTATATGTTGGTACAGAGCCAGAGCAGCGGGTGGCAGTACCGTTCGTTTGACATGGGGCAGTACGGCGGCAAGGAGATAAACCTGATTTTCAATGTGTACGAAACGTCACCTAACCGCCGTACGACAGCACTGATTGACGTTGTAACGCTGAGCGACGTGCCAGCCCAGAATCTTCAGAGCAGTGGGCCGGCGGCGAGGCCACGGCCTGCAGAAGTGCCTCCTCCTCCCCCCGCTTCGGCGCAGCCTTCAAGGCAAGAAGGCAATGCGACCAGCGGCTACAGGGTTTTTCTGCCTACAGTGCTGAACCTCAGAGAACAGTAGCGGCGCCTTTGCGTGCCATTCATGCGCTAGAGATCCTCCTCCAGCCCGACGGACTCTTCTTCAGCCGATAGCTCGCGCCACAAGTACCATGCCCCGGCGCGGCGCTGTCCCTTGGGCGCCCGGTCGTAGTAGAGGTCAAAGAGCCTGCCCTCATCTGTGCGCACGCGGTAGTAGACACGGCCCTGTCCCCAAGATCCTTGTGTTCGGCCACTGCGAACGAAGTAGGGAGGGCGCCCGCCCTGCGTGCGGATATCGGGTTTTCCGTAGCGATGCCACATGGCAAGCATTTCATTCACCTGGTAGGTCTTGCCTTGCCAGACGAATGCTTCGGGGACTGGCGGTTTTTTCTCCAAGGAGAAACCCGTAGGCATCTTCACAGAGATCTCGCGGCCGATGAACTGCATGGAATCACCTCTACACAGCGGCGCGGCCGGCTGGCAGGTACATCAGAGACCTTCCGACACCGAGGATTGCAGTTTGGTATAGCGTGCGTCGAGCAGAACCAGATAGAGCAACGTCAGCACGACCAACAGAGCGGCGATACCGTAGACCGGCGCGAATCCGACAGAAGCGACCAGCGAGAATGCAAAAAGGGGACCGACAGCGGAACCCAAATCGGAGGCGGTGGCGTAGGCACCGACGAACAGTTGAGGGTGGTGAGTGGCCAGTGCTGCTTGATTTGCGTAGGCGTCCAGAACGACGTTAACGCCAGTGCTGACGATCAGCACGCCCAGCAAAGCGACGAATGCCAGATTGTTGGAGATTGTCAGCATCAGGGTCAGTCCGATACAAAGGATGGAGACAAGGACCAATGTCAGGCGGATGCGTCCGACCAGGTCTGCGAGCTCACCCATGACGGCGCCGAGAAACAGGTCGGAAAACCATCGGGTGCCGAGTACGAAGCCGGAGAGGGCACCCACCTGAATGCCCAGGAGGAATCCGCCCGAGAAATCTTCGAAGCGGTCAGCCAGAAAGACGGAAGCGGTGGCAACCAGGATGGAGTTGAGCAACAGTTTGAAGAATCCAACCAGCAGGACGGCGCGTTGAAGCGGGTCGGAAAGTGCCTCTATCCAGCCGCCGAGGATATCATGTTCTTTCCGGTTTGCTTTCTTGTCGTCGTTAGAGTCGTTGGATTGGGAAGTGGAATTCGTCCCTGACTGCTCGTCTTCGAAATGGGGAGAGGCACTGTCTGGCCAAGTGAGACCCACTGCGATAGGGATGGCCACCGCGGACAGGACCGTAATTGTCCAGACAGTGGTTTGGAATCCGAAATAATCAAAGAGAAAGCCCCCGAGGAGGGCGCTGACTGCACTGCCGCCGCGGACTACTCCCCACATCAACCCCATCAGCCGGCCAGCGTCGGCCCGTTCGCCGGCCCAGATGGACTGGTAGGTGCCCTGGCGAAGGCCGGACCAGCTGACGCCCCACCCGATCCGCGCCAGCAGGAAGACGATGAAACCGAGTCTGAAACCATAGAATGCCGTCGTGAGCACGCCAAGTATGGCTGAAATGACGAAAGCCCGGTATGGCCCGAAGCGGGCGAAGATGGCTCCGAGCCAGGTATTTGAGAATAGGCGGATGAGGCGATTGGCACTCAGGAGAAGACCAACCTGCTGAGGAGACAGTGCCAGTTGACCCGCGGCCAATGGAAGAATGGCGTAGAGCAGTGAGTCGCCCATGATCGCAAAGGCGACGGCCAAGGATGTCACCAGTACGAAGGCAGTTGAGGAAGACAGGCGGGACGGTCTACCGCCGGTTGACGGGTCGGGCAGCGGTTTGAGGTCAGATTGGGACATGGCAGCAGCCGGACTGCTACAAGAGGCGGCCATAGACAGCTCTGGCCAAGATGGTCACCCATGGGGGTTCGCTGATTCGAAGCATTGTATCATAGGCACTACGATAGTGTTCATATCGGAAACAAAAGATATCTACTAAGCCATGTTGTGTGTGAGTTCTGTGTGCGGTCTGTCTGAGCGGAACGGACCGTCAGTATTTCTGTAGCGGGCTCGCGATGGTCATAGCGGTGAACTTTGGGTATACTTGGGAGTTGCCTCGCCTGTCTTGCCTGCGCTGGCACATACTTGGAATCTGCCAAGACGCGGGGGGAAGCCCGGCCGCAGCGGGTCGTCAAGGTCGTATTGCGCACACACTCGCTGCGGCGGGGGTTGTAGGAGAGGGGGCGTTGCGGGGGCTCCGCCCCCGCACAAGGGAGGGCCGAATAGGCCCGACCGCCCAAAAAAGCGAGGAGAGAGGGAAAGGAGTGAGGAGAGAGAAGACTTCGCTCGCCCCAGTGTTGAGCGCGGAATGGCGATGGCTCAGTCGTTGCAGCGAGAGGTTGATTGCGCTCTGAACCCTTTGTCCGGCACGGCGGACGGGGAGGTAAGTGGGGAAGCCCAAATGGCCACCCACGAAGGTTAGGGTCTGGGCGGCTGAACCTTTGACAGGGCGGGCCTCTACAGCTACTATCGGGATGAAGCGATTTCCCTGGTGCCAGTTTCAAGCGTATTCTTGTCCAGCTGAATCCGATCCAAGCAGGTGCGGTGTTCCGCAGCCGACCGACGCGTAGCCGCGCGTTTTTCACTGCTTTCAGCCTAAGGGGGAACTTGTGATTCCAAATACAGCGAAGGAGAAGATGCAGTCTGGCGAGCCCGCTTTCGGCTTTACGCTGGGAATGGGGTCGCCGTTAAATGCGGAACTGATGAGCCGCAGCGGGATCGACTTTGTGATGGTTGACCGGCAGCACGGCTCCTGGGGTGAGGACAGCGCGATTGCCGCGCTTGTGGCGATCAATGGTAGCCCGGCCGTTCCCATGGCGCGTGTGGCGAGGAATGACTATACGTTTATTGGCAGGCTGCTGGACGAGGGCATGATGGGCATGGTTGTGCCGATGGTGGACACACCGGAGCAGGCTCGAATTGCGGCCGACTCCTGCCGGCTGCCGCCGCTGGGCAAGCGGTCATGGGGCTGGGGCCGTGCCAAATTGTACGGGGCGGACTATGCAGACTGGATAGACGAGCAGCTGTTTGTGGCGGTGCAGCTGGAAAGTGCGGAGGCAGTAGGCAACGCGGAGGCGATCCTCAGCACGCCGGGCATTGACGGCTGCTGGACCGGACCGAGCGACCTGTCACTTTCGCTGGGTTTTCACCCTTCGGAGATGGACGACCGGGAGGAGCATGCACTTGCGCTGGAGACTGTGTTGAAGGCCTGCGAGAACACGGGCAAGATTCCTGGCATCGCGGGTCGGAGTGTGGAGGACGCATTGCACCGAGCCGGTCAGGGCTTTCGGTTTATCACGGCGACCAGCGATGGCGGCCTGTTGGATGCCGGTGCGAGGAGCGCCGTGGCTCGTCTTTCCGAATTCACAGTTTAGAATATCTCTGGCGGTCTTTGGGAAGGGGCAGACGGCCGGAACTACGAATCTCAAGGGGGCGGGAGATCCCCTGATTGCGTTCCCTGACATATGAACAGGTAGCCTGAAAGGAGTCTCAGGATGGCCACTTCGTCTGACTTTCTCGTCGTCGGGGCCGGGATTTTCGGTGTAACGACTGCTTTGTCACTGCGAAGCCGGGGATACGGCGTCACCCTCATTGACCCCGGCCCTCTTCCCTATCCGCTTGCCGCTTCTACGGATGTCAGCAAGGTGGTTCGTATGGAGTACGGCAGTAACCGCCAGTATATGCAGATGGTGATTCGCGCCATTGAGGGATTCCATGGCTGGAACGAACTCTTTGGGGAGACTTTGTACCACGAGACCGGTGTTCTGGCGGCCACAAAGGAGCACATGGACAACAGTGAGTTCGTCAATGACAGCTATCGGATGTTACTGGAGGAGGGGCAAAGCCCCGAACGTCTGTCGGGGGAAGAGATAACGAGGCGGTTTCCGGCCTGGACGACTGGGGTCTATGTTGACGGATTCTATAATCCGCGCGGCGGTTACGCGGAGAGCGGACGCGTCGTCGGCAAGCTGGTTGAACTGGCTATGGCCAACGGGGTCGACGTCCGTCCCGGTCAGACAGCAGATCAACTCCTGCTGAACGGTGGACGTATGGAAGGGATGCAGACACGCGAAGGAGCCGCCTTCAATTCTGCTCATACCGTAGTGGCGGCCGGCTCCTGGACACCCTGGCTACTGCCGGAATTGCAATCTGTGATGAAGGCGACCGGCCACCCCATTTTTCACCTGGATCCGAAGGATCCGGCGCCCTTTACGGCGCCTGAATTTGTGGTTTTTTTTGGCGACACGGCACGCACCGGCTGGTACGGTTTTCCTATGCTGCGGGAGGGCGTGATCAAGATCTCCCGGCATGGGGTCGGTATAGCGCTTCACCCGGAGCACGACGAGCGCACGGTATACGAGGAGGATTTCGCACAGTTGCGAATCTTCCTGGAGGACACTTTCCCGGCACTCCTGGATGCAGAGATCACCTATACCAGGCGATGTCTGTACAACGACACGCTTGATGAGCACTTCTGGATCGACCACCACCCGGAGATAGAAGGCTTGAGTATTGCTACGGGGGGGAGCGGCCATGGGTTCAAGTTCGGTCCTGTCCTCGGGGACCTGATTGCCGACGTAGTTGAGGGCATTCCGAATGAATGGGCAGATCTTTTTCGGTGGCGAGACCTCTCGCCGGACACTACTGGGGAGGAGGCTTCACGGTACCATGGCGATGCTGAAGGTGAGGCGTAGTCAGTGGGCAGAGCAACTATCATTCGGAAAAAGGGCCTGGACATCAAACGAGTATCTCAATGACTCTCAAGTTTAGTCCTGAAGACTATGAGCGAGCGGCGGAATTCGTGCGTGCACGGACTGGCCGCCAGGATTTGCGCCTGTCCGAAGGGGAGCCGATCGGCCTTGTGCTAGGCAGTGGGCTGAATTCGCTGGCCGAGGCGGTCGAGGAGGCGGAAACAGTCTCCTACGAGGAGATCCCGCATTTCTCGACCAGCACAGCACCCGGGCACGCAGGGCGACTGATCGTGGGCCGCCTTGCCGGCCAGACGGTAGTGGTGATGCAGGGTCGCAACCACTTCTACGAGGGCTATACGGCGGAGGAGATTACCTTTCCTATCCGAGTGATGCGGCGTCTGGGCGTGGGCAGGCTGATCCTGACCAATGCGGCCGGCGGCGTGAACCCCGCCTTCCAAGCGGGCGACTTAATGCTGATCGTGGACCACCTGAACTTTGTCGGCATGGCGGGTCACAATCCCCTGATCGGCCCAAATGTGCCAGGATTTGGAACGCGTTTTCCGTCATTGACACACGCGTATCCGCGTGCCCTGCGCAAGGCGGCCCTGGAAGCGGCGCAAGAGTTGGGGGTCACCCTGCGCCAGGGCGTGTATGCTTTTCTGGCGGGTCCCAACTTTGAGACGCCGGCGGAAGTCCGCCATTTACGCCTGGTGGGGGCGGACGCGGTGGGGATGAGCACGGTACCGGAGGCGCTGGTGGCGGTCCATGCCGGGATCGAGGTACTAGGCATCAGCACGATCACAAATGTGGCCGTGGATCAACTGGACTCGGACAAGGAGACCAGCGAAGAAGAAGTAATGGAAACGGGCAGAATCGTGGTGCCGCGTTTGACGGCATTGTTAGCAGCCGCCCTGGAACGGTTGTAGGTTGGCGAGGCACAGTTTGAGAGGCGGGGGCCTCGTCGCGCGGCCCCTGCCCTTACAGAACACTTTTTTCGCTAGAGACCTCTTTCAGGACGGTGGGAAAGCCGTCATGAAAGAGGTATTTTCAATTGGCGCCGACCTCTTGCTTCTCCTCTTCCTGCGCGGCGTCCTGGATTTTCAGATGGGCGTCCTCGGGCCGCTCTTCGCGCATCACTTTCACGAATTCAATGTGCGCGGGCTGGCGCACGAAGCCGAGCCGGTTGTTGATTCCCAGCATTGCCTGATTGTTGGTCTCGTTCCAAGTCCGGATTTCATTGTATCCATGTTGCAAGGCGAATTCGACGGAACGAACTTTCAGAGCCATGGCAATGCCGCGCTTGCGATGGGAGCGGGTCACGCCGGTTAGCCCAACATAAAGCAATTTGGCATTGGCCTGACTGGTCCAGAGGTTGGTCATTCCCACATATTCGCCGTTGTCAACGGCGACAAACCAGGCGTCGGGCAGCAGATTTGTCCTCTCCCATACCTTCTGAAACTCATCAAAGGGCACTTTAGATGGGGGCTCCGGGCTAGGGACATCGCGGTCGATGAGCCACTCCAGCTCGTAGAGTTTTCGATCCCGATTTGGGTCCGACTCCAGATCCGTGACGGTCTTGATCTCAATGCCTTGGTCGGCGACTTGCCGCGTATAACGACTCCACTCGTCAAGATCGAGGCTGGCAGGATCCAGACGGGACTCCCAGTCCCGCATGACTTCGCTAAATCCCAGTTTTTTGGCGAACTGAATTCCATCCTCGTAGTCTTCGCGCGTGTGGGCGAGAAGGCGCAGGGGGTCGAACCGTTGGATCTCCTGGCAGAGATGCTCCCACAGGGCGGCACCGACGCCGCGTTTGCGAAACTCCGGGAGCACTTCGACGCCTACAAACAGCTTGCCAGGATGGTTAATCCACAGTGACTGGCTATAGTTGGCAAAGCCGACGGGCTTACCATTGATCTCGGCGAAGAACCGACCTCTCTTTACCAGTTTCGAGCGTTTTTCATCTGACTCCTTCCACTCTTCCACTGTATCGGGATATTCCGGCCAGACGGCGTTCATGATTTCGACCGCTTGCCGGTAGTCTTGGTCGTTGGTCTCAAAGGGGCGAATTGTAATCAAGGTTCATACTCCATTCTGAAAGTTCATCGGGATTCCGAGGATTGAAGACGACGAAATTATCAACATTGCGTCTCATTTCTTCAGTGCGCTCTCAGGCTTCTTCAAGCAACAAAAAAACCGTGGAGCGGTCGAAACACGCGTCCACGGTTTTGGAAGCAGTTCAGCGTTGACTCAACGGTCAGGCGCGGATCTCCTCACGAAGGACGCGAAACAACCAGAGATGACGTGCAACTTTATTCGCATGGTGTTCGCTCCTTTCTGTGTGGAACTGCGATGGATGCCGTTTTCATGTCAAGACACGCCGTATAGGGTAACAGGTATCGCAGGCCGAGTCAATTTTTCGGGCCGGCTGTTTCGGCTGCGGGACTGGTCAGCTCTACTGTAAAGGTTCGGTTATGACTTTGGCGAGAACCGCGGCCGTTTCGGCGTCCACGACTGACTGAATCCGATTAGCGATATCGTCAAGGGGCAGTTCGCGAATCTCGTCGCCGCTGCGCAGCTTGAGCTCTGCGACACCATTCTTTACGCCCCTTGCGCCGACTGTCAGACGGATAGGGATTCCCAACAGATCGGCGTCGTTGAATTTGACGCCGGCACGCTCATCGCGGTCGTCATACAGGACTTCCACACCGGCCTCCTGCAGCTGATAGTAGACACGATCGGCAGCTTCAGTTACTTCAGGCGTGCGCCGTGTTGCCAGGCTGACCAGATAGAGTTGATGGGGTGCTATCGTGATCGGCCAGACAATGCCGTTTTCGTCGGAATTGGTTTCGATGGCGCTGGCGATAAGGCGGCCTGAGCCGATACCGTAGCAGCCCATCACCATGGGCGCGCTGCCGCCGTCCTCGTCGAGGAATGTGGCGTCCATTGCCCGGCTGTATTTTGTGCCCAGCTTGAAGATATTGCCCACTTCCACGCCGCGTACCGCCCGCAAGGGGGCCTGGCAGCTTGGACAAGGGTGGCCGCCGGCGGCAGCAACCACGTCCACGGTCAGGTCGGGCTCATAGTCCCTTCCACAGTTGACATTCCTGAGATGCCAGCCTTCGCGATTGGCGCCTGCTACCAAGTTAGGGTTATTAGGGATCAGATCATCCACGACCAGAAGGACGGCGTCTCTGGTGATGCCAACGGGAGAGCCGTAGCCGGGTTCTGCTCCGACGGCCTGGATCTCTTCGGTCTGGGCTGGGCGCAGCTGGCGGGCCTTCAACGCGTTCGTCAGCTTGGTTTCGTTCAACTCCATATCGCCGCGCACGACGACAAAGACGAACTGCTCCTTCTCTTCGCCGTCTTCCTCGACGGTTGCAACCAGGAAGAGAGCCTTAGCGGTGCGACTTTCGGGGATGTCGAGAAAGTCTGCGAGCGCGGCGATGGTGTCGATGCCGGGCGTTGCGACCTCTTCCAGAGGAAGCGGCGCTTCTTCGGTCTGGTCATCTTCAATCTGCTTCACGAAGGTGGCGACCTGACGATTTGCCCTATAGCCGCATTCATCACAAAGGAGCAGAGTGTCCTCTCCTACCTCGGTCAGGGCCATGAATTCGTGGGCCATGGTCCCGCCCATCATGCCGGTGTCGCTTTCGACCGCTATGACGTCGAGGCCGGCGCGGCCAAAGATGTTGAAGTAGGCCTGGTAGACGAGCGGATAGTATTGGTCCAGGCTGGCGATATCGGGGTGGAAGGAGTAGCCGTCCTTCATCGTAAACTCGCGCACCCTAATCAGGCCGCCGCGAGGGCGGGGTTCGTCGCGGAATTTCGTTTGAATCTGATAGAGCATGACCGGCAACTGGCGGTAGCTGCTGATGACACCGCCGGCCAACTCCGTGATCACCTCTTCGTGCGTCATGGCCAGGACCAGCTCCCGGCCGGCGCGATCGGTAAGGCGGGCGAGATCGTCGCCGATTTCGTACCAGCGCCCTGTTCGTTTCCAGAGTGAAGCGGGCTGCACGACAGGCATGACGATCTCCTGTCCGTCGATGGCGTCCATTTCTTCGCGCATGATCTGTTCGATTTTTTTCTTGACCCGCAGCCCCAGGGGCAAGTATTCGAAAATACCGGCTCCTACCTGCCGGACCAGCCCGGCCCGTAGCATCAGCTGATGGCTGAGAACATCGGCGTCCGCGGGTGCTTCGCGCAGAGTCTGGAAAAAGAGTTTCGACATCCGCATTTCTGTTAATCCTTGTTCAGATTTCTGTATTTCTGGCAACTTGCCCCTGGCGTAGAACGTGCGCGTCTGTTTGAGAATGCACGCTGACATCCAATGGCTTCACGACTGCTCAGCTGCGGTACCTCCACCCGAATTTGCGCCAGATTGCTTCAACGGGTGGAGGATGTAGGGTCTGGGGAGGGGACAGGGCGCGAGTGCGATGCAGGCGGTTCGGATTTGGTTTGCTCTTGACGAGGCCTCAGAGCGAGTTGCACCAGAATGCAGGCTTCGATGACGTCCAGTCCGTGATCCTGTGCCCACTGCGCAGCAACGGGGCTTTCGGCGCCTGGTTGGAACCAAATTGCCTGTGCGCCGGCCTCTCTAGCCTGTTCGACTACGGCCGGGGCTTCCGGTGGCGGCACGACCATATTGATGACCGCCGGCGGCTCTGGCAGGTCGGTCAAGCTGCAGTAGGCGGTGTCGCCTTCGATCAGCTGCTCGCGGCGGTTCACCGGATAGACGGTGTAGCCTGCCTCTTTCAGCTTCAGATAGATTCGATTGCCGTACTTGGCCCTATCGTTGCTGGCGCCTACGACGGCCCAAACCGGTTCGTCAACGTAATTCGCGATCAAGGCCTTGAGATCCTGCATTGTACCGCCCGCCCTTATGTTGGGTCGAATGCTCAGACAGGGGGAACTCTGTCATGATGATGGCTTTCCTAACGGAAAAGTATACTTTCGTCCGAACTGGTGTGTCAAAGATAAGTCTTGTTGGAGTGCAGTGCACATTGGGGGAGGGAATGGTCAGGATGGGGAAACATGCCAAAGGTAGATAAATCATTTCTGGCTTGTAGCTGCTAAGCCATGCCCTGTGTGTGCTGTGTGCTGTGTGCGGTCTGTCTGGGCGGAATGTACCGTCTGTATTTCTGTAGGGTGCTCGCGATGGTCATAGCGGTGGATGTTGGGTATGTATGGGAGCTGCCTCGCCTGTCTTGCCTGCGTTGGCACATACTTGGAATCTGCCAAGACGCGGGGGGAAGCCCGGTCGCAGCGGGTCGTCAAGGTCATATTGCCAGACATTCTCTGCGGCGGGGGGTTTTAGGAAAGGGGGCGTTGCGGGGGCGGAGCCCCCGCACAAGGGAGGGCCGATTAGGCCCGACCGCCCAAAAGCGAGGAGAGAGTGAAGAGAAGTGAGGAAAGAGAAACTTCCAGGCTTGCTTGGGTCGGAGCTGCAAACTGAATCTGGCTGTATAGTGACCTCAGTTCCGGTATCGGGCAAAGTCGGCTCGGGGAGATATAGGCCCAATAGTGACTTCGTTGCCAATCGTCCACTGCTTCTGATATACTTTATTCACATTCGAATGGCAGAGTTCCTCCACCGCGAGCGCTGTTGCTGGCGTTCCCGTCGACACAGATGGGTGCTACGCGCAGCTCAGCGGAATCTAGCAAAGGAGAATCAGTTGCGATGTCAGTCTATGACCAGAAACCATGGATAGAGAAGTACGAATCAGGTGTACCGGACTCAATTGAGTATAACGGTCAACTCACACACGAAATGTTGGATGCCTCGGCGCAGACCTATTCCAACCAGATTGCTACTCGTCTGCTGCTCGCATATCTGCCGTTAGGCATCACCGTCCAGGCCAAGCAGACGTATGCGGAACTGAAGGACTCGGCTGACCGCTTTGCCTTTGCATTGCGACGAATCGGGTTGCAGCAGGGCGACCGCATTGCGATCATGCTACCTAATATCCCTCAGCAGGTCATTTCATTCTTCGGCGCGCTCAAGGCGGGTTGCGTCATTGTCAACACGAATCCGACCTATACGTCGCGGGAATTGAACCAATTACTGGAGGACAGCGGCGCTTCTGCCATCGTGATCCTGAGCGGGTTTGCCGAGCGTGTGTCCCAGGCACGCGAAGGCACAGAGCTCAAGCACGTAATCGTAACGGATGTTCCGGACCCGCTGGGTTTTCCTTTCAACAAGCTGGTGGCCAGAAAGGTGCGGGAATCGGGCATGATGACGGACGTAGCAGACGGCCCGGGCATTTGGGCATTTGACAATCTGCTTGAGACAAGCGCGCCCAACCCGCCCAGTATAGATGTTTCTCCTGACGACGTGGTGCTGTTCCAGTACACAGGGGGGACGACCGGCTCGCCGAAAGCGGCCATGCTGACGCACCGAAGCGTCATGTCCAACGTACAGCAGATCGAGGCCTGGTACAGGGACCTGGAATACGGCAGGGAAAGGACGCTGGGCGCGATACCGTTTTTCCATGTGTACGGGATGACTGTGGCGATGCTGTTCTCCATGTATACCGGCGCCGAACTGATCGTAACGCCTGACCCGCGTCAGACAGACCTTGTGCTGGACATTCTTCACCGCGAAAAGGTGACGATGTATCCCGGCATTCCTACGATGTATACGGCGATCATCAACCATCCAAAGGTGGACGAGGCGGACCTGAAGTCGATCAAGGCTTGCCTTTCAGGGGGAATGTCGCTGCCGATTGAGATTCAGCGCCGTTTCGAAGAGATCACGGGCGGCAAGCTGGTGGAGGGGTATGGTCTGACCGAAACATCGCCCGTGGCGTGCGCTAATCCAATCAACGGGATGCGCAAGGAAGGAAGTATCGGCTTTCCCGTGCCCAGCACTGAGGTTGCAGTCGTCGGGCTCGACCCGAATGAGGCTGGGGAGTTCGAAACGGTTGCCGTGGGCGAGGAGGGCGAACTGATCATCAGGGGGCCGCAGGTGATGAAGGGCTACTGGAAGCGTCCCGACGAGACGGCAGAGGCCATCACTGAAGAGGGCTGGTTCCACACCGGCGACATCGCGCGCATGGATGAAGACGGTTGCTTTTACATCGTAGACAGGAAGAAGGACCTGATCATCGCCAGCGGTTACAATGTCGTGCCCAGGGAGGTTGAAGAGGTTCTCTATATGCACGAGGCGGTGCAGGAGGCAGTGGTGGCAGGCGTACCGGACGCGGTCCGGGGCGAAACGGTAAAGGCGTATATTGTTTTGAAGTCGGGTCAGACGAGCACGCAGGATGAGATTGAATCCTTCTGCCGGGAGAATCTGGCTCCGTACAAGGTGCCGAGGCTGGTTGAGTTTCGCGACGAACTGCCGAAAAGTCAGGTGGGCAAGATTCTGCGGCGGGTGCTGGTTGAGGAGGAAAAGCGCAAGATGGCGTGAGCGTCTACCGGGACGGGCTCGCTCTTGGAGGCGCGGCCGCGGGCGCAGAGAGGCAGGTTTGCGCAGCGCGTCATATTTGACAGTTTTGGCGTCGACTCTTATGATTAGGCGAGTGCGCCCCCGTGGTGGAATTGGTATACACAGCAGGTTGAGGGCCTGTGCCCTTTAGGGCATCTCCGTTCGAGTCGGAGCGGGGGCACCAGAGATGGGATACGTGAGAAGTTCGCTCACGTATCCCTTTTTTATTTTCAAGATGCAGGATGAAGCCGGTGGTCCGGCTCGCCAAGATGGGCGGCACTTGACGAGAGGCATTGCGCCCTACAGGGACGGCCATTATTGGGCCGTCCGTCCACCAAGGCCTACCAGACCGTTTCAGTCGCCGAGATGTGCGAAGGCCTTCATTCCACGGTAGTTTGCGGCGGAGCCCAGGTCCTCTTCGATACGGAGAAGCTGGTTGTACTTGGCGACGCGGTCGCTGCGGGCGGGCGCCCCGGTCTTGATCTGTCCGGTATTGAACGCCACAACCAGGTCGGCGATGGTGTCGTCTTCGGTTTCGCCTGACCGGTGGCTGACGACTGCTGCCCAGCCGGCGCGGTGGCTCATCTCGATGGCTGCGATGCTTTCGGTCAGTGTGCCGATCTGGTTGACTTTACACAGCAAGGCGTTGCAGGCGCGCTCCTCAATGGCGCGTTCGATGCGCGTCACATTTGTCACCAGCAGATCGTCACCGACCAGTTGGACGCGTTCTCCGATCCTTGCGTGGAGTTGACTCCAGCCTTCCCAGTCGTCCTCAGCCATGCCGTCTTCGATAGAGATGATGGGATAACGACTGCACCAATCGGACCAGAGGTCGACCAGTTCCTGGCTGGAGAGCTCAGTACCCTCGATGTCGAGCTGGTAGCGCCCGGTCTCTTCGACGTAGAGTTCGCTCACGGCCGGGTCCAAGGCAATGAATACGTCTTCGGCGGGTCGATACCCGGCTTTCTCGATTGCCTGCAATATCACGTCGATTGCGGCGGCGTTGCCTCCCAAGCTGGGCGCGAATCCGCCTTCGTCGCCAACATTGGTGCTGTAACCGGCGTCGTGGAGGACATCTTTGAGCGCGTGATAGATTTCGGTTCCCCAGCGGACGGCTTCGGCGAATGTTGGGGCGCCAACCGGCATGACCATGAACTCCTGGAAGTCGGTGCTGTTGGCCGCGTGCTTGCCACCGTTGAGGATGTTCATCATGGGTACGGGAAGTGTGTGGGCGCTAACGCCGCCGAGGTAGCGGTACAGAGGCAGGCCCGAAGCTGCGGCAGCCGCTTTGGCGGCGGCCAGGCTGACGCCCAAGATCGCGTTTGCCCCTAACTTGCTCTTGTTGGGAGTTCCGTCCAGATCCAGCATCGTCTGATCGATGGCTACCTGGTCGAAGGCGTCAGTTCCCTTCAACTTCTGCGCGAGTACGGTGTTAACATTCTCCACGGCCTTGAGCACGCCTTTCCCGCCATATTTTGACTTGTCTCCGTCGCGCAGTTCGACCGCTTCATGGACGCCTGTGCTGGCTCCGCTGGGCACGGCGGCGCGACCGGTTGCGCCTCCCTGCAACTGAATCTCAACTTCGACAGTGGGGTTGCCTCGACTGTCCAGAATCTGCCGTCCGACGATGGTTTCGATAAGAGTCATCGAAGAATCCTTGTTTCTTTGCTCCGGCAAGGTCTTTTCGCAGGTCTTTGGGCACAGAGACGTTCAAATCTACTGTCTACGTTGCCTCTTGCTGGTCAAGTGTGCCGGTGGAGAACTTGTAAAAAACCAGAACAGTTAGTATGCTTTGGCACTACGATAGTGGGCAAGGGGCGATCCTGCAAGTTGCACAGGATGCCGGTGCCGGAAGAGAGTATACCGGATGTCACTGATCTACCTGGACCATTCCGCGACGACTCCGTTGCGCCCTGAAGTTTTTGCGGCGATGGAGCCGTATTTTGGTTCGACCGACCAGGAAAGCAACTCGAAGTACGGGAACCCATCCAGCATTCACGGAGCGGGCCGTGCGGCGCATGCCGGACTGAGCGAGGCGCGGAACACGATTGCCGAGGTGCTGGGGGCTTCGCCCAACGAGGTTGTATTGACGGGCTGCGGCAGCGAAAGCGATAACGCGGCGCTGCGCGGGATCGCGCTGGCGAGGCGGCAGCAGTTCGGAACGAATCGAATCATCACCACGCCGGTCGAGCATCACGCCGTACTCTACACTGCAGAAGACCTGCGGGACTTTTTTGGATTCGAGTTGACGCTTCTGCCCGTGGACGGCGAGGGTCTGGTCAGTGCGGAGGACTTAGAGCAAGCACTGGGCGACGGCTCTGACGTTGCAGTGGTCAGTGTGATGTATGCCAACAATGAGATTGGCAGCGTGCAGGGTATCGGCGAATTGGGGGCGATGTGCAGGAAGCGGGGGGTACCGTTCCACACTGATGCGGTGCAGGCTGCAGGGAAGTTGCCTCTCGGCGTCGATGGGTTAAGTGTAGATGCGCTCAGCGCGAGTGCGCACAAATTTTACGGACCGAAAGGTGTGGGCTTTCTGTATCTGCGGCGGGGCACTCCGTTTCATCCTTTTCTGATCGGCGGCAGTCACGAGAACGGGCGTAGGGCAGGCACGCACAATGTACCCGGTATCGTAGGGATGGCGACGGCGCTGGCACTGTGCGAAGCTGAGCGAGAGACCGAGATGGCCCGGCTGGGCCAGTTGCGGGACCGGATCATAGGACACACGCTGGAGTCGGTGCCGGGTGCGCGTTTGACGGGCAGCTTCACGAAGAGGCTGGCCAATCATGCAAGTTTCACAATCCGTGACGTAGAAGCCGAAGGCATACTGATCGCGCTAGATCTGGCGGGAATTGCCGCAAGCAGTGGAAGCGCGTGCACGAGCGCGCGTCAGCGGCCCAGTCACGTATTGGAAGCAATCGGTATTCCCGTAGAGGAGCTAGCCGGGGGCCTGAGGCTAAGCCTTGGATACAGTAATGACATTGAGCAGATCGAGCTACTCCTGCAGAGGCTGCCCAAGATCATAGACCGGCACCGGCAGAGCATGCCTGCTCCTCTCTAAATGTTTCAGTTGCCGCCGACGTGGACGGCGGCTGCTCACTTCTGGTATGCGCAGTTCTCCTCGAAACCATTCTCATCAGTTCCATTCAAGGAGTCATGACCTGACGCTTGTCGGTCTGCTCAGCCTGGACCTGCCGGCCATAGTCAGCTTGATATTTGTCTTGGGTGCTGTCATTCCTGCATCGCTAGTCCTGACTCTCGGCTATCTGCCAGTTGGCTTCCTCAGTTTCGCGTTTGGCCGCGGCAACATGGACATACTGGTCTTTGAAGGCGCGGAAATTCCGCTGTTGGTGGCTGGGGCGGTAACGGTCCTCCTTCTGGCGGCGCCGACTCTCTATTGGCGGGTCCAACACTTCCGCCGGATTTTGCTATCCACCACAGTCGTTCCCGGACAGATCAGGAGTTTGAACTTCACTCCGCTGGAGTTCAGCGTCGACTACGTGTACTGGTTTCAACAGCGCGCGTATGCGGGCCGCAATGCGATCAGGCGCAATCACCGAAGGGAGAAGCGGTCGAGCTTACGACCCGGCCAGAACATCTCTGCATTGGTAGACTGCTCCCAGCCGGAGGCTTCCGTCGTGCTAGAGCTTTATTCACGCGGGGAAGCGGGCAGGGGCCTGTAAACTTCATCGAGGCCTGACACTTTCCTTCCAAAGCCGCTACAAATTTCTCGAACAGGGTGGCAGCAGGTCAACGCGGTCTGAATCGGGATAGATAGGAAGCTGCGTAATTGCGCTATACTTAACCCGGTATGGATCTTGACTGGACGTACAGGCCGCGCCGCCGACGCCGCAGAGGGTGCTTCCTCTGGAGCGGTCTGGTTCTGCTTTTGGCCGTCTATCTGTACATACAGCGCCCAGACTGGCTTGTGAGGCAGCAGCCACCACCCGCTACGACCCCGACTCCGAGCGCGCTCTACTGGCAGACGAAGGCGGAAGCGCACATCGCCGCCGGCAACTTCAGCGAGGCCGAGGCCGCGCTCGAGCGAATGGCCGAACTGGAGCTGGAGAATGCCTACCCTCTGGTTGCTCTGGCCGAACTGCACTTGATGGCGCGTAAGGTCGAACAGGCCTATGCGCTCACACAGAAGGCGGTTCGTCTCGAGGAGAAGAATGTGGCGGCGCTGGCGATGCACGCGCGCGTGTTGGACTGGCGGGGGAACTACGATTCGGCCAGCGACTATGCTTTTCAGGCGCTCGAACTGGAGCCGGACAATCCGGAAGTCCTGGCTGTTCTGGGAGAGATCTACAGTGACGTGGGGAACTACGGCGTCGCGTTGGATTACCTGGAAGAGGCCCTGGCAATCGATCCCTCGAATGTAATGGCGCGCCGCAATCTCGGATATTTGTACGAGATCCAGCGGGACTTCGAGCGTTCAATAGTCGAGTACGGACGAGCTGTTGAACTTGCACCGAAGCGGCCTGACTTGTTCATCGAGCTGGGAAGGCAATTTGAGCATCAGGAAGAGTGGGAACTCGCAATTGAGAGCTATGAAAAGGCGGTGAATGCGGGAGAGACCGCGTTTGCACTTGACGCCCTCGGCTGGGCTTTGTGGCAGAGCGGCGACCATTTGCAGGCGCTGCGCATACTGCGCAGGGCGGCCGAATTGGAGCCGGAAAACGGACTCGTGCTGGCCCATCTGGGAATGGCCTACTACCGCCGCCTTAACTACGAGAGCGCTTCTGAGACGCTTGAAAGAGCGATGGAGCTTCTCGACGAAGATGAGATCAACGCCCAGTTCACATTGACTCTAGGGCTGTCCCACGTCTACAAAAAGCCACAAGAGTGTGACCGGGCCGTGCCCTGGCTGCACAAGACCCTGGAGTTTGCGCCGGGGCTTTCTTCTGCCCTGCATGGGTTGCGCCGGTGTAGTTCAAGTTAGCTGACCTGAACTCCTGCCCCGGTGAGTGGACGTCGGCGCTCGCAGCACATGAACGAAAAACTGTAGCGGAATCATCGTTTCGAACTGTCATCAGAAATGTCTTTCAACCGAGCCCGTCTGAAGTCCTCCTTGCCCCGCCCAACAATTGGGGCGCCTGCGCGCGGAAACGGGCGGCGCGGTCCTGCAGAACCGGCAGAGCCGGCAGAGCCGCCTGCGCCGATGCGGCCACCCGCCCAAGCCGAACGCAGCGCTCTGATCCGAGAGCGGGTTGCCACTCGAACAGTTACCTCCAAACGACGTCTGCAGCGAACGGGTACACCCCTCAGAGTCCTACAGCAGCCGATCCAGGCAGGTATGCGGAAGGTTTTCGACCTGCGCCGCCTGCTCTTTGTGGTGGGGGTGACCGCCATCGTGCTGCTGCTGCCAACGCCGGAGGGACTGAGCATAAACGGTCACAAAGCGCTGGCGCTCTTCGCCTTCTCAGGCTTGATCCTGGCACTGGAACCGGCCCCCTTGCCAATTGTTGCGTTGCTGGTGCCAATTGTTCAGATCGCTCTCGGGGTGGATGACGCCGGGGGCGCGTTCGAACCATTCGGTACACCGGTCGTATTCCTGATCCTCGGAAGCCTTTTCCTGGCAGAGGCATTGCGAAAACATGGTCTCACGCGGCGCCTAGCGCTGCATGCAATTGTGAGAAGCGGGGGACAGTTCGGCCCTTTGCTGTTGGCGCTGATGGCGATCACCGGCGGGCTCAGCATGTTTGTGCTGAATACGGCCACAGCCGCGGTGCTGATACCCGTTGCCATTACAATTGCCCAGCAGGTGCCGCGGCCGGAGGATGGGCGCAAGGCGCTGGCCGTCCTGATTCTCGCCATCGGTTACAGTTCGAGCATCGGTGCGATCGCCACGATCATGGGGAGCGGGGAGAACGCGATTGCCAGCGGACTGTTGGGCCAGTTGTACGGTTTCGGGTTCGTCGACTGGATGAAATACGGTTTGCCGGTGGTACTGGTGTTGATTCCGCTGGCGTGGCTGCTTCTGCCGCGTTTGTTCGCGCTGCCGAGACTGACGATCGACATCGAACCGGCCAGGCGGGAAATCGAGCGGTTGGGCGGGCTTTCCGGGCCGGAACGGGAGATTATCGCGGTACTGCTGGTGTCGATCAGCCTGTGGATTGCCGGAGGGTACATCGAGCATATGCTCAACCTGCCGGCCACGCTGTTGAGCAGCGCAGTGATTGCAATCGGCGCGGTGGCCGTGCTTTCGGTCGAGAAGATAGTTGACTGGAGCGATCTGAAAGGCGTGAACTGGGGCGTGTTCTTCGTTATTGGTGCGGGCCTGACTCTGGGTGATGCATTGGAGAAGACCGGAGCCAGTGCCTGGTTCGCCAACCTTGTTGCGCCGACGTTTGAGGGTTTGCCCTTTTTTGGTGTGCTGGCTGCTCTGATCCTGCTGGCCTTCGGTATCACGCAGTTCATGAACAACGTGCCGCTGGGCGCGATCCTGGCACCTGTACTGATCACTCTGGGGCAGGCTTCCGGCATTGATCCGGTTCGACTTGTTATTCCGACGATATTTGCAGTCGCCCTGGCATTTGCACTGCCCAGCGGCTCGGCGCGGATGATCTTGATCGCGGTCACCGGTGTCGTTAGCCGACAGGAGATGCTGCGCGCAGGGGTGACCGTCGGTCTGGCATGCTCGGGTGTCGTCTTTTTGTTCTTCCTGTTGCTCAGCCAACTGGGCATGATCTGATAGCTTTCGATTTGGTCCCGACTCAAATGTGAATTGAGAACACAGGAATGTAAATCTCAGCATAACCTACAGGGGGTAGAGAATGCGCGTCTGGCTAATCGGTGCGGGCAATATCGGTTCGGTCGCGCTGCGACAGCTTCAGAAGAATTCGGCAATCGAAATCTTCGTCAGCGACCCATCGGACCAGCCTGAAGCTGTGCGCAGCGGCCTGATCGAGCGGGTCGATCTCGTGGCAAACATTTCGCCTGTAAACGTCAATGAGATTGCACGTCGGGTGCGTCCAGACCTGATCCTGCTTTCCCCCGGCATTGGCGAACAGGGCTTTGGCGCTGTGGAGGGCAGCAAGGCTCTGTCTGAGGCGCTGAACTACGAGACGATTATCGCCAGCGAATACCCCTGCCTTATCCTATCGCTGTCGAATCAGAACTGAAGGGCGCCATTGAATCAGTTGGAGGCAATTGTCTGATATACGTTTACAGATACTAAGAGATGATGGACGATTTTTCGGAGATTCGGCACAATTTGGGTGTATACAGGCTGCGGGGGTTCAGCGGGCGCGACGCGGAACTGGATACATTGTGCAGGTGGTTGCTAGAATGGCGCGAGCAACCTGCGCTGGCGATAAGCGGGGGGCAAGGGAACGGCAAGAGTACGCTGGCCACGGCGGCGGCGTGGAAGACGATTCACCACTTTCCTGATGGGATCATTTGGGTGGGGGCGGCGGGCCGGGACCGATTCCGCATGTACGACATTGTGCGTACGCTGGACACGGTGCTGGGCACTACCTTAACGCGGGTGAGCGAGGAGCGCTGGGGAATCGGCATTCTTGAACAGCTTTACCGCCGCCGCCGCTTGCTGATTCTGGACGAGCTCTCAGGTGCGACTGACCGTGAAATCCAGATTCTGGCTGAAATCATCAGCCATCTGCACGACTCAGAGAATCAGTCTCACATTCTGTTGATCGATCGCGATATACACCCCGAGTTTGCTGAACTGGTAGGTGACCGACACCTGCATCTGGGCGGATTACCGCTTTCGGAGGCGGTAGGCTTTATCCACGCGCGGGCGCCCGAATCGGTCCGCGATACGGCGTTACGCAACGTCGAGGGCCTGCATCGCCGCACAGGCGGAAGACCCCTTAGCATGCGCCTGGTTATGGGGCTGCTAATGGACTTCGGACTGTGGAGCGAACTGGACGAGCTGCTGGCCGAGCTGCCGGCCGAGGACGGCGTCACAGACATGTCCAGTATGGCAGGCTTTGCCGTCGAGAACTTTGCCGCTTTCTGGCCTGAGGCTGGGCTGATTCTGGATCGATTGGTCAGCGCAGCAGGCGGTGCTACCTACCAAGCACTGACTGAGCTGTTCACGGAAGGGATGGGTAGCGAGGCCGAGAAGCGCCAGACCTTCGAGGGTCTGGTTTCGCGAGCCCTGGTGGAGGTGGATCTATTTGATCGCAGGATCGTGGTGCAGCCGGTGGTGCGGCGCTATCTTGTGGAAGGCGCGGTAAAGCTGGGGGAGGACTGGCACCGTCAGCACGCGCGATATTATCTGCAGTTCGCACAGCGATACCAGGAGTTGCCGATTCAGCGTTGGCGGGAGATCGACCCGTTCTGGGGAAACGTTCACTGGGGCGCGGACTGGGCTACCGATCGTGTGGAGCGCATCTTCGGTCAATCTGTAGAGACGATGGTATCTGAGAGGCTTGAGATCGAGGGGCTGCGCGACATGCCGATCAATTTCCTTGCGGTGCAGGACGATCTCAAGTTGATGCGGGACTATGCGCTGGCGCTGGCCCACTATGCATTCTGGCGTCACCCGCCGGGCATCTGGCGCTGGTTGTGCGGCGGGGCTGTGGCTTCTATCGCGCTGGGCGACGCGGGTGATTTCGGTTGGATGCTGGCCAACATAGGCCGACAGCGGTTTTTCAACGGGGAAGTCGAAGAGGCGATTGAGTGGCTGCAAAGAGCGCTGCGTATATTTGACGAGCGGGATATGCTGATGGCGATGGCCTACGGGCATACTGACCTCGGCACTTCTTATCGCGTGCTGGAAGAGCCGCGTCATGCGCTCGATCACTTCTGGCTGGCGTTCGAAGCGGCAGCGCAGCTAGGCGACCCCCGTTCGCTGGCGCCTGCCTACATGAACCTGGGCAGCGCTTATCTCAGCCTGAATAATTTCGAACGGGCGATCGAACAACACCGGAAGGCGCTGCGGGTGGCATTGCGGCTGGGTGACGAAGGGCTGGTGGCCAGTGCTCACAATAACCTGGGTCTGGCAATGGAAGGGATGGCGATGTACGCCGAGGCGCAGCGCGCTTACGAGTCGGCCCTTGCGGTCTTCCAGCGAAACCGGGACGACACCGGTATAAGTACCTGTTACAACAATCTCGGATCGGTCTGTTATGCGCGGCAGGATTTCGCGGCGGCCCTCGACTGGTATGAGAAGGATCTGGCACTGTCGGACCGGCGGGGGGCCTGGATGGACAATGCTGCCACGCTGCACAACCTGGGCCACGTGGCGTTGGAACAGCAGAACCACGATCAGGCGGCTGAGTATTTCCGCCGAAGCCGCGAACTCTATGCCGCTTTTCAGTTGGATGAGTACGTGGCGGAAGAGGACGAGATGCTGTCCTACGTCGCCGCGGTAGCCTCGCCGGGAAGTTCCCAACGCTAACAAAACGCTTACGTTTAAGGTAGTTCAGATTCTTGTCAGTCGACAGGAACTATGCTACACTTTCTGATGGTTTAGCACTCAAGGCATTTGAGTGCTAAATGGAATCTGGAAGGCTGTACGGGACTGTGCCGGGATAGTTTTGACGGGCTATACGGCCGGTATGAAGTGCGCGAACGGATTCTTGTCCCGCAATCAAAGGCGGGAATTCTACAGGAACAGGTTTTTCATCAGAAAGTGTCGAAAGGCAAGGAGGAAGGTCGAATGAATCTCAAGCCGCTCGGTGACCGGCTGGTTGTCCAGCCCCTGGAGGGGGAGGAGCAGACCTCCACGGGTATCTATCTGCCGGAAACTGCCAAAGAGAAGCCGCAGCAGGGCGAGGTGGTCGCAGCGGGTCCCGGTGCACGGGACGAAGACGGCAAGCGCATAGCCATGGACGTAGCCGTCGGTGATATCGTTCTTTACGCTAAGTATTCCGGCACGAACATCAAGCTGGATGCGACTGAGGTTCTGATTCTCAAGGAATCGGACGTCTTGGCGCTGGTTGAAAGTTAATCGGACCTACACTGAAAGAGGTCAATTAACCCGCCCCTGGTGCGCGGGTCAAACTGGAGGAGAAAGACCGCAATGGCAAAGCAACTTGAGTTTGAAGAAGAAGCCCGCCGCAGCCTGAAGCAGGGAATCGACGCCCTGGCGGATGCGGTAAAGACTACGCTCGGCCCCAAGGGCCGCAACGTGGCGCTGGACAAGAAGTGGGGCAGCCCGACCGTCACGCACGACGGCGTCACCGTCGCCAAAGAGATTGAACTTGAGGATCCATTCCAGAATATGGGTGCACAGCTTCTCAAGGAAGCGGCGACCAAGACGAACGACATTGCCGGTGACGGCACCACAACCGCCACGGTGCTGGCCCAGTCGATCGTGAACGAGGGCCTCAAGAACGTCACGGCCGGCGCCAACCCGATGCTTCTCAAGCGCGGCATCGAGGCCAGTTGTGATGCGATTGTCGCTGCACTGAAGGATATGGCGACTCCGGTTGCCGGGCAAGAAGAGATAGCCCAGGTCGCAAGCAATTCGGCAGCTGACAACCAGATCGGAGACCTGATCGCCGAAGTGATGGACAAGGTGGGCAAGGACGGCGTCATCACGGTTGAGGAGAGCAAGGGTCTTCAGTTCGAGACCGAGTACGTCGAGGGCATGCAGCTCGATCGCGGCTATCTCAGCCCCTATTTTGTGACGAACAACGAGAGGATGGAGGCGGAACTCGATGCGCCCTATCTTCTGATCACCGACAAGAAGATCAGCAGTGCACAGGACATTGTTCCTCTGCTGGAGAAACTGGTCCAGGTCGGCAAGCGTGAACTGATCGTGATCGCTGAGGACGTGGACGGCGAGGCGCTGGCGACGCTCGTGCTGAACAAGCTGCGCGGCATGTTCAACGCGATGGCGATCAAGGCGCCCGGCTTCGGCGACCGCCGCAAGGCGATGCTGCGCGACATCGCAATTCTCACGGGCGGGCAGATCCTCTCGGAAGAGGTCGGCCGTACCCTCGAGAGCGCGCAGCTGGAGGACCTCGGCCAGGCGGATAAGGTCATCAGCACCAAGGACGCCACCACAATCGTAGGCGGCCACGGGGCCACGGAGGAGATCCAGGGTAGGATCGAAGAGATCCGCGCCGAGATCGATGCCAGTACGAGCGACTATGACCGCGAGAAGCTGCAGGAGCGTCTGGCCAAGCTGGCCGGCGGAGTTGCCATTCTGCGTGTTGGCGCTGCGACCGAGACCGAGCTCAAGTACCGGAAGACCCGAGTCGAAGACGCGCTGAGCGCTACCCGCGCCGCGGTCGAGGAAGGCGTTGTGCCCGGCGGCGGAGTTGCCCTGATCAATGCCGTCTCTGCGGTGGATAACGTAGACATGGATGATGCCGATGCTTCAACCGGCGCCCGGATCCTGAAGCGGGCCCTTGAAGAGCCTATGCGCATGATCGCCACCAACGCCGGACTTGACGGCGCGGTGGTAATCGAGAAGGTGCGCGGCCTGCACGAGGGCGGCAAGGCCAACACTGGATACGACGTGATTCAGAATGACTACGTCGATATGATGGACGCCGGCCTTAGCGACCCGGTCAAGGTTACGCGCAGTGCGGTCGAGAATGCGAGTTCGATTGCGGCGATGATCCTGACGACTGCGGCGCTGGTTACGGACATTCCTGAGGAAGAGAAGCCGATGCCGGCCGGCGATCCCGGAATGGGCGGGATGATGTAGGGTTGGCTGGTTTGGGAATTGAATAGAGTTAAGAAGGGCGCCGGGGGTGAACTACCTCCGGCGCTTTTTCATTGGAGATGGGAAGAGGCAGTTTGTCAGTTCAGGCGGGGATACGATCAGGCCTCCAAATAAGCCTCAAACAGTTCCTCCACTTGGACTGTGAATCCTTCCAAGGTTGGTGACTGGAGGGAATGGCCTTTGCCATAGGTTCTTGCAACTTCGAACCGATTCTGTCCTTGCAGTAAGACCATGACCGTCTTGGCTTCAGGATCCACGATCCAGTACTCTCTCACGCCGTGATAGGCGTAGAGTTCGAGCTTTGTGGTCCGGTCGAGTTCGGCGGTGGAAGGGGATAGAATCTCGACGACCAAGTCGGGAGTTCCTTGAACGCATTCAGGCTTGAGTATCTGGTTTCGCTGTCTCGAAACGAATAGGATGTCTGGTTGAACTACGTCTGTTTCTGAGAGGACAACGTCAGTAGGGGAACAGAATAGTTCTCCCAGATTATGTTCATCTACGTATCCAGAAAATGCATTGAGCAGTTTCCGCAAGATGAACTGATGATACAGGAGAGGTGCGGGGGCCATAACCAACTCTCCGTCCAATAGCTCGAATCGCTCTTCGTCTGACGTTTTCAAGTAGTCGGCGTAAGTGTGCTTTGCCTTCACGTTTATCACGTCTGACCTCCATAGGAGAAGCTGAGAAAACGACACAGCTATACTCTTCCTGACCAAATCCGATTATAGCACAAATGTAACAGGCCGAAATCACTCGTGGCAAACGCGCGGGAGAGAAAGGGAACAACCAGTAGTTCGGCAAGGTTTCAGAGTTCGTCGGTCAGGATGGGTTGGATCAAGACTCCATCAAACCCCTTAATCTTGAGACTGGAGATATGGAGGAATGGCTTATGTTACGGAAGGCCGTCCAAAGAGTATATGTACCGAAGGGAGGAGTTATCACCCCTTTTGCGTTGCCGCGCAGGCATTTATAGGAAGGCTAAGATTGCAGGGCCTTACTCCCGGTTGCGCCTTTCCGGCCACGCAATATCCTCCTCCAGCGCATTTGCGGTACAGCGCACGGCTATCTCGCGTGAAATCGCTTTTATTTGTAATTCTTCGCCGTTCTTCTCTTGAGACTGGGAAAGACACTTAGACAGCAGTGGCGGAGATATGATCAGGTCTCCAAGGAGGCCTCAAACACTTCCTCCATCGGGAGACTGAACCCCTCCAAAGTAGGTGACTGGAGGATATGGCCTTTGCCATAGATGCCTCGGACCTCGAACCGGTCTTGTCCTAGCAGTAAGACCATGATCGTTTTGGCGCTGGGATCCACTTTCCAGTATTCTCTTACGCCGTGCCGGGCGTATAGTTCGAGCTTTGTAGTCCGGTCGAGTTCGGCGGTGGAAGGGGAGAGAATCTCGACGACCAGATCAGGTGCTCCACGGATGTTGTCTGGGGTTATGATTTGGGTACTTTCATTCGAGACAAAAAGCAGGTCGGGCTGCACAACGTTAGTGTCCGACTGGACTACGTCGAGAGGAGAGAAATGGACCCTCCCCAGGTTGTGCTCTCTAGCGAAGGTTCCTATCAATATGTGCAGGACACTCGAAATGTACTGATGAATCTCCTTGGGGGAAGGGGACAATACCAATTCTCCGTTCAGCAGTTCGTAGCGTTCGTCGTCCGACGTTTTCAGGTAGTCGGCATATGTGAGCTTAGCCTTGACATTTAGCACATCGAGCCTCCTCAAGAGAAGCGGCGAACGCAATCTCACATCGCTCACCATTCAATCACAACGATCATAGCACAAATGTATTAGTGCACAAAGACGCGATCCACGCTCAGGGTATCTGCAGCCTGGACAGCGGAAATGAACATGGGCCTGCGGGAAGGGAAGAGACTAGCAGGAATACGGACTCAACATACTTTCTTTGGTCCGGAATCCTTGATTGCCGGCTACTGTGTCGATCGGATCTCAGAAGAGTTCTCTAGCCTAGGCGAAGCGTCCTCGGCTTTTCTTCGCACAGCCGGCTTCTCGAAGGGAAGTCCAAGGGTATCAGAGCCGTACTCCCTGCTGCAGTTTTTCCGCAGTATAATACCGATTTCCGGCACAAGTGCGGCACAGAGTGCGTCCATCCTCTTGGACCTCGCGTTCGTTGATAATTTCTTCGCCACACTCGTCGCAAATTGCCCGCGCGCTGGCGCGGCTGATGATAGCGGCGACTGGAGTTGACAGGGTCACCCACTCGAAGGAGAGAAGCTCGTCGTCGGGCATGCGCTGGTAGCCATGGAGCATGGCGAAGTAGCGTCGCGTTTGTTCGGGGGCGTAGACGCGGGCGCGTGTGCGGACATCGAGTTGGGGGGCGACCCGGAGGGCGCGTTCGGTCTTTACGTCGACGAAGGTTGCGGCGATCTTGCCGTAGTCTTCTACACGCAAGGTGCGGCCGCCTACGGAAACGCCTGTGGCCGCCTCTACGCCGTCTACGAAGCAGCCGTCGGTCTCTACGATCACGATGAGACGCTTGTCGGTGCGGGGCACTTCGAGTCCCAGCGCAGCCGACGCGGCGATGGCGCAGCGGGCTCCCAGCACTTGGCGAGGGCAAAGATGTTTGTGGCGGGCGGAGGCCACTGCAAGCGCCTTTTCGAGTGCTCGCGAGTCTACTAGATTCTGCGTGTCGATCGGTATCGCCATTGGCGCACCTCCTTGGGTGCGGAATTCTGGCTACAAGCCCGCAGGCGGCTGTCTGAACACTGAACTCATTCCCATGCAGCGGCCCTACCCCATTATACCATTGAGATCAAGTCGCTGGTCTTGTATGCGGCGGAATCGTTGACCAGATGGGGAGAAACCGGACACGCGCGTATTGCCATAGCCATGACGGAAAATCGGCGATTGTGTTAAAATGCGCAGCATGATTGGGAAGACCACCAGAAACAGGCATGAACAGCCCCCATCTGAGACGACTGTTGTCGTCGCCATGAGCGGCGGCGTCGACAGTTCGGTCGCGGCAGCATTGCTTACTGAGCAGGGCTACCGGTGTATCGGCGTGATGATGCGGTTGTGGGCGGAGGCGGAAGACGGTGAAGGAGTTGGAAACAAGTGCTGTGACGAGGAGAGCGTGGAGGACGCGCGCCGCGTCGCCAGCCAGTTGGGCATGCCGTTCTATCTGATCAATGTCGAGCGGCCCTTCAAAGAGAATGTAGTGGACCCCTTTATCGAGGGATACAGCAGCGGGCTGACGCCCAACCCTTGTCTTGCATGCAACCGGCACATCCGCTTCGACTATTTGCTAAACTATGCCCGGCGGCTGGGCGCCGATTTCCTTGCCACCGGCCACTACGGGCGCTTGCGGCGACAACCGGACGGAAGCGTTCATCTGTTGCGCGGCGTTGACATGCATAAGGACCAGTCCTACGTCCTCAGCGTGCTGGGCCAGTCCGAGTTACGCGACCTGCTATTCCCTGTCGGCGAATTCGCAAAGGAAGAGGTGCGGCAGATGGCAGCTGCGCGGGGGCTGCCCATTCACAGCAAGCACGATTCGATGGACCTATGCTTTGTGATGGATGACGACTACCGGCGCTTTCTTTCGGATTGGGCCGCAGACGCGATGATGGCGGGCGAAATCGTGGATGTTGAGGGAAACGTGCTGGGCGAGCATAAGGGGCTGCCGAACTATACGGTAGGGCAGCGGCGGGGCTTGGGCCTGAGCGGGACGGCGGCCCCTATGTACGTCGTTGCGCTTGAGCCTAGTCGCAACCAGCTTATCGTAGGGCCATCCGAGGCGCTAGGCAGGTCTGAACTGACGGCTGCGAATGTGAACTGGACTTCAGGAAGGCCGGTTCCCAAAGGCAGCCGCGTCCAGTGCCAGACCCGCTATTCGGGTAAACCATTGGACTGTAAAGTCTATCCACGGGAGGATGGCAGTGTTCAGGTCGCGTTCGAAGAGCCGGCACGCGGCATCAGCCCGGGTCAAGGAGCCGTGTTCTACGACGGCCCCCTCTGCCTTGGGGGAGGGCTGATTGAAAGAGGGGATCCCGGCGAAGATCCGGCAGCAACTGAGATGTCGCCGGCCCATCGAGTTTCCCTAAACTGAGACCGAGGAGGTTCACGACTGGTTTCAGGTACGCCATTCGCGTCGCTAATTCTCAGTCCACCGGTTCTGCTGGCTACGTTGCTGGTTACGGGCTATGCCAGCTTATTCCACCTGTGGACGGGCCGATCGCTGCGGGAATTGCCGCAGTATCTGATTGCGGCTGCTGTGGGATTCGTGCTGGGACACTGGGTGAGCCAGACGTTGCAGTGGGATACATGGCAGGTTGGGCAGCTCAGCCTGCTGGAGGCGACGCTGGCGTCAATCATTGCCTTATTCCTGGTCCGGGTTGTCACACACTAGTGCAGTCTTCTGGGCAGGGAGGCCGGTGCAGCCGCTGGTTGAAGGGGACGCAGCAAACTGGGCCGATTGCCAAAGGAGAGCTTCGTGGTCAGCGCCACAGTTCGGGATATCGCCATCATTCTCGTTGCGTTAGAGATTCTCATAATGAACGGTCTGCTGGTGGTTCTGATCTGGCAGGTCTGGCGCTTGGTCAAGATGATACAGGCCGAAGTGAAACCGGTTATCCGAGACGGCCAGGAGACAGTCGGTACTGTCAAAGGTTCGGCTGAGTTTGTGAGCACGAGTATCATTTCGCCCGTGATTTCCACGAGCAGTCGACTGGCTGGCATCGTACGATCCGTACAGGTGATCAGGTCAGAATTGAAGAGTTCGATGGACGGGATGACACCGGCACGGCGCCAGTCGCGAGTTGATGACACAGAGCCGCCTCAAGAGGCGACGAAATCCCAGCCTCCGGTCGCATGACTGGGCAATAGAGGATATGCCACGTAGTTGGTCGTGCAGGCCTGTCCATCGTGCCAGAGCCTGAACCTCTTGATGGCGCCGCAAACTCTTGCGAATAACTGGATACTGGCCAAGGCGCTGCCACCGGCGGGTGCAGCCATGCACTCGTATCTATTGCATGTTGCGTACGAGTCGGTGGGGTCTTCTGAATCAATTGCCGTTCTCTCAAGATTCGAATCTTTCAGGCGGAATCACACGCAGACTCCTGATTTAGATTGAGGTCCCACGGAGTGGTCCGATGAACTACTGGGAGACAGAGCTGATCCGACTGCGCGGGGTGGAGCCGGAGGACGGCGACACCTTCTGGCGCTGGAACCAGGACAGCGAGATGGCACGAAATCTTGAGTTCGTCTGGCCGCCTGTTTCTGTTTCCCAAGTACGGGAATGGGCGGCGACCGAGGCGAAGAGGAAGATGGAAAACGATTCTTTCAACTGGGTTATCGAAAATCGCGAAGGCACGGCGGTCGGATTCATTCACACGCACAACTGCAGTCCTCGAAACGGCGTCTTCAAGTACGGACTCGGCGTTGAAGTCTCCCACCGGCGCAAAGGTTATGCGGCGGCAGCTGTGCTGCTAATACTTCGTTACTATTTTGAGGAGTTGCGCTACCAGAAGGTGACCGTTCAGATGCACAGCGAAAACGGGAGCTCGCAGGCGTTGCACGAGAGGCTGGGATTTGTACGCGAGGGGGCTGTACGGCGGGCCATCTACTCGGGCGGGCGCTTCCTGGACGAACTGTACTACGGCATGACGGTTGAGGAGTATCAACAGCGGTATGGCGAGGCATGCGGATGAGTCGCCGCGTCAGTGTTAAACAGATTGACCCGACATCGGACGGCTGGCCCAGCCAGCTGCGCGAGATAAGGAGGCAGTTGGGGGACAGGTCTTCGCTGCTCCCTCATCATTTTCTGGAGGCTGTCCTGCCGAAGATCGGCGGAGCCTGCGTTGCTCTCTTTCAAGATGAACACGCAAGTGCCGGTTCGCCTTGCGGCTACGCGTTTCTGCTCCCGCGGGACACTGGCGAGGAAGGCGCCACTTATACGCTGCGGTACGAGCATGTTGACGGGTCACCTGCACTTGGCGCCGACGCAGTTACCAGCGCCGTCGGCGAGGTTCTGTCTCCAGAGCAGAAGACGCACTTTTATCTGCCTGACGCGGACCACACTTTCACACCCTCGTACATCGATCTAGACGGAGTAATCTGCGGGCGACCCGATGCGGATGAGGCAGTGGAAGTTCGTACGATGCAGCAGTCGATCTGGCACAGCCCGCCGGACGGGCTCTACCCCAGCGATTTGCACAGCGACGAGGGGGGCATAGGTTGCTCGCTGGTGGCCCGTGCTGACGGCGTTCTGGCCGGATTCCTGTTGGGGTTTTTCAGGTTTCCAACAGGTCCGGCCGGTGCGGGGATGTACATGTACCGCCAGGACCTGCAGTTGGAATCTCAACTGCTTGCGGTGGCTCCGGGCAAGCGCAGACGCCGAATCGGCCAGTTGCTGAAGCGGCAGCAGGCACGCCAAGCTGTCGAGATGGGCATGGACTTGATAAACTGGACGACGGACCCGCTTCTATTTGCCAATGCCTTGCTTAACTTCACACGATTGGGCGCAGTCGCTTGCGAGTTTCAGCCGAGTCTATATTCATTTCGCAACGAATTGAACCGTGTGATTGCCTCCAGGTTGAGCATCATGTGGGCGGTTCGTTCAAGGCGAGTGCAGCTGGCATTGCAAGGCAGAGGACAGCCAGGACCCTTGGAGGTTAAAGCAGATCCAGCTTTGACGGTTGTCAACCGAGGGGACGGAGCGCCGCTATTCGGCGCTACCACTACCCGTATCGCTATCGAGATCCCCTCAGACTGGGTGACTCTACAGAGACAGGAGATGCCGACCGCGCAGCGCTGGCGCGACATCACGAACCGGCTGCTGGACCATTATCTCGGTTCGCAGCCGGGCCGGTATTTCATCACGGGTACTGGGGTAGCCGGGTCGCGGCGCTTCATCATTGGCGAGCGCGTTGATGACAGGTTGCTGGAGGAGTTGTTTGCGCCTGCGGTGCGTAAGGCGGACTGGCATCTGTAGTACTCCAAGACGCCTTGAAGAAGGAGCCGTTGGCCGGGAAGGTTCACGGTCAGACCAGGAGCCGGTCGATCTCGACGTCGTGGCGCAGCTTCCGGGATTGGACCATGGCGCGCTTTTGGAGTAGGCGGGGCAGGCCGAGGAGGCCAGCTATCTGGCCCCGGAGGCGGGCGCGGGCAGCGCTGCCACGAAAGTTGCACAGCGCGTCTAACGCGATCGAAAGCTGTGCGCCGACAATTTGCGGTGCGTGATCCACCAGTAGAGAAGTCGGCATGTTTTTGGCAAGGGTCCAGATCGTGTTGCGCCCCACGTAGAAGCTGCTCAGCTCGTCGCCGCCGCTGCCGCCCAGTTTGTGATAGACATGCGCTGCCGGTGCAAGAACGGCTTGCCAGCCAAGGAGTTGGGCGCGGAACGAAAAGTCCACATCCTCGATATACATCCAGTAATCCTCGTCGAAGCCGTTGAGGGCTTCCCAAAGCTCGCGACGCACGGCCATCGCGCCGCCGCAGCCGCCGAATACCAGCTCCGAAGTGTCGAATTGGCCGCTGTCAGTAGCCCAAACGCCTCGATTGCGTGGAATCCCGTCCCTTCCCATCATGTCCCCGGCCGTGTGGATGCGGCCTCGTTCCTCGAAAAGTAGGAGCTTGGCGGCTACGATTCCGGCCTGGGGGTGGGAGCAAATTGTTTTGGCCAGTTCGGCCAGGAACTCCGGCGACGGTTGGGTATCGTTATTGAGAAGTACAATGAAGCGGCCGCGGGCGGCGCGAGCACCCAGGTTGACGGAGGCGACGAATCCTGAGTTTTGGGGGCTGGCCAGGATGCGCGTTTGACGGGCGTTCTCCTGTACCCATTGCACGGAGTCGTCGCTACTGGCGTCGTCAGCGAAGATGACTTCGAAGTCGGTATAGCGCTGCGCTTCCAGGCCGGCGAACAGGTCGGGCAGATGGTGGATGCCGTTGTAATTGGGTATGAGAACAGAGAAAAACGGTGTTTGTGCGGATTGCTCAGTTGATTTGCGCGCAGTTGGTTTTTGACCGTTTTCGTTCATGTCGTACCCCAGGTCACCTTTCGGATTGTGTCTGCACGTAGTCGTGGAGGGCATCACGCCAGTCGCGCAGGGTGATACCTAGGGCCGCGCCGGCATGGTTTACCAGGACGGCGTGAGGGGGAGGTGTCGTTGGGCGAGGCCACTCATCGGCACTAATGGGTTGGATAGGAAGCGCCTCGCGTCCAGTAAGGCGCATCAGTTCGACTGCCCAGTCGTAGCGGCTGGCCCAGCCGTCGTTTATGAGATGGTAGATGCCGTAGCGCTGTGTTTCGATCAGCTTTGCGATGGCGGCGGCTACGTCAGGGGCGTAGGTCGGGTTGCCGAACTCGTCGCTCACAACGCGAAGGGCGCCGTGCCGGTCTGCAGCGGCGCTGATCTTGGCGGCAAAGTTGTTGCTCCCCGCGCCGTAGAGCCACGCTACACGAACGATGTAGAGGCGGTCCAGTGTTAAGGCGGCGGCGAGTTCGCCGGCGGCTTTGCTGCGGGCGTAAACACTGCCGGGAGAGGTCTGTTCATACTCGTGGTAGAAGCGGCCGGCCTCGCCGGCGAATACCTCGTTGGTACTTATCTGTACCAGTGTTCCGCCGCAGCGGGCGCAACCTTCGGCCAGGTATTTGGGGCCAAGGGCATTTACGGCGAAAGCGAACCGCGGCGACTCTTCGGCACCGTCGACGTCGGTCCAGGCGGCAGCATTGATGACGAAGTCAGGGGCGGCTTCAGCCACAGCGTCGGCGATCGCCGGGTCTGTGATGTCGTAGCGGGGACGCGTCCAGCAGGTAAGCTGCCCTGCTGAGCTAAGACAGGAAGCCAGGGCCTGTCCAAGTTGTCCGTTTGCGCCTGTAATCAGAATGTGCGGCATGGGGTAGGTTCTGTGATCCGGTTTGACCTCGTGAACGCCAGAGGCTTAGGCGTTTCAGTATACCCGACGTCTTGCGGGCGGCAGAAGATTTACCTGCATTGGTAGTTGCAAAGCCATGTTCTACGTGCGTGTTGTGTGCGGTCAACCGGGTCAAGAGTGACGGGGATTAGTGTCAGGACTTCTGAAGCGGGCTCGCGATGGTCATAGCGGTGAAGGTTGGGTATGTGTGGGGGTATCCTCGCCTGTCTTGCCTGCGCTAGCACATACTCTGAATCCGCCAAGACGCGGGGGGAAGCCCGGCCGCCGCGAGACGACAACTTCAAATTCGCCACACACTCGCTACGGCGCGGACAGGAGAGGGGGCGTTGCGGGGGCGGAGCCCCCGCACAAGGGAGGGCCGAATAGGCCCGACCGCCCAGAAAATCGAGGAGAGAGTGAAGAGGAGTGAGAAGAGAGAGAATTTCGCTCGCCTCGTGCAAGGTGGCGAACTGTAGGTAGCATGGTAGTTGCGTTCTCAGCTAGCTCAGATGTCTTGGGCCAGGAGGGCGCTGATCAGATCTGGAAGGCAGTTTCGGAGGGGGAAGAGATCGTTGTAGCCAACGTGGCCTCCGTAAGGCAGGACGTGGACACGCAGCTGGGGATGGGCAGGCAGTGCGTTGAAATCGTCCGAGGGTATGAGCGGGTCGTTGGCCGCGGTGAGAATTGTCAGCGGGGCGGCGAGGCAGTGAAATTCACTGGGCTGGACTGAATAGGCGTCCAAGTATTCTTCCACGCCACTGTAGTGGGACATGCTTTTGGTCACCCAGTCGGTCATTTCCCAGATCGTCGGGACGGAAGCCAAGGGTGTAAAGTCGTATAGATCGGGAAACAGTTTTTGCTTCTTGAGGAGCGAATCCAGCCAGCGGCGGCGAAAGTAGCGGCGCAGGAGCCGGTGGTTGTCCAGCAAAATGCATGTGAGCCAGGGATTGAGGACGGGATTGACCGCTATTGCCCGGCGAAGATTGGGGATGGGACTATGGGCATGGCGCAGGGCCATACGGACGACGAAATTGCCGCCGAGAGAGGCGCCGATGATGAAGAAAGGCCTACCAGCAGCGAGAAGGCCAACCTGCTGGGTCGCGGCGTGGAACTCCTCGATGAGGGTTGCGAAGAAGATCCCCCTGTTGAGGTGGTGCGTCGGTCCATGGTCGCGCATGTTCATGCGGACGACGTCAAATCCTGCCCGAATCAGAGAGCTGCCCAGGATGAGATTGTAGGCGGAATGGCTGTCTCCTTCCCAACCGTGCACCAGCATTGCCAGACCTTTAGGCGTTGTTTGCGGGTCGACGGAGTTTCGGCGGGGCGTGTAGAATCCAAGCAGGCGCACGGCCCGGCCCGGATCCAGATCCGTCCTGTCAGGTCCGGCGTCGAACAGGATTCTCTGTTCGTCTTGGTTGACCAACGCGGCATCCCGGGGGATGTGGCGGCCAAGGATCGTCTGCAGATTGCCATCGCGTAGAAGCCTGTGGGGCTGGTACTGGTTATCTGGGTCAGGGTGCTTTGCGTGCATATTTGAACTCGTGGGGTCTCACCTATTGTATCGCGGGGCTGACGGGCATCGAATTTGCAACCGGCCTGGCTTGAAGGCGGACTTGTCGTGTGCCCCCGAACCCGGATTCTTGCGCCATGACAGGTCGTCTTTGCACGGTGGACTTTAATGCGATACAATTCTATGATATTATTCTCGCGCCCTTCGCCTAGTCGAATGGGCCGGCTGTTTTTTGCTGGCGGACATTGGCATATACAATTATCGCGGTGCCTTCTCTGCCCTAGTATATTGTAATGTAGTGGAAAACGAGGTCTCATACAATGGTTAATCAGTTAGCGCGCCTTGGAGCGGAGCCAGTTGGGGTCCATCCCGATGGCCTCTCCACGGCGGCGATAGACGCCCCTTCCCTTGAGTCCTTTCTGAACGGCGATGGTGAGCTGGTCGATGCCTTTTCGCAGGGAATCGATGCCTGGTGGGAACGGACGGCAGAGGCAAAGGCAAGCGAACACTACTACTATTTTCAGCCAGTAGATTCACTTGAGGGGCCATGGGTACATACTGAGGGCAAACGCAAGCTGATGTTTGCGACCTACAGTTACCTAGGACTGATCAACCATCCTCGTATTGTGGCAGCAGCCAAAGAGGCAGCAGACAAATATGGAACCGGCACCCATGGCGTCCGCATTCTCGGCGGCACGCTAGATCTCCACACCAAGATGGAGAGGACGATTGCCGATTTCGCCCGGAGAGAAGAGGCCATTGTATACAGTTCCGGCTATGTTACCAATTTGGCCACAGTGAGCACGCTTGTCGGGCGGGGAGATTGGGTGTTTTCGGACAGGTGGAACCATGCGAGTATTGTTGATGGCTGTTTGCTGGCCAGAGGCAAGTTTGTCCGATTCCGCCACAACGACATGGATGACCTCGAAAGACAGCTGCGGCGTGCTCCGGAAGGGGCAGGGAAGCTGGTCATCGCTGACGCCGTGTTTTCGATGGACGGCGATATCTTCAATCTGCCGGATGCGCATGAGATTTGCAGGCGATACAATGCTAGGCTGATGCTGGACGAGGCACACAGCATCGGCGTACTGGGCAAGACCGGACATGGGATCGAGGAGCATTTTGATATGTACGGCTCAATCGATCTGAAGATGGGTACACTCAGCAAGGCGATACCGGGCATTGGCGGCTATGTGGCAGGCAGCGACAAGCTGGTCACATATTTGCGGCATACTGCGCGCGGCTTCGTATTCAGCGCTGCATTGCCGCCGTCGGTGGCCGCTGCCATAACCGAAGGCTTTAATGTGCTGGAAGATGAAGGTAAAGAGCGCAATCGCATCCTCCTCCGCAATGCGCAGCAGTTCACTAGCGGTCTGCAGGCCGCCGGTTTCGACACCGGCCAGACCGAGTCGCCGATCGTTCCAATCATGGTCGGGACTGAAGAACGCGCATTTGCAATGACCAAATTCTGTCAAGACAACGGCATATTTGTACTGCCTGTTCTGCCGCCGGCCGTAAAGGAAGGGACCGCCCGCTTGCGGGCCAACGTTACGGCTGCCCACACTGAAGAAGACATTGAGTTTGCATTGAGCGTCTTCATCAAGGCGGGACGCCATATCGGCGTGATTGAATGAGGCTAGCAGGGCAGATTGCGTAAGTGCCGGGTGCGCCGGTCATTTGTCGCGCAATAGGGCCGAAACTTAAGGGTGCCGAAGCAGACTCACAATGAAACGGGTCGTTTCCATCAGCTTGGGCAGCAGCAAGCGCAATAAACGGGTCGAGACCACGATCCGGGACGAGCAGGTCGTTCTGGAGCGGATCGGCGCCGATGGAGACCAGAAACGGATGCGACAACTGTTTCTGGAACATGACGGCCAGGTTGACGCCTTCGGTTTTGGCGGTGCAGACCTCGGCCTGGAGGTAAACGACCGCTACTTTCCGCTCCATTCGGTCCGCAGCATCGTTGCCGGCGTAAAATCGCCAGTGGTTGACGGCGGCGGAATTCGCACCGTTGTGGAGCGACAGACTGCGCAGCGACTGCAGAATCTCCTGCCCGCACATTCCAAGAATGTCCTATTTTGCGTAGCAGTCGGCCGCTATGCGATGGTGCGCGGCTTTGTGGATATGGGTTATCAGCCACTGTTTGGCGACCTGGCTTTTGGCCTAGGGATTCCGGTATTCTTGCGAAGCCTAAGCACACTCCATTTGCTGGCCCGGATTCTGCTTCCGGTCATGTCCCGTTTGCCCTTCTCCTGGATCTACCCAACCGGGGAACAGCAGGAGCAGATCGTCCCCAAATTCACGGCACAGTACAGTTGGGCCTCGATCATTGCGGATGACTTTCATTACATCAAGCAACACTTGCCACCGGGCCTGGAAGGCAAGATCATCGTGACAAACACCACAACGGATGAAGACGTAGCCCTTCTCGAGGAACGAGGCGTATCGCATCTGGCTACGGTGACACCACGATTGGATGGGCGCAGTTTTGGAACGAACGTGATGGAGGCGGCCCTTACGGCCCTGGCAGGCAAAGGGCGTCCGCTTTCCACTGCGGAACTGAAGGAAATGTTGGATGAGGAGGGGATGACTCCCAGCCTGCTGGCTCTGAGATGATGGGAAGGGAAGAAGCCATCACAACCAGACCTGTTAGGGCAGCTTCAGACGTTGGCGCAAGCGATAAACAGCCCGATGAGGGCGTTCACTGAAAGGGAACAGATTTGTCGATGAATACTAGGACCGTTGTAACAAATGCCGAATGTCTTGTAACGATGAATGAAGAGCGCGAGGAGATCGCTGACGGCGCGCTTGTCATGCAGGGTGCGCAGATTGTTTGGGTGGGCGCGACTATCGACTTGCCGGCGGAGTACAGGGACGGAGCGAATTCTGACTCTTCGACAACTTATCTTGACGCACGCGGGAAGATAGTCCTCCCCGGTTTCATAAATACGCACCATCACTTCTTCCAGACTCTTACGCGGGTGGTTCCGGCCGCGCAGAACGGTGTTCTGTTCGACTGGTTGCGCGCTCTGTTTCCCATTTGGTCATGTATCGGTCCTGATGATGTACGAGTCAGCACACAAGTAGCGTTGACGGAGCTACTTTTGAGTGGATGCACAACAAGCAGCGACCACCACTACCTGTGGCAAAACGGGACGCGTCTGGACCACCAGTTCGAGGCTGCGGAGGAGATCGGCGTCCGCTTCCATGGCGCGCGAGGCAGTGTAAGCCTTGGCGAGAGCAGAGGGGGTTTGCCGCCGGACTGGATGACGGAACAGGAACCCGACATTCTTGTCGAGTCCCGGAGATTAGTGGAAGAGTATCATGACGCATCCCGCTTTTCCATGCGCCGGGTAGTGATAGGCCCGACGAGCCCGTTCAGCGTCACGCAGGAGCTGATGCGCGATTGCGCAGCACTTGCCCGCTCCTTTGGTCCTGAGATGGATGTACATCTTCACACACATCTGGCGGAGACGCTCGACGAGCAAGATTTCTGCATGGAGCGGTTTGGTTACCGGCCCGGAACTTATGCGGAGGTTGTGGACTGGTTAGGTGATGACGTATGGCATGCCCACTGCGTGCATCTGAATGAGGAGGAGGTCGGTCAGTTCGCGCGTACAAGGACAGGTGCTGCACACTGCCCTACGAGCAATATGCGGTTGGCGAGCGGTATTTCCCCGGTGCGGGCGATGCGGGATGCAGGGGTACATGTGGGATTGGGCGTGGACGGAAGCGCAAGCAATGACGGCAGCAACCTGATGGAAGAGGTGCGTCAGTGCCTGTTGCTGCAGCGGGTAATGGGCAATCCCAAGGGCATGACGGCGCGGGAGGCGCTGGAGATCGCCACATTGGGCGGGGCCTCGGTGTTGGGAAGGGATGATGTCGGCTCGCTAGCTCCGGGGATGGCCGCAGACGTAATCGGATTTGACCTTTCAGCGCTAACTTTCGCGGGGGGCGCGGTACATGATCCGGTTGCGGCACTGGTTTTCTGTTCGCCGCAGCCTGTCGATTTCTCCATTGTCAATGGGCGGCTCCTGGTTGAGGACGGTGTTCCCCCTCACATAGACGTGCCCAAGCTGGCTGAACGCCACAATAGGGCTGCCCGGGCGCTATTGCGCCGCGCAGAGGGCAGTTAGCGGCCATGTGAGTGGAGTCGGAATCGGCTTACCCTTGGGGACAGGACGCCTTCGGCCCTGTGCTTGCCCATCCGCATGGCGATGGGTATAGTAGTTTGCAGTTTCCATGGGCGACCTTACCGATTTCACCGATGCGCAGCCAGACTGTCATACTCACCCACGAACTTGCAGATTTTGATGCGTTAGCCTCCTTGCTAGGGGGAGCACTACTCTTCCCACAAGCGTTGCCTGTCCTGCCCTGGAAACTTAAGCGCAACGTCCAGGCCTTTCTGTCCCTGTACTCCAACCTGTTCCCTTTCGTCGATCCACGACATCTGCCGCGCGGCAGCGTCGAACTGGCGATCGTTGTTGACACGCGGAGATTTAACGCGGTAAAGGGAATGGGGGAAGATTGCCGGCACCTGGTGATTGACCACCACAGTGCGACCGAGCCGCTGCCATCGGGTTGGGAGGTCTGGCAGGATTCACTTGGTCCTCATACGACGGGTGCCAATGCCACGCTGCTGGTTGAGCGCCTGATGCAGCAGAACAGTGGGCTTTCCCCGTTTCAGGCCACTTTGCTGGCGTTAGGCATCTACGAAGACACTGGAAGCCTCCTTTACCCTTCCACAACACATCGCGACCTTCGCTGCGCCGCCTGGCTGGTCGAACAGGGGGCCCGGCTGGACGTGATGCGGCGATTCCTGAATTTTCCTCCCACAGACGCGCAGAATGAACTGTCCATGCAGTTGACCGAGTACGCTGAGCACGTGACAGTCGCGGGTCAGTACGTTGTTATTGCCAGCGCGGATGCCCCTGACTACGATGACGAACTTAGTGGTCTTGCACACAGGCTAAACGATCTGTTCAACGCAGATGCGCTGTTCATCGTCGTGAATCTCAAGGACCACGTGCAAGTTGTAGCTCGAAGTAACACCGACGCAATAAACGTAGGCCTGGTCACCGAGCTTCTCGGAGGCGGCGGCCACAGGCGAGCCGCAGCCGCGTTGCTGGAAGGGACGACTCTTGCCGATGTAAGGGAGCGAATCGGGAGCCTGCTTCAGGAGCACGCGGGGTCGCGGGCGACGGTAGCAGAGATCATGAGCAGAGGACGACCACGTACGCTGGACGACGAGATGTCGGTTGCCGCCGCGATGGCGTTGATGCAGCGCTACGGCCATGAAGGGTTTCCGGTCCTGCACAGAGGAAACGGCGGCCCCGACAGATTGGTTGGAATCTTGACCCGGCGAGAGGCAGACCGCACGCTCGGTCACCGGCTGGGTAAGCTGCCGGTGCATAAGGTGATGCGCCAAGGGGATTATACAGTTCGCGAAGACGCGCCTATCAGTACCCTTCACAAGCTCATGATCGATAGCGGTTGGGGGCAGATTCCGGTTTTGGATGCCGAGGGCGAGATGGTGGGGATTGTTACACGTACGGACCTACTCAAACTTTGGGGGGAAGAGAGAGAGGCCTCGCCAAGGGTCCCGGACGTCAGTCGAGAGTTAGGTGAGATCCTTTCGGAGCGCCAACACCGACTCCTCTGGCTGGTCGGAGAGACCGCGACCGAGATGGGGCATGCCGTGTATATCGTAGGCGGTTTCGTGCGAGACCTGCTGCTGGGAAGCTTTGACGGCGCCAACGGGGCTGGTTTCCTGGACATGGACCTGGTGGTCGAGGGCGATGCCATAGAACTCGCGGCGCGCATACAGAGCAGGTGCGGGGGACGGGTCGTCAGTCACGCTCGTTTCGGAACTGCCAAGTGGATTCTGGACGAGCCGGATTTTCCGTTGACGTGCCCGGACGTAGCGGCCAGTGTCGAAGGGCGTGATCAGGGCAAGTTGCCAAGTCATCTCGATTTCGTTACTGCGCGTACTGAGTTTTATACAGAGCCAACTGTCCTGCCCACCGTTGAGCAGGGCAGCATCAAACTTGACCTGCACCGGCGGGATTTCACGGTCAATACGCTGGCGGTTGCTCTCACTCCGGACCGATGGGGCGACCTTCTGGACTTCTACGGCGGTCTGTCCGACTTGAGGACCGGAATAGTGCGGGTACTACACAGTCTGAGTTTTGTGGATGACCCGACAAGAATCCTGCGCGCTGTGCGGTATGAACAGAGGTTTCGGTTTCAGATCGATGCGCGGACGCAGGAGCATCTTCTGGATGCGGCACCGCTTCTTGGGCGCGTTACGGCGGCGCGGATACGACAGGAGCTGGACCGGATATTTCAGGAAGAGAGACCGGAAGATACAGTTCAAAGACTGGATGAACTGGGCATTCTCAGCCGGATCCATCCTGCATTGCGGGCCGGAGGGTCCTTCGCCGATCGATGCGCATCCCTTCGCGACTTCCTGAGTGCGGGAAGGGCGGTGGGGGCAGGGGGCGGGGGTGACGACTGTTCGGCAGAGGCGCTAGCAGGTCAGCTGCAGCTGGACGATATGCCGGTGGAACGGCTCTATTGGGGACTTCTCATTTTCGATGTGTTGCCGGTTGATGGCGATGACGAAGAAAAGGCGTCACCGATCGAAAAGGAACTGAGCGAAAGGCTGCGGCTTCGAGGAAAGACGCAGGGACTGATGCGCCAACTCAGGATGGTCAAGAAACAGCTGCCGCAATTAACCGAGGTACAGAAGCGGCCAAGCGAAGTTGTGGCTATTCTCGACGGGGCGCAGCCGGCTGTTTTGCTGCTGCTATCGCTTGTGAAGGAGGATCCCTTGCTGCACAGGCGATTGAACTGCTACGTGCACAGATGGCGGCACATTCGCCCCGCGCTGGATGGAAGAGACCTGCTGCAGATGGGATTGCCTCCGGGCCCGGGGTATGGGCAGATCATGCGCAGACTGCGAAAAGGTCTTCTCGATGGGGAGATCGAGGTCGGCGAGGCGGAACGCCAGCTGGCAGAGTCAATGGTACAGGAAATGTTGGAGGCAGCCTGAATAGCGCTGCCAGCACCCACGAGGAAATCTAAAATGAAGATCACGGCAATCAGACCAGTTTTTGCGCA
>DAOUHY010000252.1:0-13269 GCA_034428435.1 Caldilineaceae bacterium | reverse complement strand
CTCGGACGCATCAGCCAGGTCCAGCTCTCCGCCTGCCACGGCTACCACGCCATCAGCCTTATCCGCCGTTTCCTCGGCATCGCCGCCGAACAGGCAACCGTCACCGCCCGCCGCTTCACCTCGCCCCTCCTCCAGGGTCCCACCCGCCAAGGACCGCCCCTCGAAGAAAAAGTCGCCGACTCCCAACAACTCATCGCCACCTTCGACTTCGGCGACCGCCTCGGCATCCTCGACTTCACCTCCGACCAGTACTTTTCGTATGTCCGCGGACAGCGCCTCCTCGTGCGCGGCGAGCGCGGCGAAATAATAGACGACAAAGCCGCCTACCTCCAGGATTTCCGCACACCCATCCACCTCACCTTCAACCGCCACTCCGCCGGCCAAGAAGGCAACCTCGAAGGCAACTACCTCAAGGGCATCCAGGCCGGCGAACACTGGTGGTACCGCAACCCCACCCTCCCCGCCGAGCTCTCCGACGACGAAATCGCCGTCGCCGACCTCCTCCTCCGCATGGCCGCATACGTCCGCGGCGGCGCAGAAGCCTACTCCCTCGCCGAAGCATGCCAGGACCGCTACCTCGACATCCTCGCCGCCCAGGCCGCAGACACCGGTCAACCGGTCCAATCCCAACCCCAACCCTGGACCAAAACCCTCTCTGCGCAAAATAAAGCTTGAGACGTTTCCCTCAGGCTGCGGCTTGTCTCTTCAACCTCCTGCACGCCTTCACCAGGGCTCGCAGACGCATGTCTGAACAACGACTTCCGTCTGCAAACTGCGACTGATCATCGAAGGGCGGCGCAGTCACGCAGAGATAATCCGATGAGCCTATGGTGTTCCCCGCGCTCCTTCTCGTGTCTTCGCGGATCGATCGGTTTTAATCTTCACCAGATGCAAGCCAAAACCAACCCCCAAAGGCCCGCAGGCGACAGCTCTGCAAATCTGAACAAACGATTCACGAATTCTCCACGCCTCTTTTGCAGCAGTGGCGGCCGATTTTTCCTGTTTGATTCATCAACGATTCTCTTTTACAATGGTGCCCATCTCCCCGCATTGAAATACTGTATAAAAACTGCTGAAGAGGAGAAGCATAAGATGTAAGAGCCCAATGGAGTCCCCAGACCTCCCCCCTGTCGAGCATGGGTGCCGAGACATGCCAGGAGCGTGCCTTCTACTATCCAGACGGCCCGACAGTTCTTGGCGGCCCGCTGTCCTATTGAGGAATCTTCACCTGTTTGTACAGAGGAACTGACGTCGGCTTGCATATGTCCCACTGAAAATACCAGAGAGTTGATCGCCCTTATACGTGTTCAAGACGCATGTGCCCCTATCGAACAGGGAGACAAACGACACGGATCAATCTTCTACGGTCTGAGGAGGGCCACCATGAACGCGAAACGCTTGAATCGACGTGACTTCTTGAAGACGACGGGAACTGTGACAGGCGCTTCTTTGCTGGCGGCATGTGTTGCGCCGGCCGCCCCTGCTCCGGCAGAAGAACAGGCGGCCGCAGAGGAGCCCATGGCGGAAGAAGGCTCGGTTGCAATGTGGAGCATGAGTTTCCCGCCGCATGAGTGGATGATGGGAGCAGCGATCGAGGTATTCCAGGAAGCAGGTGAGCGCGGATTTGCCTTGGACTATCAGCCGCAACCCGGCCAGTACAGCGCCAAGCTGCGCGCCGCAATGTCGGCCGATGAGGCCCCCGACATTTTCGTCATGCACGGGACCGCACTGCTGGAGCTGGCTCTGGCCGGCCATATCGCGCCGGTGACGCCTGACATCGTGACACTGGAGCAGGCCAAAAAAGAGTTCATGCCCGAAACCTATCTCCAGTCTCTCTACGATGGCAACCACTACGCCATAGGTGTGCCCGACCCTCCGGGCGACGCCGGCCTGGTCGCCAACCTCGATCACCTTGAGGAGGCCGGGCTGGAGCACCTCACGGTCTTTGAAAATATCGACCAGATGTTGGACTACGCGGAGCAGCTGGTCATCAGAGAAGGGGATGACATACTGCGCGCCGGCTTGATGTTTACAGGCGATGGGAACAACCCGATATATTGGCTTAGCGCCATTATCGATCTGGGCGGCACCTGGTTCGACAATGACAACCAGGTTTTCACCCTGCAGACAGCCGAATCTACCGCGGCGATGCAGTTTTTCTATGACGTGGTATGGGAAAAGCGCCTCGACGACCCCGCTCTTGGCAACAACAGCTCTGATGCCCTCGCCCAGGGACTGGCGAGCCTGGCCTTCAAATGGCCGGAGTTCGTGCCCTATTCAGGCACCGCCTTCCCCGGTCTGAGACTGGGATTCATCGTCAAGCCGGGCTTTACCGAAGGCAAGCCGGCCATCTTCAACCACTCCGATACATGGAACTTGGCGGTCTGGTCAGGCACCGAGAACAAAGATAGCGTCACCGAGTTTCTCTCCTACTGCGCCCAGCGCGAAGTGCAACGCGCCATGCTGGAGCAGAATCCGGGTATCTCCCCCCTGAAGGAGATCAACTTCAATGACGACTTCTTTGTCACAGGTAAGGGCGCCTATCTGGCCCCCGTGTTGGACGCCATCACCAAGGGCCAGTACCGCTACTACGGACCGTTCGGCAACATGGATACGCTCGAGTACGATATCATGTGGCCTGTCATGAACAGGATGCTCCAGCAGGAGCTGACGGTCGAGGAGACCCTGGTCGAAATGGAAAACGCGCTGAACGATGAGATGGCGCAGTACCAGGACAAATATCCAGGCCTGGATCCGGTTCAGATCCAGTGGGATGGCTTGCCGGCTGAGCTGATGGAAGGGATCCCCATGGAAGCGTAAAACGGATGGCACTCTCCAGGTAGGATGCCGTCCACAGATATCAGGGATTGGGGCAGCGCCGAAAACTGACCACTTTCGGGTCCCCAATCCCCTGATACAGTTTCCCTCCAGCCGTCACACTTTGGGGAGGTTCAGGGTTGACAACGATTGAAGAATCGCGCGGCGATCAGACGACCGAACGGACCGGAAATGCCCTGCTGAACCGCCTGCGCGTGCCCCGCAACGCCTTTCCATGGCTCGTGCTCACCCCCATCCTGTTATACTATTTCCTCTTCCTGATCTATCCGATTCTATATGCCGTCTGGGTCAGCCTCCACCTCTGGATCATTGAAGACCCCAGCGCCAGCCAGTTTGTCCTCTTCAGAAACTATAGCGACCTCCTCCTGCCGACCTCTCGCTTCCAGGACGCATTCAGGAACACGATCGTCTATGTCATCGTCCGCACCGTCGCTCTCGTGCCGCTGGGCCTTCTGACCGCCATCTTGTTGTACCAGTTTCGACGTACGCAGCGCTTCTACCTCTTCTGCGTCTTTGCGCCGATAGTCTGTCCCAGCGCCGCCATCGCTGTTCTTTGGAAATGGCTCTATCATCCGCGCTTTGGGCCGATCAATGCCCAGTTGGCCGATCTTGGCCTGCCGCGCCAGGGGTTCATAACCGAGGCCAATCAGGCGCTCTATTCGGTCGTCGCCGTGGACATCTGGCAACACATCGGCTTCGGGGCCGTCATCTTTCTGGCAGGACTGATGAGTATCCCTGAACAACTCTTGGAGGCAGCCCGCATCGACGGCGCCAGCCGCTGGCAGCTTTTTTGGAGAATTACGCTGCCTCTTCTCTCCCATACAACGCTCTTTGTGACCGTCATCACGCTGATCGGCTCCTTCCAGGTCTTCGCTCTCATTCTGGTCATGACATCAGGTGGCCCCGGCTATGCAACCTATGTACTCTCCTACCTGATCTAAAACGAAGGCATTCTGCGGACCGACATGGGAGCCGCGTCGGCGATCTCGCTGGTGATGTTTGCTATCATCATGATCTTTACTGTAATTCAGTTTCGGCTTCTGCGGCCCAGGTGGGAGTACTAGGCTCATATACCGATCAAGTCGCCAAAAGACTGTCCCGGCCTGCGATAGTCACTCCCAACGACAGCTGACGAACTGGTTATCTGGAACGGGAAACCGGGAACTGCAAGAAGGACGAGCCATCACCCATGTTTGAAAATGGCATTTCGCCCAGGACGTTGGGCAAGGGAAACTTATCGTTCGAGCGGATTGTCCTCACGCTCATCATGCTTGCGATTGCCGCGGGAATGTTTGTGCCCTTCATCTGGATGGTGCTCTCGTCGTTCAAGCCATACCAGGAAATCCTTTCCCTGAAACCGACGCTCTGGCCCAAAGGGTTCACCGTGGGAAACTATACTACGTTGACGGGCGAGCTACCTTTCTTGCGCTATTTTCTCAACAGCGCTGGCGTTTCGTCAGTCGTAACCCTCGTCATCCTCTTTACAAGCTCATTATGTGGATATGTTTTCGCCAAGTTTGACTTCGCCTTCAAGGAACTGATCTTCATGACCATCATCAGCAGCATGATGGTTCCCTTTGCAGTCGTCGTTCTGCCTCTCTACTTTCTCATCGCCCGGTTGGGAATGCTTGATACCTACCTGGGCCTGGTGATCCCCTTCATGGTCAACGCCTTTGGCATCTTCCTCATGCGCCAGTTCATGGAGGGCATTCCCCGCGATCTGGTCGACGCCGGACGCGTGGACGGGGCAGGCGAGATGTGGATCTACTGGCGCATTATGCTCCCGCTCTCCCTCAATGCGCTCTCCGCACTGGGCGTCTTCGTCTTTCTCTGGTCCTGGAACTCCCTGTGGTGGCCGTTCATGATCATCTCGGTAAGCGAGCTGCGCACCCTGCCCCTGGGAATTGCCACGCTCGCCTGGGAGTATGCCACACGCGTAGATCTGGTCATCACCGGCGCAACCATCGGCGTAGTCCCGATACTGATCCTCTTTGCCCTGATGACGCGCACAATTGTGCGCGGCGTAGCCTTGACCGGTATGAAATAACAAGACAAGGCAGCTTACCAGGAGTCCCCCTCGGTCTGGAACGGTCCCAAACCCGCCCGTATCCTCCCCCCGGTTTCAACTCTTCTCTGAAAGTGACTGATTCACCCGCACACCGGTCGACCAGCGCCTGAGCGCCCACACGCGACCAGTGCATCCCAGACCGCCCGAATCGCTGCTCGACGACGTCACGCAGGCGGTCCCATCTCAAGCCGCCGACACCGCCCAACCCGTCACCTCTCTACCCCAACCCTGGTCCCAATCCCTCTCCTCCCATATCGAAACCTGACACCACGAACCACTGACCAACACATTTCCAAGGAAATTGCATCAAAAACAGTGTTATAATAGCCTGGTACCGAAATTTCAATTGGCATTACTCAGACCGTACTGTCATCACCAAGCCATGACTGTCGCTGGCAGCGAATCCGAAGGCAGGGGAGGACCCTTCCAAGACTGTAAGCTGCCCGTCACCCAACCAAGACAGTCAAAAATGTGCTCGAAGCCAAGCAGTGAAGCCCAAGACTAGGAAATCAGCCCTTTCTGACCCGACATAAACCGACCCTACCCGACCCGACGCCCTGCCCCCCGCCGCCACGCGACCGGCATGAGTCTGTCGTCTGTTAGAGTAGTGGACGAGCACCGTAGAGAACTTGCCAGAACCGGGAACAGACTCCAGACACGGAAGAACTGATGCAAAAGCGTAACGACAACAAGGAGTGGAAAAAAAATTTCGCCCGCTTTTGCCCGACTTTTCCGCCATTTCCGCTATTTCCGCCATATTCCCGCCAAAACACGTCCCACCTCATCCCCGGACGTACAACTCTTGTGCATCTCTCGTCCGACCTCGCACGCGCCCACGCGCGCCAGCGACTCCCTCATCACAGCCCATCGGACTACTCTCATGAAATGTAGTCCAGACATCACGCAAACTCTCGTAAACGCTCGTAAACTCTCATCCAACACTCATATGAGACAACCTGCTCCGGCAAGACCCCCGTCACAGCCCATCAGGCGAAGCTCATGAACTGCAGTTCAGACAACCGTGAATCGCTCACAAACTCTCATAATCTCTCGTCCACCACACAGACGAGAAATCCGCCAACCTCGGCATCGCTGCCAAATGCATACGGCCCGGCTGGAATCAGTAATATCTTCTCAAGCCACTACACAACCAAGTAGCGATTGCCCTGCCCAATCATAAATTCGTCCCCCGTGGGCGTCTTTTGTGTGCTATAATAGTGACCGCATTCAAACGAATTGGCCCTGACCCTGACAAGCCATGACTCTTGCCAAAAGAAAATCCGACAACGAAGGAAGGCAGCTGTAGGTCATTTATTTCCCGAAAATCTGACTGCCCTTAACGGTTCAAAGATGGCGAGAAACAATTCGCGAAGTCAAACAGCTTAGTCAGAAAAAAAAGCCGTTTAGGCGCGACATTTGTAGACTTAGCGCGACAATTGTAGACATAAAACTTTCCAACCCAAGGCAACTGTATCGAACTTGGCCAAGGCCTCGCTTCGCTGCCGGAATGCTGTAGGTGCCCCCCTAGTGGGCGCTCTACAAGGGCCGCAAAAGCGTCCAAATCTTGATGAATCGGTCCCGCAACTGCTTCCTTAGACAGTCCACGCCGCGCAGTGTATAATCACCCTCGGTCCTAAGCGGACGGCCGCACGCAAAAACTGCCCGCTGTAGACAGAAATCCAGACCAATGGCAAAAATCCTTCTCGTCCACCCACTCTTTCTCAGCCTCAATCCCGAAGAGCAGGCCCTCCAAAGCCCCTACTTCCCGCTCGGCCTTCTCTACCTCGCCGGCTACGTACGCGCCCAGGGCCACGAAGTCGCCGTCTTCGACGGCACCTTTGAAGAGGACGTCAGCGCCTTCACCGCACGCCTAGCCGCCGAAAAACCCGACCTCGTCGGCATCTCCGCCGTCCTCCCCCTGCGCGATATGGCCCTCACCCTCGCCGAGGACGCCAAAACCGCCGGCACACTCACAATCCTCGGCGGCCCCGACCCGACCAAAGACCCCGCCTACTACCTCCAATTCCCCCAGGTCGATATGGTCGTCCACCACGAAGGCGAGCAGACCCTCGACGCCTTGCTCCGGCTTATCGACGCCGGCCCGCTCACGCCCGATCTGCTCGCATGCGAACCCGGCATCGCCTTCCGCGACGCCGCCGGCGCACCTGTCGTTAACCAGCCCCGCCCTCCCGTCGAAAACCTCGACGAGCTGCCCCTCCCCGCCCGCGACCTCATCGACATGGACCGCTACCTCGACACTTGGCGCGAAGAAAACGGCTACTCATCCCTCACCATCTCCACCTCCCGCGGCTGCCCCTACGGCTGCGACTGGTGCCGGGACTCCGTTCACGGCCAGGCCTTCCGCCAGCGCTCCCCCGAGAGCGTCGCCGCCGAAATGAAGCAGCTCAAAGAGACCTACGCTATCGACCGCCTCCGCGTCGTCGATGATGTCGACGGCATCGAGCGCGAGTGGGTCGAGGGCTGGGCCGAAGCCGCCGCAGCCGCAGACGCAGCCATCCCCTTCGAGGCCCTCTACGACCTCGAACGCCAGGACCTGCCCATGCTCGATGTGCGCGACACGTTGTGAAAAAAGCGCAATCAGTACCTCCCCACCGTGAGTGGGGCCCTACACGCACCTCCGGATGATACGGCTGCCGGGAACTGACAGTTGAATGACTTCTTCTCGGACGGCTCCCCCTTCCTCCGCCATCCCCTGCTGACCGCCGAACGAACCCGGCAGGAAATCGACTTCCTGGTCGACGCCCTGCCGCTCAACCCCGGCGCACGCGTCCTCGATGTCGGCTGCGGATTCGGCCGCCACAGCGTCGAACTGGCCCGCCGCCGTTACCGTGTCCTCGGCATCGACCCCGCCGCCGCCATGATCAGGGCCGCCCGCGACAACGCGCAAGAGGCCGGTGTCGCTGTCGACTTCCAGCAAGTTGCCGCAGAAGGCTATTTCACCGCCGAACCGTTCGACGCCGCCCTCTGCCTCTTCACAACGCTCGGACAGGTCCCGCCCGCGTCAGATGATGACAACCGCGACCTGTTGAACACCGTCTTCGACTCCCTGAAAGAAGGCGGCCGCTTCGCCCTCGAGCTCCCACAAAAGCAACCTGCCCTCGACGCCCTCAAACCGTCCGACTGCTTCGGCAGCGACACCAGCTACGCACAGGTGGACCGCAGCTACGACGCCGGCACCGGCATCGTCACCGAAAAATTCCACATCGTCTCCCCCGACGGCTCCCAGGACTACCACCTGCGCTACCGCCTCTTCACCCGCCAAGATGTCACCGGCCTCCTTGCCGCGGCAGGGCTGCATATCGTCGAGAGCCACGACGGCTACAACTCCGCCGACCTGACCGCTGACAGCCCCGTGATGCTCTTCATCTGCGCCAAATGACCCCAAATTGGCTCACCCCCGACCTGCTCAACCTGCTCCTGCAGGGCCTCCTCCTCACCGTTGTCCTCACCGCCGTCACCGCCGTACTTGCCCTCGTCCTCGGCGTCGCCGCCGGGACCATGCGCATCTCCGGCAACCGCCTTGCCGGCGCCCTCGCCGTTCTCCATGTCGAAACCCACCGCAACCTGCCCGCCCTCGTGCTCATGATCATCTGGGCCTTCGCCCTGCCAAACCTCTTCCCCACCGAGCTGAGGCGCCCCATCTTCTTCGATAACGCCTTTCTCAACTGGCTCAGCAGTTGGAGCGGGCTCTCACTGCCCTACTATACGCTCGCCGCCGGCATAGCCCTGGTCCTCAATACTAGCGCCTACCTCGCAGAACTCTTTCGCGCCGGCGTCGGTGCCATCCCCCAGCAACACGTTGACGCCGCCCGCACGCTCGGCGCCTCGCGAATCAAACTCTTTTGGACGGTCCTGCTGCCTCAGGGACTCCGTACCGCCTTCCCGGCCATCTCAACCCGCCTTATCCATCATCTCAAAAACACAGCGCTGGCCGCCTTTGTCGCCACCCCCGAATTCTTCCACAGCGCCCAGACTGCAATCACCCGCACCTTCCTTGCGCTCGAATTTCTCATGCTCGCCGCCATCGTCTATCTTCTCCTCGCCTTTGCCTTCTCCGGCCTGCTGCGCTGGGTCGAAAAGCAATGGCTCGTCGCATGAGGCTGACGTTGCCCTTTCTGTTCCCCTGGCATTTGCTTCTGATAGTCGTGACTGCTAAGTCCTTGCCAAAAGGCGCTCATGATTCTGCATGGCGAAGGATGTTTCTCTCTCCTCACTTCTCTTTACTCTCTCCTCGCTTTGGGGCGGTCGGGCCTATTCGGCCCTCCCTTGTGCGGGGGCTCCGCCCCCGCAACGCCCCCTCTCCTAAAACCCCCGCCGCAGCGAGTGTGTGGCAATATGACCTTGGCGACCCGCGGCGGCCGGGCTTACCACCCGCGTCTTGGCGGTTACCGAGTATGTGCCAGCGCAGACAAGACAGACGAGGCAACTCCCATATCTACCCAACGTTCACCGCTATGATCATCGCGAGCCCGCTACAGAAACACTGACGGTACATTTCCCCCAGGCAGACCGCACACAGTACACACACAGAACATGGCTTAGTTGTTACTAATCGTTTATGAATGACCACCTGTCCTTCCTGATCGAAAAACTGCCCGCCCTCCTGTTCGGATTCTCCGGACAACGGCCCGGCGGCCTCGTCCTCAGCCTCATCCTTGCCGTTCTCGCCGTCGCCGTCGGCTTCTGTCTCGCCGTGCCCGTCAGCAGCGCCGAACGGTCAAACTGGCGCCCGCTGCGCTGGTGCGCCGTTGCCTACGTCGAATTCTTCCGCGGCATTCCCCTGATTCTCCTGCTCGTGCTCGTCCATCAGGGCGTCGGCGGCGTCCGCTTCGGGCTCAACTGGAGCCCCCGCACGTCGGCGCTTGTGGCGCTGGCCCTCTACTCCAGCGCCTACCAGGCCGAAATCCTGCGCGCCGGCCTCGCCGCCGTCCCCCAGGAACTGGTCGAATCCGCACGCCTCATGGGCAGCCGCCCCCGCCAGGTCTACATCCTCGTCAAGCTGCGTTACGCCCTCCGCGTCATGCTGCCCGCATTCACCGGCCAGGCCATCAGCCTCTTCAAGGACACCTCCGTCGTCGTCGTAATCGGCGTCGCCGAAGTCATGACCGTCGCCCGCATGGCCCTCGGCGCCGACGTAACCAACGCGCCCTACTGGGTCACCATGTACACCTTTGTCGGCGTGCTCTACTTCGTGCTCGCCTTCACCCTTTCCCGCCTCTCCCAGCGCTGGGAACGGCGCAGTCGACCATCCGATCTTGCCCACTCTTTTTTCAGCTACTGAAGCACGCCTGCCAAAGGGGCTTGCGCTCGTACACTATGCAAGGGACTGCACCTGAGAATGTACTGGGATTCCGACCCTCCGCAGAGAAAATGCAGCGCCAATGCGTACCATTGCTTACATTTATTACGCCCCCTGCTATGATACGATAGAACGAATACGCTGCAAGTGAGAATTCATCTGCGTTTGCCCAGCCTTCTCAACGCTATAAATACCGCGTTATGCAACGCGTTTCCGAAAATCGCCCCCGTTTTTGTCCAACCTTGGTGCAATCTGATACACTTCACAAAAAGGAGTCACATTCAATGAAGAATGCACGACAACGTATTCTCCCCCTCTTTCTCGTCGCCCTTCTGCTGGCCGCTTGCCAGGCGATTCCGGCAATGCCCGCTGCCGACACACTTTCCCTGACCGATGAAATAACAGCTCGCGGGACCGTGCGCATCGGTGTGCGCAACGACAATCCTCCCCTGAGCTTTGTCACCGAAGACGGTGATTGGGTCGGCTTCGACGTCGACCTCGCCCACGCCATGGCCGAACAGCTGGGCCTGGAACCCGAACTGATCGTCGTCGACGGCACCACCCGCATCAGCTTCCTCCAGGAAGGCCGCGTCGACATCTCTATCGCCAGCATGAACCACACCCGCAAACGCGACGACGCCATCGACTTCAGCATCACCTACTTCTGGGACAATCAGTCCTTTCTCATCCGTACCGGCGAATACACCTCCATCGATGAGTTGATGGGCCTCAAAGTGGCCGCCAACGCCGGCAGCTCAGCCATCCCCTCCTGGATCGCCTACAGCGAGGCCCAGGGCGGCCCGACCCCCGAAATCGTCGAATTCAGTGACAAGCTCGCCGCCATGCAGGCCCTCCGTGACGGCGCCGTCGAAGGCTACACCGAAGACAACATCACCATGTTGGCCCTCGCAGCCGGCGACCCCGCACTCGACCTCCTGCCCGGCGGACACAATCCCGTCCAATTCGGCATCGGCGTGCCCAACAACCAGTCCACATGGCGCGATCAGGTCAACTACGCCCTCCAGGAGCTCTGGAAGTCCGGCGTCTACCACGAAATCTATGCACGCTGGTTCGAAGGTCCGGATGCGCAGATCCAGCTGCCATTAGGCGGTCAGATGGAAATTTGGCCCGAATAAACTGCTTTCCCGCTTCCTCGGCCCGCTCTGCCCGCGGTCGTGGAACCGGACACCGTGCAACAATTGGCTCGCGACCACAGTTCCTTTCTGATGCAAGTCCCGTTGGACACCAGGACTTTCCGCTCGGATCACGCAACGGTATCGCGCCTGTCATGTCTGCCCTTACGCAATAAGCAATAAGCAATACGTAAAACACAGAAAAGCGCGTTCTCACTCTGACCGCACATTAGCTGTCCAACAATGACCACTGTCTCACTGCACAACCTTTCCCACACCTTCCCCTACGGCCCTCCCGTCCTGCACGACGTCTCCTTGACCGTCGGTCAGGGGGAGCTTATGGTTCTGTTGGGCCCGTCCGGCAGCGGAAAGACCACCATTCTGCGCTCCATAGCCGGCCTGGTGCCTCCCACTGACGGCGATATCCGTTTCGACAACCAGTCCGTGCTGGGCGTACCGCCGGAAAGACGCGGCGCCGTCATGGTCTTCCAGGAACATGCGCTCTTCCCCTTCATGGATGTCGGCGCAAACGTCGCCTTCGGCCTCAAAATGCGGCGCGCCGGCGCCAGCACAATTCGCACCAAAGTAGCCCAGGCCCTGGCTGCCGTGCAGCTGGCAGGCTATGAGGACCGCCGGCCCGACGAGCTGTCCGGCGGCCAGCGCCAGCGCGTTGCCCTCGCCAGGGCACTCGTCATTCAACCCCGCGTACTGCTGCTCGATGAACCCTTAAGCAGCCTTGAGCCCAGCCTGCGCGAGGATCTGCGAGCCACAATCCGCACGCTCCAGCAGCAGGCCGGCATCACCATGATCTTCGTCACCCACGATCAGACCGACGCCGTCGCCGTCGCCGACCGCATATGTCTCCTCATGCACGGCGCCGTCCGCCAGATCGGTGAGCCCCGCAGCTTCTTCGAACGTCCCGTCGACAGCGACGTGGCCCGCTTCTTCGGAGGCATAAACTTCCTGCCCGGCATCAAGCGCGGCCGCATCGTCGAAACCGATCTCGGCCCGCTCGAAGTGGACGACACCGACAAGCCCGATGGCGACGTGCTCGTTACCATCCGCCCCGAAGCCGTCGAGGTCGGTCGTAACGGCCATAACAACCTGGTCGGCATGGTTGAGACCTATAGCTTCCAGGGCCTGGTCGCCCGCTGCGGCGCCGGCATCAGCGACACCCAACTGCAACTGACCGTGACGCCCTATCAGCGCTTCAGCCGCGGCGAAGAAATCATCCTGCACCTGCCTCGCGAACGTATCCATCTCCTGCCCGCCGAGAATGGTCAATGAACGTCCGCGCCCCCCTGTGGCCCATCGCCATCGCCCGCGCCATCATAGGAGTTCTGTGGCTCTTCTCTCTACGCTGGAAACTGCCGCCCGATTTCATGCCCGCAGAGGGCCGCGGCCTCATGGACTGGCTGCAACTCGAAGTGACACATGCCGCCTTCCCCCTCTACGGCCTCTTCGTCGAGCAGATCGTATTGCCGAACTTTACACTCTTCGCCTGGTTGATCTTTCTCACCGAGCTGGCCGTCGGCCTCAGCCTTCTCACCGGCGCCTTCACCCGTCTCGGCGCGCTGCTCGGCTTGGGCCTCTCTCTGAACCTTGGTATCGGCCTCCTCGAAGTCCCCGGCGAATGGCCCTGGAGTTACGCCATGCTCGCAATGTGGCACGGCCTTTTCTTGGTCACCGGCGCTGGCCGCGTCTGGGGCCTGGATGGGCTGTCAAGTAGGAACTGAGGCTGGGCACCGGTCTATGCAACGCGCAAACTCTTCCAGCGCAGTGATTCACAAATCCCGCCCGAAGAAACTGGCTCGTAACTGGATTCCGGCTGGCTGGCGGCGGCCGCAACCAGCAACTGGTAACCGCAAACGGAACTCTGCCGCATGACCATCCTGCTGGCCCTTGCCGCC
>DAOUHY010000251.1:0-1929 GCA_034428435.1 Caldilineaceae bacterium | reverse complement strand
CTCGCACACCACCTCCCGCAACCGCCTCAGCGCCGTTTCGTACCGCCCGTGCAGCCGCGCCCCGTACGTGCTCTCCATGATCAGCAGGTCGGCCTCCCCCGCCGTCGCCGGACTCCGCAGCAGCGCGATCTCGTCCCGCCCCAAGTCCCCGCTGAACACCAACCGCCGGCGCTTCCCGCTCGCAAACTCCTCAATCTCCAGCTCCACAATCGCCGAACCCAGAATATGCCCCGCATTCCGAAAAGTGAGCGTCACCCCGTTCGCGATCGGCACAGGCCGCCCCTCGCCCACGCTCACAAACAGCGGCAGCGTATCCCTCGCATCATCCCGCGTGTATATCGGCGCCACCGGCGCCTCCCCCCTGCGCGCCCGCCTCCGGTTCAGATACTCCACATCCTTCTCCTGGATGTACCCGCTGTCCATCAGCATATACGCCGAAAGATTCCGCGTCGCCGCCGTGCACCACACATTCCCGCCAAACCCCTGCTTCACCAGGTTCGGCAGCTTCCCCGTGTGGTCGATATGCGCGTGGCTCAGCACCACACAATCGATCGACGCCGGCTCCCACGGAAACTTCAGATTCCGCTCATACGTATCGGCCCGCCGCCCCTGATACAGCCCGCAATCCAGCAATATCCGCTGCCCGTTCACCTCCAGCAGGTGCATCGACCCCGTCACCTCCCCCGCCGCCCCATTAAACGTAATCCGCATCAACCCCTACCCCCTATCCTAACAACCGATCTCTGCATTCACTGACCACTGACCACTGACCACTGACTACTGACTACTAACTGCTGACTACTGCTTTTCTGGGCGGTCGGGCGTAGTCGGCCCTCCCTTGTGCGGGGGCTCCGCCCCCGCAACGCCCCCTCTCCTAAAACCCCCCGCCGCACCAAGTGCGTGGTAATGCGAAATTGGCGTCCCGCTGCGACCAGAACTTCCCCCCGCCTCGTGACAAGTCCCGACTGTGTGCCGGCGCAGGCAGAGCATGCGACGCAACGCCCTTGTAATCCACCGTGCGCCCTCTTCACCAGTAACCTGTCTGGCCAACAGTCTCCCCACCCCAGATCACCCTCTCAACCCGAAGAATCCCAGTAGCTTTTGGTGTTCTTCGTGGCCCCTTGTGGACAAAAAAGGTGTTCTTCACGACCCTTCGTGGCCCTTCGTGGAAAAAAAGGCGTTCTTCGCGACCCTTCGCGTGTCTTCGCGGATCGATGGGTTCTGTTCATCACAACCTTCGAGGACGAAACATTCCTGACAAGCCTGCAGACTCTACATTTCTGCTGTATTCTGAGAGGCCTCCCCAAAACGTCAACGGCGCCCAATCGCTGACTACTGACTACTAACTACTGACTACTGCCGTCCCCCCTGGAACATTCGTGCGCGACAGGACTTGACACCGCACAGATGTTCTTGTATAATTGGGATAGGAATTGGGAAATACCTGCGATATTTGGGATAATCGTGAACCGTCAACCTGTGAACACTTCGAAAAATAACCGCAGCATTCTGATAGCCACTACGTCATAACCAATCCATCAACCCAAAGGAGGAACACAATGAAACTTTCCGACCGCCAGAAGAGCATGCTCGCCTTCATCGCCGAGTTCGTCGAGGAAAACAACTACCCCCCCTCCATCCGCGACATCGGCACCGCCTGCAGCATCTCCAGCACCTCCGTCGTCAAGTACAACCTCACCAAACTGGAAAAGGACAAGCTGATCAGACGCGACAAGGAAGTCAGCCGCGGCCTCAGCCTCGACTGGGACCGTCTCCACGAAGCCGGCCTCGCCGGCGACCTCGCCGGCGCGCCCCCCACCCACCAGGGCGGCGACGGCTCCGCCTTCAGCTTCTTCCAGGTGCCCGTCCTCGGCTACATCGCCGCCGGCGAGCCCATCCAGGTCGAAACAACCGACCACTTCACCGCCG
>DAOUHY010000250.1:0-7703 GCA_034428435.1 Caldilineaceae bacterium | reverse complement strand
AAGTGGGCTATCATTCGATTGGTCCTCCTGGTGAGCTACCTTGGTTGATGGAGACTTCCAAAGTTATCTCACCAGGGGACTTTTTTCAAACGCTAACTAGCATAAGGCCCTACTAACTACTGACTACTGCAGTTGGGCGGTCGGGCCTAGTCGGCCCTCCCTTGTGCGGGGGCTCCGCCCCCGCAACGCCCCCTCTCCTACAACATGCCTCATCGACCTGGTGTCGATATCCGTAACAGGTGCCTGATCGAAGGTGTCCAGCCAGACCACGTCCCGCCAGTCCCATCAGATCCCCGTCGGTGCCGGCCATGTGCCTGCCCTCGCACCCTCCCAAACTGACGGACGCCACCGCACGGCCGGGCCTTGCGCCTGCACTGCGTATCGCCAAAAGAAGGTAAACAACGCCAGTCGCCGGCACCGATTCACCGCCAGACTGTTCCCACCCCATATCCGGGATGCGCCCGAACACTCTGAAAAGCTTGACACACATCGCACAGTGCACGATAATTCCTGTATTCCGCCACAGGAGCAATTCCCATGAAAATTACACGCATCGACACGCACGTGACCGAACTGGCCAATCGCTCGATACCCTACGTTGTCGTCCACACCGACGAGGGCATCCACGGTGTTGGCGAGCCTTTCTCCTGCGGGCCAGACGGCGCCACCGTTGCCGCCATTCACGACTTCGCAGAGTGGCTCACCGGCCGCGACCCCCGCGACATCGAAGGACTCTATCACCTCATGTACGCTGGCGGCCGCTTCCCCGGCGGCTCAGTCGTAAACGCCGCCATCAGCGGCATCGAACACGCCCTGTGGGACATCGCCGGTAAGGCCGCCGGTCTGCCCGTCTACAGGCTCGTTGGCGGCAAAGCCCGCAACCGCGTTCGCGTCTACCAGAGCATAGGCGGCGATACGCCCGAAGAGGCAGCCGAGGATGCCATTCGTCTCATCCAGACCTACGGCTATACCGCACTCAAAATGGGCCCCCTGCCCTCCGGCTGGCACCAGATGCCTTGGAATCGGGCCCTTCGCGAAACCGAGCGGCGCGTCGCAGCAGTCCGTGAAGCCGTGGGACCCGACATCGATATCGGGCTCGATCCCCACGCCCGCATCCTCGAGATCGGCCGCGCCGCCCAGCTCTGCGAAGTAGTGGCCCCCTTCCGCCCCTTCTTCGTCGAAGAGCCCCTTCGCCCGGAAAACTATGAGGCCCTTGCAAAACTCAGCAACAAGGTAAACGTTCCTATCGCCACCGGCGAAATGCTCTACAGCCGCCACGAATTCCGCGAGCTTCTGGGTTACCATGCAGTGGACATAATCCAGCCCGATATCTGCATCACCGGCGGCCTCTGGGAGATGAAAAAAATCGCCTCAATGGCCGAAGTCCACTACGCCAGCGTCGCCCCCCACAATCCATGCGGACCGGTCGCCACCGCAGTCAACGTCCATTTCGCCGCCAGCACCTCGAACTTCATGATATTGGAGTACAAGGCCGATGAAGGACGGCGCGCCGAAATTGTAGACGAACCCATCAAGCTTATGGACGGCTACCTTGAGCTGCCCGACCGGCCAGGCCTCGGCATCGACCTGAATCTGGACGCCCTTGCCGCGCACCCCGGCCGCTCCTGGCACAGGCCGTTCCTCATTCGCCCCGACGGCTCTCTGGCGTATCAGTAGACCTCTCTACATCTGAAAGAGTGTCTGGACCCCATCTTTTGGGCCGCACTGTGCCATGACGTATACTGTTGGAAAGAACGCTTGTGCGAACCTTGGCTTGGGCCATCTCTTTGGCAATTGCCAAAATGGCTACTGTACTGATTGAGTTCGGGAAATGACGACTACCTCTATCAATACAATTGAAGATCTTGTGCGGATCATGGACAATCACCCTGAGTGGGTCGAAGCCATGCGCGTTAGGCTGCTGTCGAGAGAAGTTCTCGAACTTCCCCAAACGATGGCTAGGCTAGCCGAAGCCGTGGATAACTTCGCCGCCTCCACAAACAAGCGCTTGGACACGATCGAAGCTCACTTGGCTCAGCATGACACTAGTTTCCATGCTGTGGACGCTAGATTCGACGCTGTGGACGCCAGGTTTGAGGCCGTTGACGCCAGGTTTGACACCCTTGACGCCAGATTCGATGCAGCTGATTCCAGATTCGATTCAGTGGAGAACAGTATTCAGAAACTTCGTGACGAAATAGCGCCCATGAAAGCCGCTCATGCACGCAATGCCGCGATTGATGACGCACTCTCGATTACCGCTGACCTTAGCCTAAGGCAAGCGAAGATCCTATCCAGAGAAGAGATCTGGGAGATTATCGAATCTGCTGACATTTCAGGCATTTCCACGAGTGACCTTAGAAGCTTCCGTCGCGCTGACCTCATCATGGAGGCAGCCGATAAAGACGGAGAAACATGCTACGTCGCCGTGGAAATCTCCTTTACCGCCAATGGCCGGGATACCGTAAGAGCGATCCGAAACGCAGACTTCATGAAGCGGTTTACCGGAAAGCGCTCGATCGCTGCAGTTGCCGGCCTGTACAAAGACAACCGGATCAACGAAGTATTGGAGTCCAGGTCGGTCTTCTGGCACCAGCTTGACCCTGAGCAACTTGAGGTCGAATAGCCCTGCTCAGAGGAATCTCCTCACAGCCATTCTTCCCCGCCAATCCCATTTGCCGGCATCAGGCCCATCCAACCAGACAGTCTAAGCACTTTCCGTCTCAACAATAGGACAAAGTTGGCCATAACGAAGGAACGCATCCATGCACGCTATCGAAGTAGAACGTACGCAGTCGGGTCATCAGCTAATCTGGCGGGAGGTGGAAGACCCGGTCCCGCAGCCGGGCGAACTGCTCGTCTCCATCCATGCGACCACACTGAATCGCGCCGACCTGTCTCAAGCTGAAGGAAACTATCCTCCGCCCCCGGGTGCGCCCAACATCATGGGCCTGGACATGTCAGGAGAAGTCCTCGAACTGGGTACAGGCGTAGAGGGATGGCAGGTGGGCGACCGGGCTTGCGCGCTCCTAGCCGGCGGCGGCTATGCCGAAAAAGTAGCCGTCGACCAGCGGCTCCTGATCCCAATTCCCACCGGCTGGTCCTTCGAAGAAGCAGCCTGCCTCCCCGAGGTCTACCTGACCGCCTACGTCAATATCTTCATGGAAGCCGGTTTCCAGGCCGGTGAGACCATCCTCATCCACGGCGGTGCCAGCGGGGTAGGAACTGCTGCAATTCAGCTGGCAAAGGGTGCCGGAGGGCGCGTCATCACGACCGCCGGACGCCCTGACAAAGTGGAAACCTGCAAAAACCAGGGCGCCGATCTGGCCGTCAACTATCGGACTGAGGACTTCGTCGCCCGAACGCTGGATTTCACCGAGGGCGCAGGTGTCGATGTTATTCTCGACATGGTGGGGGCCGAATACCTGGAACGCAATGTCAGCCTGCTGAAGGTGAAAGGTCGCCTGGTATTCATCGCCACGCTGGGCGGTTCAGAAGCAACCGTGGACATCAGGCAGCTGATGGGCAAGCGCGCCCGCCTGATCGGTTCCGTGCTTCGCGCCCGGCCCGTGGAAGAAAAAGCTGAGATAATTCGGCGTTTCCGACAGCTGTTTTGGGGGCAAATCGAGGAGGGCTCGATCCATCCGGTTATTGACAGAGTGATGCCCGTTGCCGAAGCCCACGCCGCCCACGAGCGCATGAGAGACTACGAAAATATCGGCAAAATAGTGCTCAAGGTGCGCTGAGCTCGTCCAATAGAGCCAGGACCGCATTCTCAATCGCGGCCAGCCCCGAATCTGCATCCGCCACATCCAGGTCGTAGATGTTCCAATAGCGCACCCGTTCCGCCCATTCCGGAAAGCGCGCCGCCATCAGGGGCCGGTGCTCCACCTCATTCATTCCAATGGTCAGCGCCGCAGCAATGAGGTCCCCCGACTGCAAGTCCATCGGCAGACGGAGCGGTTCGCGCGGCGCCATACCAAGCCTGCGCAGCCGCTCCAGGGCGTGCCTGGACATGAAGCCCAGATTTTCCAGGCTTGGCTGCAGCCCGCGGCTCCTCGCCTGCCATGCCAGCTTCTTTCGCCGGGCGTGCTCATTGAAAAAGTGCTCGGCAAAACGACTGCGGTAGTAGTTTCCGGTGCAGAGGAACAATACTGTGGCCGTCATCGGTCCCGCACCCCGGTTCCTAACTTTGATTGCGTAGAGTTACAGCCTGAAAACTGTCGGCGCTCGACTCTTCTCTTACTATCACCTGGAAGGAAAGCACCTGGAAATAGCGTTCCAGGATCAGTTCCAACTCGTCATCAGCGTATAGTGCAAAGAAGCGTTTGGGCTCATAGAAGTCCTCTTCCCGTACGCCTTCAAAGCTTCGACCCCCGTGCATAAGGATGAAGATCAACCCCTCCGGCCTGACTACCCGCCCGATCTCCTGTAAGACATTCGCGAAGTCCACCTTGGGCACATGAAGAAGACAGTTCTGGGCGAACAGGCCGTCAAAGTGATCATCCGGAAAATCTAAATGCAGAAAGTCCATCTCGTAGGCTTCCAGCCCTTTCGCACGGCACAATCGAACCATCTCCGGCGAGAGGTCCGTGCAGACGACCTTTAGCCCCCCCTCCTGGAAAAAAAGTCCAGCCTGACCTGTACCCGCGCCGATTTCCAGGAGTGACGTCAGATTCTCCGACTGCAGGCGCCGCAAAAACTCCGCCCACAACGCCTGTCTCCACCCCTGGACAGGTTTTCTGTCCCGCTCTTCCGCTTTGGAATCGTAGGCGCGCTTCAGTTCAGAGGCAACGGACGCATAGTCTGTCACGGCGTGATGCCCCAATGGTCATTCTCAAGGTTGGTCGGCCTGGCCCAAAGCCGCCTGTTCAAAAAAACCGGGCCCGGGCTGTGCCAGCATACGCGCCAGGGGCCGCAGCTCCATCCACCACTGCTCAAGCGGACGTTGATGTACTTCGTCCATCAGCCGCGGAATCCGATACAGGGGCGTAGCGTTTACATCACCTTCCTGTATCCCCAGACAAACGGCCCCTGCATCCGAATAGCTCCTCGGTCCCGGCCGGCTCGCCGTCTCTTCAATTCTCTGCACCGCCTCCCAGGCGAGCCGCGCCGCCAGGATGCGGTCGAACGGGGACGGGTTGCCGCCCTGCTGCAAGTGCCCTAGGATAGACTGACGCACTTCAAATAAGTCGCCTCCCTCTTCTTCGAAGAGCGCGGAAATGAAGGAAGTCGTATAGAAGGAGTTGGCAGCTTCGTTCCTTATCATCAGCCCCAAGCGCTTACCCTGCTGGAACCCCTGCTTTAGGAGATTGATGTCACGTTCGAGGTCCTTGAGCGTAATCCCCTCCTCGTGCAGATAAACGCGTTCGGCCCCCGTGGCAATGGCGCTCATCAGCGCCAGGTATCCGCAGTATCGCCCCATCACTTCGACAATGAAACACCTGTTAAAGGCCACCGCAGACTGCTTAATCTTGTCCACAACTTCGACAATACTGTTCAAAGCCGTGTCGGCGCCGATACTCAATTCCGAGCCTGGCAGATTGTTGTTAATGCTCGCGGGAATGCAGATTATCGGGATGTCAAAAGCCGGGAAATTGTGTCGCTCTTCGTACAGCTTGTGCGCGGCGTGATATCCTGCCCAGCCGCCTATCATCACGATCGCATCCACCTGATGCTTCTCGAGAACCTGCGCCCCAGCGTACAACTCCGCGCCCTCCGGGGTCTTCCGGCTGCTCCCAAGCTCCGATCCACCGGTTGGCGCCCAGCCGTTGACGGTCATCCAATTCATCTCTTCGATATCGTCGTCTATCAGGCCTCGAAAGCCCCACTTGACGCCCAGAGGAATGTGGCCGTTGTCCTCCAGCATGCGAACGACGGCACGCGTAGCCGCATTCATCCCCGGCGCCGGCGCCCCTCCAGTCATGACGGCAACCCGCAGTCGCCGCTTATTCGGCTGCGGCGGCCGCGGGTTGGCGCGAATCAACGTCCGCAGTATGCGGAACGAGTCCATGTAGGCCTTGCCCCGGTACGCCATCGCCTCGTCAAACCTGCATTCGTGGATGCATCTGCCGACCTTGAGCGTCTGTTCCACGCACTCCGTCAACGAGCTGTGAATAATCTTGTTGTTCTCAATACCAATCAGAACGGCTTCGTCGCTCGGCTTGGCATCCAGTACCGCCTCCGCCGCCGCCGCACCCAGCAACGTCGCCAGGACCCGGTCGGAAGCGCTGGGCGAACCGCCGCGTTGCACGTGACCGAGAACCGTCACCCGTGCCTCTTCGCCCAGATACTTGGTCAGCACCTCTTCAACATAGCGGCTGGAAATTGGATTGCCATGACGGTCCTGGGCACCCTCCGCCACCACCACAATGCTGTCCCGCCGGCCCATCTCTCGACCCTGCCGCAATATCGAGCACATCCTCTCTTCCCACGCATCCAGATTGGGCGGGCTCTCCGGAATCAGCGCGAAATCGGCGCCCGAAGCCAGCGCCCCCATCAAGGCCAGATGGCCGCAGTGATGACCCATCACCTCCACCACAAATGTACGCTGGTGACTGGCCGCAGTGCTCGTGATGGCGTCAAGCGCTTCCGTGATGCGGTGAAGCGCAGAGTCCGTACCTATCGACAGGTCCGTTCCGAACATATCATTGTCAATCGAACCCACCAGCCCTGCAACCGCAAGAAATCCGTACTCCTCCCTGACCGAAGGATCAAGGCTCCCCTCGGACACCAACTCCTCGACCAGTGTGCACCACTCCTCCCGCATAACCTGTGCCCCGGTCAAACTGCCGTCGCCGCCGATCACAACCAGTCGGTTTATGCCCTGGAGAAGCAGATTGCGCACCGCCTCCTTGCGCCCCTCCCTTTCGAGAAATCCAGGACTCCTGGCAGTGCCGAGTAGAGTTCCGCCCTGTTGCAGTACGCCGCCAACCGATTCCCAGGTGAATGGGCGAATCAGTTCTCCGCCCTCGATCATGCCCTGAAAACCTTCGAATATCCCGAATACTTCAGCCCTCCGCTCCAGCGCCGCACGCACAGCCGAACGCACAGCAGCATTCATGCCCTGCGCATCACCTCCGCTGGTGAGGACGCCAAGTCGAACTGTATTTCCCATGCGCCGCCCTCCTCTCGCGGCAAAACTGCATCCTTTAGCCGCCCTGCGGCGGCACCTTCTGATTTCCAAAGATTATAGCATGTAGCAGTCTATTCTCGCATCTGGCTTTTCCATCTTGCGTGCATCCCAAAATGGAATTAGCCAGGCATATCTCTGGCAGCGTCCAACTATTGCCATGCCGCGATCAACTTTGCGCCCGAGGAAGCGCCGCCTCTGAAAACTAACCACTTACCACTGCATTTCGCGCCCGCGCCGCCTTCCCCAATCCCCAAAACAGTCCCGTAGGGGTAGGCCTTGTGCCTGCCCTTTCCCCCCGCCCGCGCCGCCTCCCCCATTCCCCAAAACGGTCCTGTAGGGGCAGGCCTTGTGCCTGCCCTTTCCCCCCACCCGCACCGCCTTCCCCAATCCCCAAAACAGCCCCGTAGGGGCAGGCCTTGTGCCTGCCCTTTCCCCCCACCCGCGCCGTCTCCCCCAATCCCCAAAACGGTCCTGTAGGGGCAGGCCTTGTGCCTGCCCTTTCCCCCAACCCGCGCCGCCTTCCCCAATCCCCAAAACAGCCCCGTAGGGGCAGGCACAAGGCCTGCCC
>DAOUHY010000249.1:0-1932 GCA_034428435.1 Caldilineaceae bacterium | reverse complement strand
AGGCCCAGGCAGACCGGGCAGGTGTGCGTATTGGGCGGCGCGCCCTGGTAGTCGGCGCTGCAGCGGCAGAACATCTTCGTATTCGTCAGCAGCTGCGCGTGGACCTCCATGCCCACGACGACGTTGTATTCCTGTGTCAATTGCGGCGCCCTTTCGGTGGAACCGTGTGATTCACTTCTTCCATCAACATCTCTCCTGGATTCCAGTTGGCTGCATGGTCTTCACCCCGGAGATGGCATTACCGGCAAGACATTACAAATTTTCAAGGGAGGCAAGCAGTTCCAGAACCAGAACCACCATGTCTCCCAGCAGCACCGGGTTGATGAACTCTATCGTATCACTTCGGGTGTTGATGCGAGACTTGTCGTTGCTGTAGAAACTAATAGTCGGAATCTCGGCGTCGTACTTGAAAGAGAAATGATCGCTACCGCTGTAACCCTCGCTGATGTTTGTGTAGGACACTCCCTCTTTACTGGCGATTTCTTCTACAAGACTGGTCAACCAGATGTCGCCCGGCCCCCGGAGAAATGTGCCGGAACCCACCGAATCGAAGTTGATCATGACCTTGATGGCGTCTAACTCTTCAGCGGTCAATTGGCGCACGTAATGCCCACTGCCGATCATTCCGGTTTCCTCTGAGCCAAAGGCGATAATCCGCAGTGTGAACGGGAAAACCGATACCATCTGGCTGGACCAGGGCGGCTGCGCCAACCTCTCTGCCAGCGTCAGGAGCACGCTTACTCCGGAAGCGTTATCGTTGGCGCCCACTGAGTTCCGTACCGTGTCGTAGTGTGCGCCCAGGATGACCACGCCTTCGCCCTGACCGGGGAGTTCAAGGATTATGTTGCTGGATTGCCTCCGGAGAGACCCTATCCGGACCTGAAAATCCTGCATCTCCGGGCTGTATCCGAACTCGGTAAAGCGGTCCATCAGGAGCTCTGCGGCCTTCGCTTCCTCCTTTGTGGCGCTCTGCCGCCATCCCACCTCTCTCGCCAACTCGCACAGGTGGCCGAAAGCGGTCATGGCAAGAGCCTGACGTTCGGCGGCGCTGAAACTCGCGGTAGCGGGCGGCGGACGGACACCGGCCAGTGTCTCCTGCGCTCCTTCTTCGAGTTCGGTGCAGGACGGTCCCGTTGCGACGTACGGGCTTACACTTGTGGGGCCGTGGGCAAGATAGTAAGCAATCTGATCATCAATAGGCCTGCAGGCTGCCAGCAGAATCGCTACGAGAAGGGAAAGCCCTGCCAGTGAAAACCTCTTGAACTTCCATCCAGCCATTGAGTCCTGCCTTATGGGAGTTTACCAGCGTTGAAGAGTCTTGCCGTAATACCCTCGATATGTGAGACAACTTGAATTCCGAAAGAACGAACACCTTATTCATCTGGCAGAATCGGGCCTCTTGCCAGGGAACCGGCAAAGTTAGGTGCTCGATGATGAGTGCCTTTGGGGCAAGCACCGAGTTCGTTCCAGGTGACCGGTTCTCTTTTGCACGAAATCATAGCATAGGGCCAATTCCGCAACAAAGATAGCGGCTGACCACCCCGTTCCCATTGGTCGGGGACAGCGGCATTCGGGGGTGCATCCCAGATTTGGGGTGGGAGTGGGCAGGCACAAGGCCTGCCCCTACGGGGAATTGGGTAGGGACGGCGGATCGTGGGTTGGCTAAACTCGGTCGAACAGGCACCTGTCGCCAATGTCGACACCAGGTCGATGAGGCATGTTGTAGGAGAGGGGGCGTTGCGGGGGCGGGGCCCCCGCACAAGGGAGGGCCGAATAGGCCCGACCGCCCAGAACTGCAGTGGTCAGTAGTCAGTAGTTAGTAGGGCCTTATGCTAGTTAGCGTTTGAAAAAAGTCCCCTGGTGAGATAACTTTGGAAGTCTCCATCAACCAAGGTAGCTCACCAGGAGGACCAATCGAATGATAGCCCACTT
>DAOUHY010000248.1:0-10085 GCA_034428435.1 Caldilineaceae bacterium | reverse complement strand
CTTCTCTCTCATCGTCGCACTTCCATTCGGTGTGCTGGCAGCAGTCAAGCGCAACACCTGGATCGATAGGACCGTCATGGGCGCGGCCCTTATCGGTCAGAGCATGCCCGTGTTCTGGCTCGGCATCCTGTTGATTCTCGTATTTGCCGTGAATCTCGGCGTGTTGCCCGCCACCGGCACACGCGCAGGTTGGCGCAGCCTCATTCTGCCCGGCATCACACTGGGCATGTTCAACATGGCCCGCACCGCCCGCCTGCTCCGATCGGAGCTGTTAGAAGTCCTGCAGGCCGAGTACATCATGACCGCCAGGGCCAAAGGCATGTCCGCGCGCGTCGTTCTCTGGCGCCACGCCTTTCGCAATGCAGTCATTCCCCTCGTGACGCTGATCGGCCTTGACTTGGGCGCACTTCTGGCCGGCTCGGTCATCACCGAGACCATTTTTGCCTGGCCCGGTATTGGCCGCCTCTCCGTGAACGCGATTTACGGTCGTGATTATCCTGTCGTTCAGGCTGCGGTCCTGGTCGTGGCTTCAATATATGTGATAATCAACTTTCTGGTCGATCTGTCGTACGCATTCCTGAACCCCAGGGTCAACCTGAGTTGAGTAGCGAGGCGATGAAAGTTAGAGCCGGTGACAGAGGCATGATCCCGTTTGCCGCCGTGATCATCATCATGATCGCTCTGGCTGCATTTGCACCAAATGTAGCGCCCTACACGCCTGACCATCAGGAACTTGCCAAAAGGTTTCTGCCTCCCCTGACCCCCGGTCACTCTCTTGGGACCGACCACCTGGGACGCGATATTTTGACCCGGCTGGTTTTTGGCACAAGGATCTCTCTCAGCGTCGGCACGATAGCCGTCCTCATCTCAGTGCTGATCGGAACTGTGCTGGGTGTCCTGAGCGGCTACTACGGCGGCATGTTTGACGATATCGTAAACTGGTTTGTCAATGTGCAACTTGCTTTCCCCTTCATACTGCTGGCTATCTCTGTGATCGCCGTCTTGGGCCCCAGCCTCGTGAATATGATCATCGTCCTCGCAATTGGAGGGTGGCCGGCCTATGTCAGGGTTGTCCGCTCCAAGGTGTTCGTCCTCAAAGAGGTCGAATATGTCGAGGCGGTCAAGGCGATCGGGGCCGGCGATGCGCGCATCATGCTCAGGCATATCTTCCCCAACGTTGCCGCGCCGCTGATCGTCCTCACCTCCTTTGAGTTTGCCAAAATGGTCATCGCCGAAGCCGCACTCAGTTTTCTCGGCCTGGGACCGGGCGGCCTCGACTACTCATCTTGGGGCCTGATGCTGGCCGAAGGCAAGAACTACCTGGCCGTCGCCTGGTGGGTGGCAACCATTCCCGGCCTCGCCATCATGACGGCCGTTCTCTCTATCAACATCGTCGGCGACTGGCTGCGCGACAGACTCGATCCCAAACTGCAGACCTGATCCCAATCTCGGCGTCCCGACTTGCAGTACGCGATTCGCCATTCACGTAGGAGGACTCTCGCCTTGCATGCAACTGGACAAGCACAGGAGGCGCGCAAGTGACCCGATTGCGCATCGCCCAATCGCAAGTGAACCTGCTTCAGCCGGAATTCACCACCGATCAGCCCGACCTGCAGACCATCCTCGCACTGGTGTACGAACCGCTCATGCACTGGCGCGGTCGACGCGTCATGCCTGGGCTGATCGCCTCTTACGAGGTCCGTGACGACGGGCGCCTGTGGTTGCTCACCATCCGTGATGACGCCCGCTTCCATGATGGCTCACCCTGCACGAGTGAGCACGTCGCCCAAAGTCTGGAACGGATGCGGGGAGCAGGCGGCTCATTTGGCATGGGCGGCGTCTATTCGCCCTACTTTGAACCATTGAGCTTTGAGCCGGTAGGCAAAACACAGCTGCGGGTCCAAAGTTCCTCGCCAACTGGGGATCTGGCCGACATCTTCGCCGCAGTCTATGTGGGGAAGCACACCGGCGCCGCCTACCCTCCACTGGGCACAGGTCCATTCAGGCTCGAAGAGTACGCGCAGGGCGAACTGCTCAAACTGTCAAGCGTGGACGGACCCGATCATGATTCGCAGTTCTCTGAACTGATCATTTCGCAGATAGCGTCCGTGTCAGATCGCTATGACGCCCTGCTGAACAACCAGGCAGATCTGGCCACCGGACTCGAACTGCTGCCGTCCATTCCCGATAACGACGGCCTGACCCGGCGCAAGACCACAAACACACTGTCTGTGATCGGTTTCCTCAACGGATACGAGACACCTTTTTCCCAGCCGCAAGCCCGTCTGGCCATCAATCTGGCGGTCGACGTAGACGAAATCATCGACAACGTCTGGCCTGGCCTTGCCGAGCCTGCCGCGACCGTCGTCAGCCCGTTTCACTACGGGTTCTCCGACGCCCTGCGTGCGCACGGCTATGATCCCGAGCGCGCCCAAAAGCTTTTCAACACCTGTGACATGCCGGACGAGCTGCTCCTGCGCACCCCTCTCGTCATCCCCGATCGCGCACCCCAAGTGGCGGCGCTCATCAAGGAGCAACTCGCCCGCATCGGCATCAATGTCCGCATTGAAGAAGAGACCGACCGCCCCAAATATGCCCAGGACACGAGCCGCAAACGCATCGGCCATATCGCCCTGTTCGATTCAAGCCCGCTAAGCACGTACCGCGTGCTGCAGGAGAAAATCTCCAGCCAGACACAGGGACTCTGGTGGCAAGGCGTTGCGGACAGCAAGGCCGACCAACTGATACGTGCCGCACATCTGTCTGTTGACGGCGGCGAGAGGAGGGAAGCCTACAGCCGTTGTCTGTCCTGGCTAAACGCGAACCCGCACTGGCTGTACCTGTATCATCCTGTAAAGCTATTCGCCCATCGACCGGAACACTCCGGCATCGAACTGGACCATGCCGGTCTGATAAGACTTGGTCCTGCGCCAGGTCGCAGTCCCTGAATTAAACAGGCCTTTCGACTACCTCGTTCGATCACCCTACCCTGTACTGCTTCAGCAGCTCGTAATTCGGCGTAATCCCCAGCCCCGGACGGTCCGGAGCATCCACATTTCCGTCCGCGTCCAGCTTCATTGTCTCTTCGAAAATCTGCATGCGCAGCGGGTCCACAGTCTCCCGGTAAAACTCCAGGATCAACCCGTTATTGATGGCGCACACAAGGTGGACATGTACCTCCTGCGCCCCGTGCGGCGCGATCACCAGGTCCTCCGCCGACGTCAGCGCCGCCACCTGCATGAACTCCGTGATGCCGCCCAATATCTGCGCGTCCGCATTGATAATCGCCGCCCCCTCACGCTCGATCAAATCCCGGAATCCATACCGCGTGTACTCATTCTCACCCGTAGCGATCGGAACTGAAGTCGACCGTGCCACCCGCGCGTGCCCCCTGTAGTCGTCCGGCGCCACCGGCTCCTCGAACCAGAACGGCTCATACTTCTCCATCTTGCGCGCCATCTCGATCGCCTCGTGCGCCTTGTACGCGTTGTTGGCGTCAACCAGCAGCTTTACGTCCGGCCCGATCGTCTCCCGCACCACCCGCACACGTTCCACGTCCTCGTTGATCGGCACCCCGCCGACCTTCATCTTGATCGCCTTCGCCCCCAGCGTCAGGTTCTCCTCCATCTCCTCCGCCAGCTCCCGCAGACCCTTGCCCTCCTCGTAGTAGCCGCCCGCAATGTAAGCCGGAATGCTGTCCCGGTACCCCCCCAGCAGCTGGTAAACAGGCCGCCCCACAGCCTTCCCAATCAGGTCCCACAGCGCAATATCGATGGCGCTGATCACCCGCGTCGACAGCCCTCGCCGCCCCACCAGCTTCGGCAGCCACATATCCTCCCAGATGCGCCGGTAATTGAACGGGTTCTCCCCCACCACTACCGGCTTGAAGTAGTCGATCAGCGTCGTCGTCAGATCGCTCCCCTGCCCCGACGCCGTGCCCCCTCCCCAGCCCACACCCGTAACCCCCTCGTCCGTATAAATGTGGACCAGATTCAGGCTCACGTCCACATAAGTGTACTTCCCGTTGCTGATCGGCTTCGGCCGCGGCCACGCGTACCGCTCAACCGTCATATCCGTAATCTTCATTACCCGCTCCCTCCGGTTCTTGGGCTGTCCTGTCCGCAAATGGTTCAAAAACTCATCCCCCGTTATACGCCCAATTCCAACCCACCACAAACTCCAACACCCCCCAACGCCCCAAACCGTTCACTAACAACTAACAACCGACCACTGACCACTGACCACTGACCACTGACCACTGACCACTGACTACTGCAGTTCAGGGCGGTCGGGCCTATTCGGCCCTCCCTTGTGCGGGGGCTCCGCCCCCGCAACGCCCCCTCTCCTACAACATGCCTTATTCACCGTGCTTCCTCTTCCCCACCCACGTGCCTATTCGACCGGGCTTCCACCCCCACTTGCAGCCCTTGGCCCCTGTCGCCTGCAGTTCCCACTGCCGTCCCTGGACACCCCTCTACCCCTCTGATACACTGGAGCCCATTCCAACGCCGCCAGCAGCAGCCCACAGAAAGGCCCCAACGTGAAAATCCTGGTAACCGGCGGCACAGGCCGGGTTGGCGCCAATCTGGTCCCCCGTCTCCTGGCCGCAGGCCACGAAGTCCGCGCCCTCCTCTACCCCGGCGACGCCAGCCGCGCCCACAAGCTGGACGCCTTCAAACACGTCGAAACCGTCACAGGCGACCTGCGCAACCCTGACGACGTCAGCTGGGCCGTCCACGGCGTTGACGCCGTCTACCACCTGGCCGCTGCCTTCATGGCCCCCTTCGACAACCGCCAGTATCTCGAAATCAACGCCATGGGCACACTCAACCTGCTCGAAAGCCTGCGCGCCCACTGCCCCAGTCTCCACCGCTTCGTCTATGCCAGCACCGTCGCCGTCTTCCTGCGCCTCGAAGAAAATGGCCGCTACTTCGAAGAACCGATTCGCGAGGATATGACCGCCCACTACCACCAGATGCCCTACTTTCTCACCAAGTGGATCGGCGAAGAGTTGACCATGACCTACCACCACCAGTACGGCCTGCCCGCGACCTCCTTCCGCTTCTCCACCATCTTCGAACCCAGTGAGTTCCTTAACGACGCCGGCCTGCCCAAAGTCCTCGCCTTCAGCTCAGCCTACGAGCAGCACAAGTCCATGAAAAGCGATGACCCGGACACCCGGGCCATGCTCGACAACCTCATCTCCCAGTGGACCGGCCAGGACCAGCTCCTCCTCAGCCGCAACCCCAACGGCGCCCCCTACAAAGAGCACTTCAGCGACGTGCGCGACATCGCCCGCGGCCTCCTGCTGGCCATTGAAAAGGAGGAAGCCGTCGGCGAAGAGTTCAACCTGGCCGGCAACGTCATCATCGACTGGGGAGAGACCGTCCCTCTGCTCGCCGACCGCTTCGGCGTCAGCTATGTCGACGCCCGCCTGCCAACCCCGGTCCATTACACGCTCGACCTGACCAAAATCCAGACCCGGCTCGGCTTCAAGCCCCAGCACGATCTCGACAGCGTCATCGAGACCGCCGAAGCCATCCGCCGCGGCGCAGAAACTGACGTCGTCCCCACCGGCATCCGCTACGGCAAAAGCTAATGCCGCTTTCTCCAGCCCAACAAACGATCAATCTGTCCAAGCGAAAGAATCGCCCTGAATCCATCCCTCCATCCTCCGCCATCCTGCAAATCCTGATTCAGACAACAATAAGCATCGCCCCGAAGGCATCCCTCCCTCCCCAGCCATCCTGAAAATCCTTGAAAATCCTGCAAATCCTGATTCAGACAACAATAAGCATCGCCCCGAAGCCATCCCTCCATCCTCTGCCATCCTGAAAATCCCCGTAAATCCCGCAAATCCTGATTCAGACAAAGAACCCAGCCACCAAGCCGGCCCCGCCGTTTGGCAGGAAGATTCAGGTGCCGGATAATTAGCAATTGGTTGCACAAAAAACTCTGCAAAAAAGTCATTCAGGATTTCGCCGAAATTCTGTCCTCTCACGCAAGCCGAAAGAACTGAGTCCCTGAACCTGAGAATCCGAAAGGTCCCGCAATGAAAATCCTGGTAACCGGCGGCACCGGCCGCATCGGCGCCAATCTGGTCACGCGTCTCCTCGACAAAGGACACGACGTCCGTTCACTCGTCTATCCCGGCGACGCCAGCCGCGCGCATAAATTGGATGCCTACGCCAACGTCGAAACCGTCACCGGCGACCTGCGCAACCTGGAGGACGTCCGCAATGCCGTCAAAGGGGTTGACGCCATCTACCACATCGCCGCAGCCTTCGGCGGCCCCTTCGACAACCGCCAGTACCTCGACATCAACGCCATGGGCACGCTCAACCTGCTCGAAAGCGTTCGCACCGAATGTCCCAATCTCCATCGCTTCGTATACGCCTGTACCGAGGCCGTCTACTGGAAGCTGGAGGACTACGGCCGCTACTTCGAAGAACCCGTAACCGAGGACATGGTCGCCCGCTACCACCATATGCCCTACTTCCTCACCAAGTGGATCGGCGAAGAGCTTGCCATGGCCTACTACTACTAGTACCAGGTTCCCTCGACCTCCTTTCGCTTCTCCACCGTGATCGAACCCAGCGAATTCTTCAACCAGGCCGGCATACCCATGCGCCTCGCCTTCAGCGGCTCATACGAGCGCTACAAATCGGACAACAGTGATGATCCGGACACGCAGGCAATGCTCGACGACCTCAGAGCCAAGTGGACCGGCGAAGACCAACTCCTCCTAAGCCGCAACCCCAACGGAGTCCCCCACAAACAGCACTTCTGCGATGTGCGCGACATCGCCCGCGGCCTCGTATTGGGCATCGAAAGGGAGGAAGCCGTAGGCGAAGAGTTTACCCTGGGGGGCGCCGCCATCATCGACTGGGGTGAGGCCGTCCCCTGGCTGGCCGAACGCTACGGCCTCACTTACGCCGACGCCCGCCTGCCCGAGGCCAACTACTTCACACTCGATCTCACCAAAATCAAGTCCCGACTCGGCTTCCAACCCAAGCACGACCTCGTCAATATCGTCGAGACCGCCGAAGCCATCCGCCGCGGCGAGGAAACGGATGTCGTTCCCACCGGCGTTCGCTACGGTGAAAGCTGAATCGCTGCCCTCCTGCTATCGGCAATAGTGGCGGGCGCCCCATACCTGAAAGAAGGAGGAAGACTCTCGATGAATAATGCTACGCTCTCCGCCATCGAATGGGGCACGCTCGTGGGCCAGCGCCCCCGCCAGGCCGGCTGCAACTCTCGCGGGCCCGTTCACGGCAACGAAGTCCAGGTCCCTCTCGCCCGCATTACCACGTCCGATGGAACAACGGGATTCGGCGCCTGCGGGAGCTTGACCCAACAGACAGCCCACGCCTTTCTGGGCGAAAAGGTCGAAGACCTCATCGACACCGCAGTCGGCGTCGCGCCGCGCGCCGCTTCGCTCGAATTCCCGCTCTGGGATCTGCTGGGCCGGCGCACCGACCGCCCGGTCTACCAACTCCTGGCCGAATCGGCCGGCAAGACAGTCTCTGAAGCTCCGCTCGTTCGCTGCTACGACACCTCCCTCTACATCGATGACCTGCACCTCGCCACCGACGAAGAAGGCGCCGCCCTCATCGCCTCCGAAGCCCGCTTCGGCTACGACAACGGCCACCGCTCCTTCAAAATCAAGGTCGGCCGCGGCGCCCGCCACATGCCCCTCCTCGAAGGCAATGCCCGCGACGTCGCCGTGATCCGCGCCGTGCGCGCCGAAGTCGGCCCCGACGCCGCCATCCTCATCGACGCCAACAACGGCTACAATCTCAACATCGCCAAACAGATCCTCGCAGAGACCGCCGACTGTAACGTCTTCTGGCTCGAAGAAGCCTTTCACGAGGACGGCCTGCTCTACGAGGACCTCCATGACTGGATCGAGCGCGAAGGACTGTCCACCAATATCGCCGACGGCGAGGGCCTCGCCTCCCCCATGCTCCTCGACTACGCCCGCGACGGCTTCGTCGACATCATCCAATACGACATCTTCAGTCACGGCATGACCAACTGGCTCGAGACCGGCGCCCGCCTGGACGAGTGGAATGTGAAGACCGCGCCTCATCACTACGGGCGCCACATCGGCAACTATGTCTCCGGCCATCTCGCCGCCGTCGTCGACGGCTTCCTCTTCATCGAGTGGGACGAATGCACCACCCCCGGGCTCGACGGCTCCGCCTACAAGGTGGAGGAAGGGTATGTACGCATGCCGGACGCGCCTGGCTTTGGGCTGACTCTGGATGAGCAACGCTTCCAGCAGGCAGTCGCTTCCAACGGCTTTACCGTTGGCCGGTAACCGACCAGGCCCGGACGGCGGCCAAAGTCGCCTCATCCTACCACGCGCCTCCGCCGCAAAACTGTCGTAGGCGGGGCACCATTCTGGCACTGACGCGCAATCTTTTCTACAATGCCCAATAGCTTGACGACAGCAGCAGGAGATTCGCCAATGCGCGGTGCGCGTATTGCTTCAATCGAATGGGGAACCCTGACAGGCCGTCGCCCCCGCCTGGCCGGCTACAACGCCCGCAAAAAGGACGACCACGGCTGGGAGGCCCCCATTCCCCTCGCCCGCATCACAACCGCCGATGGCGCTGCCGGCTTTGGCCTCAGCAGCCTGACCCGACATCAAGCCGGGTCATATCTCGGCCTGCCTCTGGATGAACTGATCACCGCCGAAAGCGGCGTCAACCAGACAGCCTTCGCCATTGAAAACCCCCTCTGGGACCTTCTCGGCCACAGCTCCGGCCGCCCCGTCTACCGGATCCTGGCGGACCGCGCCGGCAGGAAGGTCGCAGAGCCCCTGCGCGTGCCCTGCTACGACACCACACTCCTGATCGACGACCTGCACCTTTCCTCCGACGAAGAAGGCGCCGCCCTCATCGCCTCCGAAGCCCGCTTCGGCTATGAGAACGGCCACCGCGCCTTCAAGATCAAAGTCGGCCGCGGCGCCCGTCACATGCCCCTTGAGGAAGGCAACCGCCGCGACATAGCCGTGATCCGCGCTGTCCGCGCCGCCGTCGGACCAGATGCCGTCATCCTCATCGACGCCAACAACGGCTACACGCTCAACATCGCTAAACACATCCTCACCGAAACCGCCGGCTGCAACATCTTCTGGCTCGAGGAGGCCTTCCACGAGGACGACGAGCTCTACGAAGACCTGCACGCCTGGATCGAGCGCGAGGGGCTGTCCGTCCTCATCGCCGACGGCGAAGGGTCCGCCTCCCCTCATCTTCTGGACTACGCCCGCAGAGGCATCGTCGACGTGATTCAATACGACATCTTCAGCTACGGCCTGACAAAATGGCTGCAAACCGCGCCCAAACTGGACGCGTGGAACGTCCGCACCGCCCCCCACCACTACGGACGCCATCTGGGCAACTTCGTCTCCGGTCATCTCGCCCCCGCCGCCGAAAACTTTGCCTTCGTCGAATGGGACGAACTCTCCACGCCCGGACTTGACAGCTCCGCCTACGCCGTGGATGAAGGACTTGTCACCTTGCCCGACGCGCCTGGCTTCGGCCTGAAACTGGACGAAAACCTTTTCCACCAAGCAGTGAAAGAAAATGGCTTCGTCGTCAAGAGCGACTAAAATAAACTTTCTCTCAGCAAACGGGAACCACTATATTCAAGCCGCTACCATCGAGTTGAGAAATGCCTGACTCCCCTTCAATGCAGGAAACAATCCGCCGTCTGCACCAATACTGGGCCGCGCACGGCTGCCAGATCTGGCAGCCCCACAGCGAAAAACTCGGCGCCGGCACCATGAACCCCGCCACCGTCCTGCGCGTCCTCGGCCCCGAACCCTGGAACGTCGCCTACGTAGAGCCCTCCTTCCGCGCCGACGACGGCCGCTACGCCGAAAACCCCAACCGCATGCAGATGCACACCCATTCCCCCACTTCGTGCCGTCGGCTCCGGTCGACATTCCGGAGCCGGAGATGGCCAAGGTCTGCATGCCCGAGTGGGATGGGGACGACGAGGCCTTCTTCGCCAACGAGCACGACGTCATGCTCGTCATGACGATGGTGGTGCCACCGTCGCCCAGCATGCAGTCG
>DAOUHY010000247.1:0-29416 GCA_034428435.1 Caldilineaceae bacterium | reverse complement strand
AATCTGGCGGCTCGTCGACGTGCTAATCGCCCTGCCCGTGCTCGGCATCGCGCTCCTGCGCCTCGGCGCCCGCCTCGGTCTGGTCGAAACCGCAGTCTTCGCCGTCACCCTCCTGAGCGGCGGCTTGATAATCTACAGCTTCTGGCTTATGCTCAGCACCTGCGCGTTCTGGTTCGTCAAGGTCGAGAACATTCAGGTAATCTTTATGAGCATGTGGCAAGCCGGACGCTGGCCTGTCAGTATCTATCCCGCCTGGCTGCGCGCCGTGCTGACATTCCTGGTCCCCGTCGCCTTCGCCACCACCGTCCCTGCCTCTGCCGTAAGCGGCCGCATCACCGACGCCAATCTCGTCGGTACAGTTGCCTTGGCCGTCGCCATGCTCATCGTATCCCGCTGGTTCTGGCGCGTGGGCATCCGCTTCTATTCCGGCGCCTCAGCCTGACAACTCAAGGAGAAAAATCAATGCGGATACTGATCACATCGGCCAGCCACGACCGCAGCGCGGCACTGGCCGACCACCTGGCCAGCCACCACGAGGTCAGGCTCACCGAAAGGGCCCATGTCGAAACTGAGTACGAATTCGTCCTCTCCGCGCTGGGGCATGACCGCTCCACGAATTTGCTCACTCGCGGCATCGACGCCATCATCCACACAGCGGAGCCCCTGCCCGACGAGGACGTGAGCTCGCAGCTCGACGCCGCGACCCGCGGCACCTACAATCTGCTCATGGCAGCCGCAGAGGAAGGTGTCCGGCAGGTCCTCCTCCTCAGCACGCTCGATCTCATGGCTGACTATCCCGCCGGCTATCGCGTCGATGAAACCTGGCGGCCTCTCCCCCAGACCCAGCCGCCGACCCTTACCAAACACATGGCCGAGCAGGTCAGCCGCGAATTCGCCCGCGAAGGCAGCCTGGACGTGAGAGTCCTCCGCTTGGGTGAAGCATCCGACGCCACCGTCGCCGACGCTGTCGTCGATGCCCTCGCACAACCCGCCTCCCTCGCCGCACAGCACAGATCCAAAGAAGAAGGCGCCCGCGACCCCTGGTTGATTACACATGTAGGGGAGAGACCACAATGAACGTACTCATTCTCGGCGGCGCCGGCATGCTCGGCCCTTACGTGGCCCGCGAGCTCGCGTCCAACCACAATCTCCGCATTACCGACATAAAGCCGCCCGAGGAAGACCTCCCTGGCGAGTTTTTCCTGCTCGATGCCTCTGATCTGGACGGCGTCGTCGCCGCCGCCGCGGGCATGGACGCCATCGTCAACCTTTCCGTCCTCCGCCGCGACCGCAAAACTGCCTGGGATGTAAGCACCCGCGGTTGCTACAACATGATGCAGGCCGCCGTTACCCACGGCATAGATCGCGTCATCAACACCGGGCCGCATTACACCGTAGCCGGCCGCCACATCACCGAAATCCTCGACTTCGGCATCGTCCCCGACATCCCGCCCCAACCGGGGACCAACCTCTACGCTCTTACCAAGGCCATAGGCCTGGAAATCTGCCGCGTCTTCACCGAACATCACGACATCAGCGTGCAGCACTACCTCTTCTACAACTTCAAAGACCCTGCGGCCATCCAACCCGGCGAACGCTACGCGCCCTACGTTATCTCCTGGGAAAACTCGGCCGAAGTCTTCACCCTTGGGCTGGACATCGACCTCGACGCGCTGCCCTCCCGCAATGAAGTCTTCTACGTCTTCGCCGACATGCCCCACGGCAAATTCAGCAACGAAAAGTCAAAACGCATCCTCGGCTTCAAGCCGCGTAAAGACGTGGAGATTCTTTGGAAGTAGAGAGACTCTTCTGCGTAGAAAGCTTCAGCCAAACGGGAGTTACACATCGCCTGTGTAAATTTCAGGACGTCCATCGGTAAATGCGCAGGCGGCAAGAATCGCACATCGACCACGTGATTTCCCGGCCGTTACCTGCAAAGATCATTCGCCGAAGATGGTAATTTCTCGATGCTTGTTCAGAATGTCTGACGTCCCTTACAAAGCCGTTGCAACTGCACCAACCGCTAACCACGTGGTACCGTAACGGAGTTGAGCGAAAAAAGTCGGGAACTGAAGAAGCGCTACCCTTCCCTCGCGGAAGAGCGAAAACTGTGGCGCGTTGGCTTCGCCCGCGTTGCCGGCCTTGACGAGGCCGGACGCGGCGCGCTCGCTGGTCCCATTGTGGCCGGCGCCGTAATTCTGCCCGCACAAACCAGGCGCGCCGGGCTCTGGGCCGAAGTCCAGGACAGCAAGCTGCTGTCGCCACAGCGTCGCCAAGAGTTGGCCGAACGTATCAAGGAGCAAGCTGCCGCTTGGTCGCTGGGCCAGGCATCCGCCTCCGAAATCGACGCCCGCGGCATCGCTCCCGCCACCCGCCTCGCCATGCGCCGCGCCGTCCGAGCCCTCTCGCCCTGCCCCGACCACCTGCTCCTCGACTGGGTCCAACTCAAATCTCTCAACCTTCCCCAGTTGAGCTTTGCCAAAGGCGACCTGCGCATCGTTTCCATCGCCGCCGCCTCCATCCTGGCCAAGGTCCATCGCGACCGTCTGCTCCGCCAGCTGCATGAAAGATTCCCTGCCTACGGCTTCAACAGTCACAAGGGCTACGCCGCGCGCACTCATCTCGCTGCCATCGAAAAACTAGGCCCCTGCCCGGCCCACCGCCGCTCCTTTTCACCCCTGCGCGAGGACGAAACACTGTTCGGCTGAACAGGCTCTTCCAAACTCAATCGCCTGCCAGCGCCGCCAGCAGCGCCAGCGCCAACTGTTTCGTTTCCAATAGCGGCCGCGGTTGCACCTGCGCCTCGCTCTGGCCCTGCGTGTCATCCCAAAACTGGACCTCTTCGCCGGAACCTTCTGGCATGGCAGCCGCATTTGCTCGTTTGGCGTCCTGCCCGCCGGCAAGCTGCGCACTGTCCACCAGCAACACGGGTCCCACACATGCGGGGCATCCGTAACGGCAACCGCAGCTGCGGATCAAATCCGCCGCCCCCGCCATCAACTCGTCGTGCCGCTCATACAACTGCTCGCTGAATCCGATGCCGGCAGGAATGCGCTCGTAAATGTAGATACGCGGAGCCGGTAACTCCTCCTGAGACGGTGGCGGTACAGCCCCTATCCTGTTCTGTAGCAGCCTGCTCTCGAACTGCTCCCGAATGATGGCTACGTCAATATCGCGCCGGTCGCACATCAGATGCAGCGGCGCCAAATTGCCCAGCGCATACGCCACCCCGTCCATCCCGGTTCGCGCCCGCACGCCCGCCTCCAGCCGGTGATGACAGCGTCGGCACAGCAGCACCAGGTTGTCGAGCCTGTTTGCCTCCAGGTCGTTTCGATTTAGCCCCGGAATATAATTGAAGACTCGGAACGGGACCCGGTGATGCACGTCATGCTGGCGGTTGCGGGTCTCCGCCGCGCCGCACTCGGCACAGCGGTAGCCGTCTCGTTCCCGCGTCTTGGCGCGTTGCCTCTGCCAGTCAGGACCGTAGTCGTTGGGTGAATCCCGCCAGTCCCCCGCCTCCATCAGCGCCTCCTGCGCTTCAGCCGTCACTTCCAGCCAGTAGCCGGCCGTATCCAGCGTCGTCGGCGGGTAGTCGAGCGGCAGAATCCCAAGATTTTCATGCGTAAACCGCCGCACTCGTCGGTACTGCGTCACTTGCGAGGTCACGAATATCTCCCCGTAACCCAGTTCCGCACCGCCGCTTACGCGGCTCCCATGCACCGAGATCACCTCAATCTCCGTCTCCCCGCTGGCCTCCGTGTAATATTCGACCTCTGCCGGCCAAACCCACGCCTGTCTTTCCTCCAAATCCAGCTTCTCGACCAGAAAGCTGCGCCCCTCGTGAATGTAGACCGCCCCTTCATGCACCTGTAACATCGCGTTGGCCGCGTCCACCTCTCCTACAACCGTAAATCGCTCTTCATTCTGTCTGGGTGTCACGCCTGTGTAAGCCGTGCGCCGAACGCCCGTCCTCTCCTCCCCGCCTCCGCTGCCGGAATCAGTCGCCCTGTCTGAACTCCCAGCCTGGACTACTATAGGTTCGCCGCCAACGCTTCGCAGGCCGAACTGCCGCGAAGGATATCCCCCTCCCCGCCAAATGAAGCGGCTACCGAACTGTTGCACGCTATTCTCTTCAGCCAGCAGCTCTAGTACCTCACCAGTGAAAGGGGAGCCCCCAAACCGGTCCCCTTCGGCAAACGGCAGTTCAAACGCCGCGCAACGCATCTGGTCTACCAAGAGCACGAGATTGTCCGCGTTCGCAAATGCCCTCTCCGGTGACCGCTGCAGGAGATAGTGCGGATTGTTGACCACATACTGGTCCAATGCCCCGGCCGTTGCCACCAGCACCGCCACAGACTCTCCGGTCGTGCGGCCAACCCGGCCCCACTGCTGCCACGCCGCCGCGATCGTCCCCGGGTAGCCGCAGATCACCGCCGCCTCCAGCTGGCCGATGTCGATCCCCAGCTCAAGCGCATTCGTAGCAACCACACCCCGAACGTTTCCCTTCCGCAGACCCGCCTCGATCTGACGGCGCTCCAACGGCAAATACCCTCCCCGGTAACCACGCACTGCCCCAGGAGAGATGTGAGAAGCGTATTCCTCCCCCTCGCTGCCGCTTCCCTGCAGGCCCTCCCGAATGTAGCTGAGCAGCAGTTCGACTGTCAGGCGCGCCCGGCCGAAGACAATCGTCTGCAAGCCCCCCTTCAAGAACCGGACCGCCAGCTCCTGGCTTTCCAATACGCTACTCCGGCGCAGGCCCTGGACAGGGTCGAACAGGGGCGGCGCGTACAACACAATGTGCTTTCGCCCCTGCGGCGCGCCGTTAATGTCGATGACTCTTGTTGGATGTTCGCTGAGGCTTTCAGCCAACTGCTGTGGGTTGGCGATCGTTGCGCTGGTCAGCAGGAATTGGGGATGGCTGCCGTAGTGGCCCGCGACCCGCCGCAGTCTGCGCAAAACATTCGCCACGTGGCTGCCGAATACCCCGCGATAGCTGTGCATTTCGTCGATGATGACGTAGCGCAGTCCCGCGAAAAAGCGCGCCCATTCGCCGTGATAGGGCAGTATCCCTGCGTGCAGCATGTCCGGATTGGAGAGAACGGCGCGAGCACTTTGCCTGACCCGCCGCCGCTCCGCAGACGGCGTGTCGCCGTCGTAAGCCGCGACGGAGCCCGCACCGACCAGCCCGTCTTCGCCGGTGGCGTCTAATGCGGCTACCTCGCCAATCCAATCTCCAATCTCCGCCAGCTGATCGTGGGCCAGCGCCTTCGTTGGGAAGAGGAACAGGGCCGTAGCTGTGTGATCGTTGAGCAGCGCCTGCAACACAGGCAGAACATAGCAGAGCGTCTTTCCGCTTGCTGTGGGCGTAACGACTGTGACTGAGGGGTCGCCAGCCAGGGCAGAGGTTACGACCTCGGCCTGATGGCTGTAGAGCTGCTCAATCCCCCGGCGCCGCAGCGCCCCCCTCAGCGCCGGATGCAGCTCTTCCGGCAGTTCTACCAGTTGGCCGGCGCGGGCCGGCAGCGTCTCCCAGGCGGTGACATTGGCCATAAAACCTCTGTCCCGGCCCAGTTCGGCGATGACATCTCCGATGCTCATGATCGTTGCTGGTGGACTACTACGGCTAGGTGGGCTTCTCGACGGCCCACTTGTTACACGCCCGTGATCCGGATACCGCTGCCCTTCACCTTATTGCGGACGTTGATTCCGATGAGTACCGCTGTCAACCCTTCGCTGACGCTGCTGTTTAACAGCGGGCCGGCGTCAATACCCCGCATTCCCGCCGCCCGCGCCAGCTCTATCGCCGTCTGCTTTGCCGCTTTGTCGTCACCCGTCACGAGGATATCGCAGTCGACATTGTGTTCCAACTCCTTCAAATGGGTAGCGCTGATATTCTGAAACGCAGCCACGACGCGCGCCTCCTCTCCCAGGAGTGCCTGCGCCTCTTCCGCCGCCGACCCACCCGGCGGACGCCATACACGGCTCACTCGCGGCGGCTTCAAAGGGACCACCACGCTCACTACCGTCTTTCCCTGACAACCTGCTCGGATCTGTTCCAGAATTTCGGTTTGCGAACTGTATGGGACGCTGAGGACGATCACATCCGCCGCGGCCGCCGCCCCTGCGTTGGAATCGCCGCTGATTCGCGCCGGGAGTTCAGGCGGCATCATCGACTTCAGCTCTGCCGCCGCGGCAACGGCTCGCTCACGGCTGCGACTTCCGATCAAAACCGAATATCCATCCGCCGCCCAGCGCAAAGCCAGGCCAGAACCCTCCTCGCCCGTACCACCAATTACGGCGAGCGTTGGTTTGGTCATTGTGATCTCCTCTTTTTCAAAACAGTGGCGCCGGCCGTCACGGCTGCCAGAACCTCTCCCACGTCTCCTGCGCACGCTCCCGGCTGCGCGCGCTGATCTCCGCCTCATCCATCGTCAGCAGTTGCCGATCGCGCATCAGCACGCGGCCATGACAGATAGTGCTGTGCACGTGTCCCCCGCTGATGCCGAACAGGATATGCCACGGCAGGTTGTCGCTGTTCAGAGGCGTCGTAGGGTGGTAGTCGAGCAGAATGAGGTCTGCGAAAGCGCCGGGAGTCAAAGTCCCAACCGGCTTATCGAAAAAGGCGCCGGCCAGCCTGCGGTTGTTGTAAACCGCCATTTCCAGCACCTTATCCGCGCCCAGCGTTCGCGGGTCGCCGCTGGTAACTTTGTGCAGCTGATCGGTCACCTTCATCTCGGCGAACATGTCATTGCTGAAACCGTCGTTGCCGAGTACGACCGGCATCTCTCCCCGCATCATAGCCGGTACGTCAGCCGCGCCCACAGCGTTGTTCATGTTCGAACGGGGCTGATGCGATACGAACGTCCCCGTTTTCCTCAGCAACTCCATTTCCCAACTGTCGATATGAACGCAATGGGCAAATATGCTCTCTCCCCCTGTGATGCCGAACCCGTGCAATCTCTCCACCGTGCGTTTGCCGCTCCGGCTCAGGCTGTCCCAAGCGTCCGCCTGGTGTTCGGCAACGTGAACATGAAAGCGGCTGCTCTCCGCGCGGCAGGCCTCAAGCGTCTCGTCCGAAAGTGTCATGCTGGCGTGTAAGCCAAAAGTGGCGGCCACACGCCCCGACAGCGGCGAACCGCGCACCGCCTCTGCAAAGCGTATGTTCTCGCGAATCCCGGCCCGCGCCGGCTCGGGACCGTCTCGGTCCGTCACCTCGTAACAGAGCACCGACCGCAGCCCGCTGGCGTCGACTGCCGCGGCGATTGCGTCAAGGCTTCCGTCGATCGCATTCTGGCTGGCGTGGTGGTCGATCAGAGTCGTCGTGCCGTTGCGGATGGCATCTACCAGGCAGACCTCCGCTGAACTCTGTACGCCCCCCATGTCCAGCGACCGGTCCAGCGGCCACCACAGTTTCTGCAGGATCTCCGGGAAATCTTTGGCCGGCTCCCCCGGGATGTACATCCCCCTGGCAAATGCCCCGTAGAAGTGCGTGTGAGCGCAGATCATGCCTGGCATCAGCAGCTTATCCTGAGCATCCCATCGTTCAACCTCAGGATAGCGGCCCAGCAAGATCCTGCTTTCCTCAACATCGACAATCTCGTCGCCGCGCACATAGACGGCGCCATCTGTCAGGATTCGGTTGGAACTGTCAAGAGTAATAACGGTCGCGTTGTGAATTAGCATTCCCTACCTATCTCCCCCCGAACGGGATATCGAACGGTAACCTGAAGTCAGTGAAAAAATGCACCGTTCGCCACCAAAGTTTAGAAGTATACGGTTGCCCTTTGGAAACGCAAATGCCGGGACGGGCCCGCCACCGATTCCAGTCCAGGTGCATCTACTTCGGGAACCCTTTCCCTTTGGGCCAGATTCAATCTCACAACAGCTCGCGGGCAGGTCCACGCAGCGAGCCCGATTTTCGCAAACCGTGCGAACTCCTTATACTGAATTCTCTGAAACCGTACTTACCGCAGGGGAGCGCTTCGTGAGAATCCTGGTTACAGGCGGAGCAGGCTTTATCGGCAGCCACATCGTGCACTGGCTTCGCAAGGCCGGTTGCGAGGTCGTTGTAGCCGACAATCTGCGAACCGGCCAACGGGCCAATCTCCCCGACGATGTGCCATTCTATGAAGTGGACATTCGCGATCAAGCCGGCCTTGCCAATCTATTTGCGGTCGAACGTCCTCAGGCTGTGGTGCACCAGGCCGCCATGGCGAACGTACGTGAAAGTATGGAAGACCCCATCACCTATGCCGAGGTCAACATTATCGGTACCCTGCATCTCCTGGAATTGGTGAAAGACTACAACTGCTCCAAGTTCATTTTTGCAAGTACCGGCGGAGCAGTCTATGGAGAAGGCCGGCTGCCGAACGAGTCTGCTGTTGAAGGCGATGAGGAAGCCCGCCTGGCCCACAGTCCCCCGACTCTGCCTTTCACCGAGGATAGCCCTTCACAGCCCATGGACAATTACGGCGCCAACAAGCTCAGTTGCGAGCACTACATCGAGCTGTACCATCAGAACTATGGCCTGCCCTACGTCATCCTGCGCTACGCCAACGTCTACGGTCCACGCCAAGATGTAAAGGGTGAGGCCGGGGTCGTTGCCATCTTCTCCGGTGCCATGCTGGCCGATCAAGCCACCTACATTACCGGCGATGGCGGCCAGCAGCGTGACTTCGTATACGTAGACGATGTCGCCAGGGCCAACATTCTCGCTCTCAACGGTGATCTGACCGGAACCTACAACGTGGGCACAGGCCTTCCAACCAATATCAACACGCTGTACCGGCTGCTCGCGGACCTGACCGGGTACGGCCGCAAACCCGCCCATCGGCCTCGTCCCGCCGGCGAGGTGCGCGCTACCTGGTTGGATTGTTCCAAAGCCGGGAAGGAGTTAGGTTGGGAAGCGGAAATTGACCTCCGGGAGGGCCTGCGCCGCACCGTGGAGTGGGCCAGAAAGGCAGCGGCTACGGCCTAGCCGCAGTCTTAACGCGCGATTTCCTGCCTTCCGTTCGCCGTCTATTGGGGATTCGATGCACGTCGTCGTCAGTGGCTGGTTCTGGGGACAACCCTACACCGGCAGCGGACAATATCTTCACAGGCTGTTGCCCCGTCTGGCGGCTCTGAATGCGCCGTCAAGGGAAAGAAACGCCGCAGACAATCCGGGCCACCGTCAACCTCTTGACCAGGACCAAGAGGCAAACAACCGAGAACAAACCAGTTTTACGCTGCTCCTTCCCGGCGACCCCGTGGACAGCAAATATTTCAGCGCGCTGGCCGCGTACCCTTCCCAGCTAACCACCGTCGTTGCCCCGCCTCCGCCGCTCCCCCGCCAACTTGCAAAGCTCTACTGGGAACAGTTGACCGTGCCCCGCCGCGCCCGCAGTCTGGGCGCCGATCTCCTGCTCGTCCCCTATTGGGCGGCTCCCTTGTGGCAACCTGCACCAACCATCGTCACTGTCCACGACCTGATTCCCCTTCTTCTACCACTCTATCGCGGGGGATGGACGAACCGCCTCTATACCACTCTGGTCACCATTTCGGCTCGGCGTTGTTCAGCCGTCTTGACCGTCAGCGAGGCCAGCAAACGGGACATTGTCCGTCATCTCGGTCTGCCAGATGAGCGCGTGGTAACGGTCTATCACGGCCCAAACAGGGACGACGACAGCGCGCAGCGTAGTGAAGTCGACGCCGCCCTCTCCCCCAGCCGGCAGATAGCACGCAAGTACGCATTGCCAGAACGCTACTTTCTCTACCTGGGCGGCTTTGACGTGCGCAAAAACCTCTTGGGGATCGTGCGTGCCTATCGCCGATATCTCGACCTCGGCGGGGATCCAGCCGTAAAGCTGGTCGTGGCGGGCAAGCCGCCGCAAACGCATACCCCTTTCTTCCCGGATCCAAAGCGGATCGTCCGCCAACTCGAACTGACCGACTACGTGCGCTTCATCGGTTGGGTGGACGAGGAAGATAAGGAGCCGCTCTTCGCCGGCGCAACCGCCTTTCTCTTCCCAAGCTTGTATGAGGGATTCGGCATGATGCTGCTGGAGGCCATGGCCGCCGGCTCGCCGGTCATTACCAGTTCGGAGTGAGGCGGAACTCAAAATCCTCGCCGCTATTTGGTGTGTAGCAGACCTGGCGCATGTTCAGCGACGGGTGATCGCGCCCAAACTCCTCGGTGATCTGCCACAGTTCCGGGCTGTCCAGGAAAATTGACATCACAGCAGCGCATGCCGCTACGGGGTTGGGCACCGATGTGTAGGCGGCCAGCCAGGCGCCCGCCGCTTTGGTGTATCGGCTGTCCGGATGTTCCTCTTCCAGCGTTTCCAGCAGAGACTCAGCCTCTGACCGCTGGTTGTTAAGCGTCAAAACCTGCACCAACCGGAAGTTAGCCAGCCCTCTTAGCAGCGCCGTCTCCTCTTCAGGGTCCGTCCCCTGAACGCTGCATGGCTGCAGATTTGGCGTCTCCAGCGCATCCTTGTACAACTCGATAGCAGTCGCATAGCTCGCCCGGTTCCCCTCTGGCCCCGCCGATTGCAGCGCAATATTCGCCTCGATCAAGCGCAGCCCCAGACAGTTGCTGGCTTCATTCGCGCGATCATAGGACCAGGTGCGCCGACGTAACGGCGAGCCGTCCAAGCTGTACCAGATCTCCGTATGCGGTATAACCAGCCCCTTCTCCTCCCTGCCGCTGACACCGCCGCTGAACCAAAGACGACTGACTCGAGGTAGATCAGATGACTCGTCTTCGACAATGTCAACCAAAACAGTGCCCTCGGCTACCGCTGCGCCCGGCCCAATCACGGACTGGTAGGCTGCCGTCTCGCTATTCCAGGTAATGGCTTCTACTGTCAGCAGACAAAACGTAGTGCAACGCTCCAACTGCCAGAATAACTCTGCCCGGCCGTCTCCGTTGGCATCACCTATCGCCAGAATGCCGGGTAGTCCCTCTATTTCCGGTGTGTAGACAGTCTCAAAGCTGCCGTCATCCTGCTGGTGCAGGATTAGAACAACACCGTCCGCCCCACCCGGCCCGTATCCATCATCGCTGACAACTGACGGCATCGCAATGACATCTTTCAGCCCATCCTGGTTCAGATCGTGGAACAGCAGTCCACCTCGGCCGTTGCCCAGCGCGTCACAGGCCTGTAGCCAGGCGTCAAGGAAGATTCTTAGCTTCAGGATTTCGCCCTCCCGCCTCTCGCCGCCCGAATTTCCGTCCGTACTCTGACCTGCGGTCAGTTCGTCGATGACCCCGGGAAGAGCCGTGAGATACTCTGCGACACTTTCTGGGCAGACTGGCAGCCCTTCGGTCTCGGTCAGGCGAGGCTCAGGCTCTTCTTCCTGCTGCATTTCAAGGGACGGGCAGACGTCTTCGGCTGAAAATGTTGGATTGGCGTAACCGTATTCGGCCAGTATATTCACCACCTCAGGGTTCGCCTCGGCGAAATTATTGACCGTCTCGCAGGCCGTCCTGGCATCCCCACTCTGCCGGTACGCGGCTAACCACCGAACGCCCACTTCCGCATAGACTTGCCTCTCATAAGTGGACGCAAGTCTCTCCACTCGTTCCGCGGCCAGCTCAGGTTTCAATTCATAGCCCGCAATCAGAGCAAGGCGGAAGAGGGCAAAGCTACGCAATTCGGCAAGTTCGTTGCTCCGTTCCCCGCATTCCTGTAAGTTCTGGTTCTCAGCAGCATCGGTATAGAGCCACTGTGCCTTTTCGAGGTACAACTCGCTCGTCATGGCGTGGTTGGCATCTATAACTGTATGGTAGAGGCAGAGGCTAGGCATCATCCTCTCACTGCTCAAGGCGTAAGGTGCGCCGTCCGTGCTCGCCCATACAGCTAGCCGCGCTCGCTGTGGGCCGGCGCCGGCCCCGTCGTACTGACCCCCTATCAGGCGAATCTCATTGGGACTGCCTGGCCTGTCTATGGGGGTCAATGATACGCTGGCGCCAGCCATTGTAATCGTACCCTTTGTCCAATCCCGCCATTCAATGCCATCCCAGCTGCGAACGTGTACCGTGACGAAGCAGGAATTTGGTCCGCATAGCGTATCAGTCCACGCGACGTCGGTCAGACCATCGGCGTTTATGTCCTGTGTTGCCAGCAGATCGATCGATCCGGTAGCAGCAATCTTGTAGCTGAGAGAGTGGCCTTCTCCTCCATCGAGAATCACCAGTTCCTGATGCTCCGCGCCAGTCCCGCTCCCTCGTCCCGTAACTGCCCCGGTTCGACTCTCTTCTCCATTCGTGAATACGAGAACTGCGTCATTCACGTTATCGGAAGTGAGATCGGCGTTGACCAGAGTGCGAAATTCGGCCCCGCAATCCGCCAGAAATGAGGTCAGCTGTGCGTGGCGGTTGGATGTTGGTATCCTGAAGAGGTCGGCCAAAGTCTGGCTAAGTCCATCTTGCGCGTCCGGACACGGGGGAAGGGTCACAACTCTGGGCAAAGGCAGGCTGATGCGTGGCATGAAAAAGGGTTCCGGCTCACCGTCCGTCGAGAGTATGGACAGGATATCTAGGACCGGCGTTGGCGTAACGAGAGGAGATGGTCTTTCTGCCGACGCTTCGACCTGCCCGTCTCCCTGTGTTTCGGCTGGCGCGGCCGTCGGCACTGGGGTCGGCACGCCTGTCGGAGTTACAAGGCCCGCGGGGATCAGGAGCCTCTCACCTACAAGCAGCGATTCATTGGGACGTACTGATTTAGGATTCGCCGCCTGCAATAGATTGACGGGCACGCCAAACTTCCCGGCCACTGAGATCCAGCCTTCTCCCCGTTGGACGATGTAAAACTCCTCGTCGCCATCCGGACTCCATGGGACAAAGAGGCTTTCGCCAACAATCAGCCATCCGTTCGGACGCACGGAATCCGGGTTTGCCTCCTGCAGTTGGCTCACCGTCAAGCCGACGCGCTGCGCCACCAGAGGCCAGCTGTCACCTGGCTGCACGATGTATGTATAGCCGCCCTCCTGTGCCGAAACCGAAACGATCTGCATCAGGCAAAGCAGCGCAAACAACAAGAATACAAACCGTATCCCCAACCTCATCAAACTCTCCCGCGCCCTCTAACAGCAAACTTCTCTTGGTAGCAAATGCTGATTAGTCCCGATCCAATATGCTCCACATCGGACGCCCCTCCAATTGTGGCGCGGCGCCGGCCGCTTCAAAGGGGAAAGTATCTCTGCCCGTCCGTGATCTCCACTAATCCGAACAACAAATCGCGTACGAATGTCGCCACTAACCGTGAACTATCTTCCACACTACAGGTCGGCACGTTCCTTTTCTGTCCAGAGAACGGCATCACGGATCCCGGCGACAGAAAAGCCCACGGCGACATTCGTGGATGTGCCAATCAGTATACTTCTTGTCAAATTCGTGTACAAGCAAAAGGCCGCAGTTTCCTGACAGATTCCGCCCACCGAGAAGTCGCGGCCGACTGGGGATGCCGATCCGCCGTTCTCACAGGAAAGTACCTTTCACTGTACCGCATCATGAAAGTCGGTGCAAAGACAGAGTCTGCGGTGGCGTAACCTGTTCTCTCCTCTGATTTAGAGCTCAGATTGGCAGGACTCTCAGTCAACGGGTAGAATTCAGCGATGAAGTCGATTATGACGATCGAACTGACACAAATAGCCGCCAGCGGCGAAGCCTTTGGCCGCGACGAGGATGGCCGAGCAGTTTTCGTCCCCGACGCAGTCCCAGGAGAAACGGTCGAAGTTGAAACTGCCGCAGAAGCAAAACGTTGGCGACGCGGTGTCCTTCGAAGAGTCGTGACAGCCAGCCCGGATCGCGTCGAGGCGCCTTGTCCCCACTTCGGTCCCGGGCATCCTGTGACGTCCGCTGAGGGCCATCCCCTCAATCCGTCTTGGCAGCGCGCCGGCTGCGCCGGTTGTCAGTGGCAACATATCGACTACGAACGTCAACTGTCTCTGAAAAGGGAGATAGTCGTCAACGTCCTGGCCCGTGAAGCACGCCTTGGAAATACTCGCCAGAAGAGCCGGCAGATCGCCGAACATCTGGTGGCGGACGTTATAGCCATTGGCGCACGCGCAGGCCATGAGTCAGATGACGCGCCACCTGTGCTCGAATTCGGCTTCCGCACGCAAATGCAATTTGATTGGGCAGAATCCCAAAATCTCACCCTTGCCGGCCGCGACCAAAGACCTTTGGCCGTCGACGCCTGTCTTCTCCACCACTCGCAGCTGGCCGAACTTTTCGCCGGATTCCGTAGTGATCGAGGAGGTAGTGAACGAGTACATGATGAGAACCTTTCTCCCCAACCCGGGACCCCTGCCGTCAACCGCGTGACGCTCGCTGTAGGCGGTACAGCCGATTCTCTGAGTGATTCTGCCAAGGGCGTACTCATTCTGCACAGCGAAAAAGACAATCCACCCAACCTGGAACTGGACCTTCCGGTGAACGTCTTCTTCCTCCACGAGGTTGATGACCCTTCGCTGGAGTTGCTCGTGGGCGACTGGAGCTACAGCCTGCAAGTAGGGGAATATCAACTCGTCTCATATCCGCCGATTAGCCGCAGCGCCTGCGACGGCCACCTGATGGCAGACGAAGTCCTGGCTGCCGTGGTGGCTGAACTGCTCGAATTGAAGACCTACGAGCATCTTCTCGAACTGTGGGCCGGCATCGGTGCTCGCGCCGCCGTCCTGTCCGAACAGGTCGCCACGATCGTGGCCGTGGAAGAGGCAGAACTGCCCGCAGCCGCTCTGCAAGCCAATCTGGAAGAGTTCGACAATGCCGACGCCTGGCATGGGGAGATGCTACCCACGATACGAAAGCTGCGTCGCGGTCGATACAATTTTGACGCCGCCTTGCTCGCGCCGCCCGGCGGCCAAATCGAGCCAGAACTGTTTTCCCTGCTCACCCGCATGCGAATCCGTCGCTGTGCCCTGGTCACTGACGAACCGGCGCGCTTGGCGCGGGCGCTCGCCGCCTTGGAAGAAGAGGGGTATCATCTGGCGGCCGTCCAGCCGGTCGATCTTCAACCCCATCAGTCAGGTTCGACGCTTGTTGCTCGCTTTGACAGAAAGTAAGTTGAAGTATCCAGTGAGAGGAAGCGGGATGCCGCATTCCGCATCGACACAGGTGGGAAAAAGGACAGATGAGCGATTCAATCGAGATCCGTACCCTCACATCAGTTGAAGACTGTCGCCGCGTACAGGTGGTCCAGGAACTTGTCTGGGGAGGTGGGCATGGCGACACCATGTCGATTCATGTATTGGTCACGCAGTCCAAGAGCGGCGGTCTGCTGCAGGGCGCATTCGTCGACCGAGGAGCCGAGGACACGGAAGGGATGATCGGCTTTTCTTTCGGCTGGCCAGCCTTTGGATATGACGCCGCTGGCGAGCGAATGCTCCAGTTCCGCAGCCATATCATGGGTGTCCTGCCCGCATGGCACGGCCGCGGCATTGGGCTGCGTCTAAAGCTGTCCCAAAGGGAGGAGCTGCTGCGCCAGGGCTGGACCAACTGGGTTTCGTGGACTTTCGACCCGCTGCAGAGGGTGAACGGGCGTCTCAATATCAGCCGGCTCGGCGGCATCAGTTCCACCTACCTGCGCAACGTCTACGGCGAAATGACGGACAGCCTCAACGCCGGTATGCCAACAGACCGGTTTCAAGTGGACTGGTACCTGGACAGCCCTCGCGTTCGAAGCGCTCTCAACGCCGACCGCCCGACACCGGAATGCCCCACTGGTTCTCTGCAGCGCGCCCGTACCCGTTCGTCTGGCGACAACCATCCTCGAGCCCCTCTCGGGCCTCCGCCCCCACCCGATGGCCGCCCCTACGCACTTCCCCTGCCCGACAACGTCGACGCATTGCGTCGCGCCGGGGGCACACTGCTTTTTGATTGGCGCTTCTTTGTGCGTCAAGCCGCAGAGAGCTGTTTGTGCGCCGGTTATGCTCTGGTGGGCTGCACACTGATTGAAAATGAGTGGCATTACATCTTCGAGATGCAGGACTGAGCTCCGTTCACACGCTCTGCAATAGATAAGCCCTTTATGACGCTGGCAACCGCCGCAAGTTCACAGCTAGGCGGGCGGCCAACTTTCTGCAAATTGTTGACTCATTCCTCTGATTTCGGTATACTCTCTCTGCCCGTAATGTTTGAGAACTGTCTGACCCGTGATTTGAGTAGCTCTCATTGTCGACATGATCTACGATTGACACCGTGCCAAGGGCGCGGCGGTCAATCATGACTATCAAGAGGATCAAGAGTTGCGGTAGGAACTCAAAGTGAGTCACACATTCTGACCTCCACGAACACAGAAAGGATTCCACATGTTTCAGGAAGCCATTGCCAAACTCATCGCCAGGACCGCTGCTGAAACCGTCAGCGCCCACTGCGACGGCCCCTGCGGTGTCTACGACCCGGCCTCCGCGCGCATTGCCGCCGAGGCGGCTCTGTCGATGACCAAGAAAATCATCGACCTCGGCCCGGCAGACGCTGCCGACCACAACACCTATGGCCGCTTCGTTGCCATCAAGGAACAGCAGGCACACCTGGCCAAGGAGGAACTGCTTATCATCTGGACCGACTACTTCAAGCCAGAGCATCTGGACGCATACCCGGACCTGCATGAAAAGTTCTGGAATGCTGCCAAGCTCTGCTCGGCCGTTAAGCAGGGTGTGGACGTCGATGCCGCCAACGATCTGATGGCTGCCATCGAGGATATTCACAACGTCTACTGGGCCACTAAGGGGCGGGACGTAGCCTACTACGTGGCTACCTGATCCCAGGCGTCTAAACACAGGCCTGCGCGCGCAGACCGATTGCAGCGTGACATGAGAATCAAAGACCGGACTCTGCCAGGGGTCCGGTCTTTTTGTGGAAGAAAATGATAGCCGAAGTGCCTCGCAGTGGCTGGCGGGAGATGGCGCTGTGGCTGATCCGCCGCCGAAGGCTCTTCAGAGTGACGGGGGATTCCATGACACCGACTCTGACGGCCGGGGCGGTGGTTATGCTGGATCCCCAGGCTTTTTGCCATCAAATGCCGCAAGAGCATGAGATTGTCGTCGCCAGCCATCCCCGCCAATACGAGCTTCAAATTGTCAAGCGGGTGGCAGCCGTAATCGAGAGCCCTACCGAAAGCGGGATCCCAAGAACTCTGCTTATTCTTGCCAGCGACAATGCAGCGGCCGGTTCCGACAGCCGGACATTCGGGCCGGTCGAAATGGACCTGGTGCTGGGCAAGGTCGTCAGCCGCCTGATCTGACGTCTACAGAGTATAACCATCCCGGGGCATGCCGCCCTTAAATTGATTTCAATTCTGAGATTTACCGGCGCTGTCGGGGATCGAGCGCGTCGCGCAGGCCGTCGCCGATGAAGTTGATGCTGAGAATGGTGAGGGAGATGAACATGCCCGGCCAGATGACGAGCCACGGATTCTGGGTGATGAAATCTTTGTTTTCGAAGAGGAGCCGTCCCCACGTGGGCACGTTGGATGGAAAGCCCAGACCCAGGAAAGAAAGCGCCGACTCGGTCAGAATCGCCGCCGCCACCCCCAGCGTCGCCGAGACGATTATCGGGCTCAAAACGTTGGGAAGAATGTGCTGCCACAGGATCACAGGCTCTCGTGTCCCCACGCTGACCGCAGCCTCGACGAACTCCTTTTCCTTGATCGACAACACTGATCCACGCACGACACGGGCCGTGGGCATCCAACCCAAAATGCCGATAACGAGCACCACGAGCAGGAAAATGCCCAGTTCGGGCCCTAACAGTGCCTTAAGCGCATCACGGAAGAGCATAATGATGACCAGCAGCAAGGGCAGGCTCGGTAACGCCAGCATCAGGTCCGTGAAGCGCATGAGCGGATTGTCCAGCCGGCGGAAGAAACCGGATAGAACGCCGACCATCGTGCCAAAGGTGATGGAGACGAACATGGCGACGACGCCTACCGCCAGCGAGATGCGTCCGCCGAAAAGATTGCGCGCCAGTGTGTCCCGTCCCAAGTCGTCCGTTCCCAGTGGGTACTTCACCGAAGGAGGCTGGTTGATCGAATCAATGTCATCGACGATGAAGCTGTATTCCGGGTCTACCGTGTAGATGACGGGACCGGCGAGGACGCCAATCACCAGCAAGACGAGCACGACCACACCGACGTTTGCCAGATTGTGGCGACGAAAGCGCAGCCATACATCCCCCCACAAGGTACGGTGCTGGCGTTGCGGGAGTTCTGAGGCGAGGTTCTCAGCAGATGCCGTTTCCGTGCCTACGGCCATTTTCGCTCCTGCGGCCAGAAACTGAAGGTGTCTGGCCTGGAAGCCTAGTGGCATATTGCCACTGCACTCTAGCTGTACCGGATACGCGGGTCGAGAATGCCGTAGATGACATCGGCAATGAGATTAAAAACAACGATCAAGAAGGCGAAGATAAATGTGACCGTTTGTACTAAAGGAATGTCGTTCAACTGAATCGCGCCGATAAGGAGTGCTCCCAGGCCGTTTACGCGAAAAATCTGTTCAGTAATAATTGCGCCGCTGAAAATCGCGGGAATGCCCAACGCAATGAGAGTGACAACCGGGATCAGGCTGTTGCGCAAGATGTGGCGAATCACGACATATCGCTCGCGAAATCCTTTGGCCGTCGCCGTTCGTACATAGTCCATCGGAATGTTGTCGAGCATCGACGAGCGCGTAAAGCGGGCCAGGATCGCGGCCTGGAAAAAACCGAGAACCGCCACCGGCATTGCGCTTTGCCTCAACTGCTCGACAAAACTGTTCCAATCTACGATTTGAAGATTCGTGTCGTAGATCATGGGAAACCACTTGAGCTTCACACTGAATAGCAGAATCATCAAGAGGCCAGTGAAGAATGTTGGGATGGAGTAGCCGATAAGCGAAATGAAAGTCCCTACCTGATCGAAGATGGAGTACTGTCGAATTGCAGAGACGACGCCGATCGGCACTGCGATGACAATCGCGACAAGATAGGCCAGCCCCACAACCCAAAGCGTCTGCGGTACACGTTCCAAGATCATATCCATTACGGGAACGCCGCGACTGCCCCAGGAGGTCACCCGCAACCGCTTCTCCCCATCTCCGATCTGAATGTCGAATGCGTTCTCGATCAGAGACAACGGCTCATTGATAAAGAACTGGCGCATCCACAGTCCATACTTGACCGGAAAGGGCTCAGCCAGCCCCATCGCCTTGCGTATCTGCTGACGGATCTCGGGACGAATGGTCTCCGGCAGGGCGCTGGTCGGATCTCCAGGCGCGAGATCCAGCACCGCAAAGATGACGAAGCTAATCGCGATAAGGGTGGGAAAAATGGTCAGAATGCGCCGAACGAGATATTGGCCCACGGCGTGAACTGGGGAGCAAGAGAAAGAGGGAGGAGAGCTTTCGTCTCCTCCCTCCCTAATTCAGATTAGCGATGCCAGTCGCCGACGTTCCACATCTGGCTGTCCCAACCGTTGATCCAAACACCCTTGAGAGTGTTCAGCTGGGCTGAGACTTCGCCGCGGTAGACCAGCGGAATCTGGTAGAAGCTCTGAACGTTGATATCATTCAACTGCTTCACCAGCGCTTCACGATCTGGGCCGACCGGGGTCTGCGTCAGCTGTTCGAAGAGCGCGTCGTATTCCGCGTTGCAGCCGCGGAAGATGTTGCCGCCGCCCCAGGAGTTGCCCCGCATGGGAATCTGTTCGCAGATCCAGTTTGAGAGATGCTGCTGCGGGTCAATGGTAGGACCGGTCGTGTACATTTGTAGGTCCGTGTAGAACTTCTGATAGGTGTCGGGGCTGTTGGGATCGCCGCCGAAGAACACGCTCGCGTCGTGGTTGATCAGCTCGGTCTCGATCCCGATCTGGAGCCACCACTGGCGCAGAAGGGCCTGTGTCTTCTGACGTACCGAATTGGTAGAGGTCTGGTAGGAGATCTTAAGCGGAATGCCGCTATATTCGCGGATGCCGTCACCGTCCGAATCGAGGACGCCGTTTTCGTCCAACAACGCATTGGCGCCGTCAATGTCCTGGGTCAGGCAGGCGTCATTTGAATCTGATACGTAATGGAGCGGGGCCGGGATCACGTTACAGGTTGGCTGACCGGCAAATCCGTAGAGTTGTTCGGAAATGAGTGTGCGATCGATTGCCATCGACATCGCCTGCGGAATCGGAGCGAAAGTCAGGAAGGGATGGGGGTTGTCACCACCCATATATTCGGAACGATCATCGCCCAGTTCGGAGTGCGGGTTGGTCTGATTGACCAGGACGCGCTCGACATAGCCCGCAAAGGCGGAAATCACGGTGCCCAGCCCGGCAGCTTCCATGTCACGCAGAATGTCCGGCTCGACCTGCAGGTTCCAGGCGTAGTCAGCCTCCCCAGTCTCCAGCACAGCTCGGGCCGCCGATGCGGCATCGCCGCCGCCCTTGAAAATCACAGTGTCAAAATAGGCCGGGTCGCCGTGGTAGTGCGGGTTTCTTTCGTATACCGCGACATCGTTTACTTTGAAGTCGATGATGCGATAGGGGCCTGTGCCCAGGGGCGCAGTGTTCTGCTCATTGCAGGTCTGTGCAGCCGCACCCACACAGTCGGCAAACTGTGCGCTGCTGATGATCGGCGTATTGGCGCCGACAAAAGCGTTGTATGGATACGGGGTCGGCGAATCGAACGTGATCCTGATCGTTCGATCGTCGATCGCTTCGACACTCTCAATGCCCAGGAAAGCCTCGCTGGCCGTGCAGCCGGTCTCCTCGGTGCTGCAGTACTGCCACGTGAAGACGACGTCCTCGGAGGTCACGTTGCTCCCGTCCGACCAGAGCAACCCTTCCTTGAGCGTCCACGTGATGGTCATCAGATCTTCCGAAACACCGCCGTTCTCGATGGTGGGGATTTCCACCGCCAGCCTGGGCACGATGGTGCCGTTCGGGTCGTAGTTGGCCAGAGGCTCCAGCGTAATCGCGCCGGCGTCCTGGTCCTTTGTGCCGCCCGACAGGTACGGTCCGGGCAGAGAGGCGGCCTGCCAGTATAGAATGGTCAGAACCTTGCCCTCTTCCTCCATTGCCTCATCTTCCGCCATCTCTTCACCAGTAGCCATGCTCTCGCCGCCGGCAGGTGCAGCGGCAGGACAGGCAGCCAGCAAAAAGGCCATCGCCAGCAAAATGGCAATGACTCGCAAGGATGAAATGTGCCTTCCAATCATCGACTTCTCCTTTTCACTCATATGGAATGCAAATCTGTGTACGTTGTTGGCCACACGAATGCTACCCAAGATTTTACACCGGGGAGCAAGATTGCCGCGGCTTAAACATTTGGGCAAGAGTTGCCATCGGGGGAGTCGATCGAGCACAACTGCCTCAAGAAATCTGCCCGCTTGAATGCGGGCTTGCCTTTGCGGCTTGTGCAAAAGCTATCCTACCATTCTTTCCGGTGTATTCCAATTGGGAACAGGAGAGATAGGAACCGAATTATGAGTCGGTTGCAAGCTTTTCGCCGAACTTCTGAAGCCCCGTTGCAACCCGTTGCGGCACCTTGCTCGCCCTAGAATTCAAGAAGGCCAATATGCGATCCGGTTGGACGCCCTCGTCGGAGGCTCTATTTAGACTGCGCTGGTTTATCTGGTAGAGGTAACGGGGATAACTGGCCTGCCAGCTGCTGAACCGTTCCACGCGAAATCGGTCCATCAGCGGGGTATCCGCAGGCAGTTCAACCGAGAAGTCATCTTCAACAACGATCGGGTGCCGCCGCGCTTCATTGGGCGTCTCGCTGTCGTGGCCCAACCAGCGCGCACCCCAGGCGCTCAGCGATAACAGCAGATCGTCGCCCGCGGACGGCTCCGCCAGCTCGACGGCTGACAGCCAGTAGAGTGGGCCGTTCAGCAGGAAACGCAGCAGCACACCTTCTACCACATCCCAATGATCGAATCCGCGCAGGAAGCCCTTCTGATTCTCGTAGCGAATGTACCAGTTGTCGTAGTCGCCGGCGGGCCGTTGAAAGTCGGGAGCCGTCTCCTTAATTGCGCTGATTACTTCGGCCATGCTGTACCAGGCACCGGGCTGCAAGAGTCCCAAAAGCTTTAGCACCTCTTCCCGCGTTTGCAGTGGATTATTCTGCCAATCGCCGCCTGAGCAGTCGATGCCCGGAATGCGTTCCAGATCGTTCCAATCGTCAGAGGTACGCCAGGCCTCCCACAGAGAAAAGCGTTGCTCGGGCCGCGGTTGCTCCAGAAAGGCATATACCCGGTTCCCCGTGAGACGGACACGTTCATCGTCGGCGCGGCGCAGCCAGCCCAGTCTCCTTGCCAGGTGCAAGAGCAGGGCGACACGAACCTCTTCTACGTTGGCGTTGGCGACAGGAGAGACGAAGGGAGACACGAAGCCGTCTGCAGACTTCAGGCGCAACATCAACTGTTCAATGTCATCCGAATTGGGAGCACCATCGTCCTGCAGGCGCAGTCCCTCAGTATGCAAGAATCCCAGCAGCGTGCCTACATCTTCGAGAAAGGCATCTTCCAGTCGTAGCATTCGGGATGACGGTGGCGGAGGCACAGGCGCCGCGCCCAGCCCCTTCTCTCCGTCGGCAGTCGTCGGCCGCGGCAGCCAGGGAAGTATATCACTGGGGATGAAGATGATCGTGTGGGCGTTCCGGCCTTCGCCTTTGTACGTGCGGCCAATCAGTCCGTAATGGTAGAGCAGCTCGGCTACGCTCTCCGGTGCATTCCAGGGCTGTTCGCGCTCTAACTTTGATGGACCCATCTGCCGGATGCTGCCGAATTCACGGCTGAACTGGGCTTCTCGCATTTCGCCACCCTCCGCAAGGAGGAGGTCAAAAGCAGACCTGGCCCCGGGATAGGAATCGGTTATCTCCTGGAAGGCCATCAACACCGAGGTCGGGTCGGTTATCTGGCCGCCCAGGCTGTCGATCATTGCCCGGATATTCTTTTCTCCATCCAGAAAGGCGCCCCGGAGCTCTGCAATGACTTGCAGTTGGATCTCCGGGTAATCGGCAAGCATCTGGCTGGTTTGGGGCATCTGCGTTTCCCTGAATCGCCCTTGCTAAGTTCTCAAAAGATGACAATGAAGCGAGCAGATCTTGCAGTCTGACGGTGAGAACTGACTGCGGCCGTTCCTCCGTGCTTGGGATTCCCAGCGCGTCCGTCCGTCTTATGATACTGGCCTTCGTCCAGCCGGGCACTTCTCCGGGCCTTGCCAATCTGGGCAAACCTATGAGACAATGCGGCCAGAAACGAAGATGAAGCGGCAATCTCACAGAGACTGGAGGCCTGTCGAAATGACCCGCGATTCATCCCTTTTACCCCAAAGCGGCGGCTGGCGCTTTTCCGATATTCTACGCGATTTTGCTGTGGTATGGCAACTGATGGGCGATCCGCAGGTATCAATTCTGCTGCGGGTTGGTTTTCCGGTGCTGGCGATTCTCTACTGGATATCGCCCATCGATCTGTGGCCGGGCATGCCCTTAGACGATATAGCCGCTGTCGTTCTGGCAGGACGTCTGTTTGTGCAAATGGCCCCGCAGGAGGCCGTACGGCGCGCCCGAGTGCGGCTTGGACACATTTCGCCGGATGAACCGGACCGGGAGGTCTGGGATATCTGGGACGAGGACGACAAGACGATCCCCGGAGACTGGCGAGTCGTTGACGACAAGTAGAAGACGATGCGCCTTCCTCAACAGATGAATGACGTGCTGCTTGACCAAGTTTCCCGGACAGTTGACCGCCAGCGGCTGTTAGAAACTGCTGTAGCTCTGATTGAGGTTCCCAGCCCCACTCGCAGCGCGGGAGCAGCCGCAAATCGGTTGGAAGAGATTCTGACCGCAGACGGTTTTCCCATTCAGCGGCATGCTGCCGACTGGCCCGAAGCTCCGGTCGTATTGGCGGTGCTCGACAGTGGCCGACCGGGACCCACCCTACAGTTCGACGGCCACCTGGACACCGTTCATCTGCCCTTCGTGCCTCCGCGCGTAGAGGATGATACCCTTTACGGCTCCAGTTCGGCCGATATGAAGGGTGGCATTGCAGCGGCCCTGGAAGCTCTGCGCGTATTGCGTACGCTCGACGCCCTGCCCGCGGGCAGGGTACTGTTGACGGCCCATGACCACCACGAGGGGCCGTGGGGCGACGGCCGGCAGGTGCGTGCCATGATTCGTGAGGGCCTTGTCGGCGATGGCGTCCTGCTGCCGGAGTACCTGGCCGAACCTCTACCGTTAGCCGGCAGGGGTGTGGCCATCTTCGAGGTGACTGTTCGGCGTGAAGGCGCGCCCGTGCATGAGGTTTTGCGCCCTCCCGGAACGCCGGACGTTCTGGCCGCGGGGGCACAGCTGGTGAATCAGTTGAATACGTGGAACGAGAGACTGGCGAAGAATAGTCACCCTCTGGCGGGCTGCGATTCCGCCTTCGTAGGCATGCTGCAGTCGGGGGAAATATATAACCAGTCGCCCACGAAATGTATCGTGCAGGGAACTCGGCGCTGGGTGCCCCCCACCGGCGGTGCAGCCGTCGAAGCAGAATTCTCCCAGCTGCTCACCGAGTTCTCAATGGCAACGGGCACGGAGATTGCCCTTGAATTCACCGTGCAGGGCAGCGCTTACCAGATCGATCCTGACATCCCGCTTGTGAGCGCATTTCAAAGGGCCCATTCCGCTCTGACCGGCTCGCCGCTCCCAATGGGGGCAAAGCCGTTCGTAGACGACGGCAATACCTTTGTCTCGGAAGCTGGCATCCCCGCACTAACTCACGGGCCGGCTGCGACCGGCGCCCATACTTTCAATGAGGCCGTTCCGGTGGAGGAATTGGTCAGGGTGGCCAAGCTGTACGCGCTCACAGCTGTCGAGTTTTGTGGCGGGCCATAGCCGCATCCTTCCGGAGAAGAGCCGCCAGGTCACCCTTCACCGGCGGTCGGAGTCCCCTAAAGTTCACTGCGCCGCGGAATCGATACGGCCGCCCCCGGTCTGGTGACGCAGAGCGCCGCTGCCCGTGATGCCAGGGCGAGAGACTGCGTAACCGATTCACCAGCCATAAGCCCGGCCAGAAAATAGCCTATGAACGTGTCGCCTGCGGCCGTCGTGTCCACCGCGTCGACCACTACCGCAGGCGTCCTGATGCACTCCCCGCCGCGGGTATAGAGCGAACCGTCTCCCCCCAAAGTGAGCAGAATCGCGGCCAGGGGAAAACGAGCTTGCAGCGCTTCCACTACCGTTTCAGGTGAAGCGTCCTCAGTTTCCGCCAGCGCCGCACCCTCTGTCTGATTGACCACGAAAAGGGAAACACCTTTGAGCGGGAAATTCAGCACTTCCGGCGTCATCGGCGCGGGATTGAATGCGACGTTCAGTCCTCGATCTAATGCTTCGCGCAGGATCGCCGGCAGGGAGCTGATTTCGTTTTGAATCAGAAGCCAGTCGCCCTCACCGAAATGCGAAAGAACGTAGTGAGCATCGTCTGAGGTTACCGTGAGGTTGGCTCCCCCGTAAAGAAGTATCGCGTTTTCGCCGTCGGGATCCACCTGAATAATTGCGTGTCCCGTAGGCTGGTCATCTAGACCGACGTGCGTCACGTCGACGCCTTCCTCGGCGATGGCATCCCGCAGCCAGAGTCCGTCGGGGCCAATTCGGCCCGCGTGAAAAACGTTTGCGCCCGCGCGCGCCAAGGCGACCGACTGATTTGCCCCCTTTCCGCCTTGAAAGCGGCGATATTCTGTGCTGGGCAGCGTCTCTCCCGGGCGGACAAGATGCTCGACCTGATATACGTGGTCTATGTTGAGCGAGCCAAAAACGAGAATGGACATGTCTAAATTGGCTGGATCGAATGGATTATCCAGGCGATTGTAACATTGTGAATCCGGGAGCCAAAAGAGACCACTATCCCCGTCTACTGTGCTATAATGCCCGCTAACCTGCGGATCGATGATCTCGCGGTTTATCCGTACCTGCTCCCGGCAGATCGGTACACTGAAGGAGCAGTCCTTGCAAAACATTGAGTTACTTGTAGTCGCCCGCGGCGACAAGCCTGCCGACCGCGTGCTGCGCAATGGACGCGTAGTCAACGTCCTGTCAGGGGATATCGAAGAGGCCGATATAGCCCTATACGGCGAGCAGATAGCCGGCGTCGGCGCGGGCTACGCGGGCAAGGAAGAGGTAGATCTGCAGGGCGCCTTCGTGGCGCCGGGTCTGATCGACGCGCACGTCCACATCGAAAGCAGCCTGTGTCTGCCTGCCCAATTTGCCGCCGCAGTCGTGCCGCGCGGCGTGACGACGGTCGCGGCCGATCCCCACGAAATCGCGAATGTGGCTGGTATGGACGGCGTCCGGTTTATGGCCGAGTGCAGCAAAGGTCTCCCCTTACAGGTAGTGCTGATGGCCCCCTCCGCAGTACCCGCCACCCACATGGAAACGAGCGGCGCCGTACTTACTGCCAAGGACCTGGCCGGGTTGCTGGAAGAGGGGACGGTCCACGGGCTGGCCGAACTGATGAACTTCCCCGGCACCATTCAGGGCGACCCCGAAGTGCTGGCCAAGATCGCAGCATTCAGCGGGCGGCCTCGGGACGGCCACGCTCCTGCACTAGACGGACAACCGCTCAATGCCTACGCCGCCGCCGGACCGGGCAGCGATCATGAATGCGCGACCGTCGAGGAGGCCGCCGAAAAGTTGGCGCGGGGATTCTATATTCTGATTCGTGAGGCGACCAACGCCCGGAATCTGCACACGCTGTTGCCGCTGATCAACGAACGCAATAGCCGCCGTATCTGTTTCTGCACCGACGACCGCATGCCAGGCGACCTGATGGAGCAGGGGAGCATCGATTATATCTTGCGTGAGGCCATAGCCTTTGGGATCGAACCTGTTACTGCCTTCCGCATTGCTACTCTCAACAGCGCTGAATGGTTCGGCTTGCATGACCGCGGGGCCATAGCGCCTGGACGGCGGGCAGACCTGATGATATTTGACGACTTGAACGCCCCTTCCGCAACGCAAGTCTATTCTGGTGGCCGACTGCAGGCGGAAGGCGGTTGCCTTCTGGAAGGCGGCAGTCCTTCTCTGGCATCCGTTCCTGAGGCAGTCTCATCCTCTGTCAACGTGGCGTGGGACAGCTTTGACTTGCGCATAGCGGCCGCCGGTTCTCACGTGCGCGTCATAGGATCGTTGGAGAATCAGGTTCTGACCGAAGAGCGGATTCTTGAGGCGCGTATTGATGGCGGTCAGGCCGTAGCCGATCCAGCCAGGGACATTTTGAAAATAGCCGTAGTCGAGCGGCACAGGGCCAGCGGCTCCATGGGGCTGGGATTCATTCAAGGGTTCGGCTTGCAGCGCGGAGCTGTCGCCGGCACAATCGCCCACGACCATCACAATCTGGTTATCATCGGCGTGGATGACGCGTCGATGACGACTGCGGCCAAAACTGTCGCCGAGATGGGAGGCGGACTGGCAATCGCCGACGGGGCGGAGACCTTGACGGCTCTTTCGCTGCCGGTAGCCGGCCTGATGAGCGACCAGCCGCTCGCAAGAGTCCGCACCGACTATGATGCTCTGCTGGACGCAGCCCACGAACTCGGCTCAACGATATACGATCCCTTCATGGCGATGAGTTTCATGGCACTGGAGGTGATACCGAAACTGAAACTGACCGACCTGGGTCTTGTGGATGTCGAGACCTTCAATTTCGTTGATCTGTTTGTCGAAGCGTAGGAAATCAGACTGCGAATACTCCACCTTTCTTGAGAACCGCTGATCAATTCTGCCGATAATTCCAAAAAGGCAAATTAAATGTTCGAAATGATTGAACCCGCCGCGGAAGATTCCATACTTGGGCTGACCGTTGCATTTCAGAAAGACCCGAATCCGAACAAGATCAATCTGGGTGTAGGCGTTTACAAAGACGGCAGTGGCCAAACGCCTGTGCTGTCCACGGTGAAGGAGGCTGAAGAGCGTCTGCTGCGGTCGGTGGCAACGAAGAGTTACCTGCCGATCGATGGTCTCGCTTCCTATGCAGAGTTGAGTCAGCAGGTCGTCTTTGGCAACGGACACGACATTCTCAGCACCAGCCGCGCGGCCACGGTGCAGACGCCCGGGGGTACCGGCGCACTGCGCGTAGCCGCCGACTTTGTGCGGCGGGTATTTCCAGGAGCGACGGTCTGGCTGAGCGACCCGACCTGGCCGAATCATCCCAATGTGTTCGGATCGGCGGCACTGCAGGTACAGTCCTATCCCTACTTTGAGGCCGAAAGCAACGGCGTCGCCTTTGACCGAATGATGGCCGCGCTAGAGACGATTCCCAAGGGGGATGTGTTGCTGCTGCATGGCTGTTGCCACAATCCCACGGGCGCCGATCTCTCTTCGCAACAGTGGCAGGAGGTGGCTGCCCTTTGCGCAGAGCGGGGCATTCTGCCGCTGCTGGATTTCGCTTACCAGGGTTTCGGCGACGGGCTGGATGAGGACGCATCCGGGGTCAGGATCGTAGCCGACCACTGCCGCGAGTTCCTGGTCGCCACCTCCTATTCCAAGAACTTCGGACTGTACAATGAGCGCGTTGGCGCGTTGACCCTTGTCGCCGACAGCGCAGAGGCAGCGGACGCCGCCAACAGCCACATGAAGATCTGTGTGCGCACAAACTATTCCAATCCCCCCGCCCACGGCGGCCAGATCGTGGCGGAGGTTCTCGGAGAGCCTGAGCTGCGGCAGCGCTGGGAGGAAGAGTTGGCGGAGATGCGCGACCGCATCAACGACATGCGCCACCTGTTTGTCGAGACGCTGGACGAGCAGGGCGCGGGACGTGACTTTTCGTTCATTGCCCGGCAGAGGGGTATGTTCAGCTACAGCGGCCTGACGCCGGAGCAGGTGCAGGCCTTGCGCGACCGCCATTCTGTCTATATCGTTGGCTCCGGCCGCATCAACGTTGCCGGGATGACCGAAGTCAACATGGAATATCTCTGTGCGGCCATTGCCGATGTCTTGAAGTGAGGACGGGATGGCAGAGATTTACTTAAGAATGGGCATGAAATTCATTTTGTTCTCGTATTCGTAAGGCTCGGCTGCCGTCCAAATGAAGTGAAGTTCAGATACTGTCTGACCAATTGACAGGTTAGGATTGAGCACGAAAATCGCAGGTGCGGTACGACCCAGTGCGATGAAATCGCGCAAATGGCGAGGCATCGATTTTCGATTGTTTGTGACCAGGGAAAATACCTGATCTGCGCACCATTCCAGGATAACGGGATCGGGCGCGCCGTTCCCTGGAACGCCAGGATCGCCGACACGCCACACGGAAATCTCAGGCTCTATTCGAAGGAGAGCTTCACGCAGAATTGGGGTTACTTTTTCGTCAAGCAGATAGCGATACCGGGTCACTACGCGTCAAGCTCGGCCGCAAGCCGTCGGAGGCGTAGCGTTACAGGCGAAGGATTCTTGGCCTGTTCGCGGCGCATCCATTCGCCGTGCTCGATCC
>DAOUHY010000246.1:0-13003 GCA_034428435.1 Caldilineaceae bacterium | reverse complement strand
GAGCAGCTGCCCCAGCCAGAAAACAACAAAGACTGTGCCGGCGCTGGCCAGCGCAGTGGGCAGACGAAGAGCCAGCATCGTGCGCCCCACAAAGGAGACGGCCAGCGCTATCGTATAGACAATCAGCCCTTCGCGCCCGTTGTTTGCAGGGAAGAAAACAGCGTGCTCTCCCTGCAATACCCGCAGGGCATCCATGCCGTGCGCCCCTTCATCATGATGGAGCCCAATCGGGAGTTCATCTATGCGCTGGATTCGCAGCAACAGGACGGCCAATGCCAGGACGAATAGAATTCCCCCGGCGACCAGCGCGAGGCGCAAGCGTTCGGTCTCTGCTGACTCGGCTGCGCCGGCTGGACATTCCCCTGATTTTGACGTTTCAGTCATTCCCTTTCGTTTTGGGGTCTCCAGCCGGTTCGACGCCTTCCATGACCGGAGGCGTTTCCGATGAATCAGGCCGCGCTGGTTACGACCAACTGTCCGCTCACTTGGCCGGAGCGGGGTCCCCGCAAAATATAAGAATTCGCGTGACTGCTAAGTCCTTGCCCAAAGGCGATCAAGATTCAGCATGGCGAAAGATGTTTCTCTCTCCTCACTTCTCCTTACTCTCTCCTCGCTTTTGGGCGGTCGGGCCTATTCGGCCCTCCCTTGTGCGGGGGCTCCGCCCCCGCAACGCCCCCTCTCCTGTCCGCGCCGTAGCGAGTGTGTGGGTAATTTGAAGCTGTCGTCTCGCGGCGGCCGGGCTTAACCCCCCTCCCCCCTGCGCATCTTGGCAGATTCCGAGTATGTGCCAGCGCGAGCAAGACAGGCGAGGCCACTCCCATATATGCCTAACGTTCACCGCGATGACCATCGAGAGTCCGCTACAGAAATGCTGACGGTACATTCCCCCCAGGGGGACCGTACACAGAACATGGCTTAGCAGTTACGAATTCGCTCAAGCCACAGACGGCCAATATTCCAGGCCGGCTGTCTCCGAACAGTGACCCATTCCTGGAAACTCAAACGTCAAGTATAGAGAGACCGGCGAGAAAGCCCAAGTACGCAACTGCCTGAATGGCGCCCGGTGTCCTTGCCCTGCTGCCGAGGCCCCCCAAACCAGAAGCGCCTGCCCATGGCCGCGCCAGCGGCGAATGCATACCTCACTCAGTTCTTCCATTGGTCATTCACACGCTTTCAGATATGATAGACCCTAATCCGGGATCGCATCATCGCTTCGCCGCGCAGGCGCCGTTTGGAAGATCTCCTATGAGAACCGTTGCTATGATTCTGGCTGGCGGAGAGGGCACCCGCCTCACCGTCCTCTCCGAAAAAAGAGCCAAACCCGCGGTTCCCTTCGCCGGCAAGTTTCGCATTATCGACTTCACTATCAGTAACTGCGTCAATAGCGGCATCGATACCGTCGGCGTCCTCACCCAATATCGCCCCCACAGTCTCAACGAACACATCGGCATCGGTAAACCCTGGGATCTCGACCGCCAGTACGGCGGCATCCGCCTCCTGCAGCCCTTTCAGGGACGCGGCGAACAGGACTGGTATGCCGGCACCGCCGACGCAATTCTGCAAAACCTGAACTTCCTCACCGAATACAACGCCGACACCGCCCTGATTCTCTCCGGCGACCACATCTATAAGATGGACTACGGCCCAATGCTGGACTTCCACCAGCGCAAGGGCACCGACGTCACCATCGGCGTTATGCCCGTACCCATCGAGGAGGCGCACCGTTTCGGTATCATGGAGACGAACGCAGAGGATGAAATCGTTCAGTTCCATGAAAAACCGCAGAAACCGACCAGCAATCTGGCTTCGATGGGCATCTATGTCTTTAACAGCCGCCTACTGGCCCAACGCCTCCAGGAAGAAGGCGCCGACGGCCCCCGCACAGATTTCGGCCAGCACGTCGTCCCCGCCATGCTGGCCGCCGGAGACCGCGTCCTTTCCTACCCCTTCACCGGCTACTGGGTCGATGTCGGCACCGTAGACGCCTATTGGAAAACAAGCCTCGAGCTGCTCCAACCCAACCCGGCTCTGGACCTCTATACCGACAACTGGCCCATCTCCACCCGCTCCGAAGAACGGCCCCCGGCCAAATTCGGCCCCCAATCTCAGGTCGTGCAGAGCATGGTGTCGAACGGGTGCGAAGTCCATGGGCTCGTCAAAAACAGCATCTTCAGCCCTGGCGTCTATGTCAGTCCAGGCGCCGTCGTGCAGGACAGCATCCTCATGAACGACTCCTGGATCGGCCCCGGCGCCCGCGTGGAACGCGTCATCATCGACAAGCAGGTCATCGTCGGGTTCGGCGCCAAAGTCGGCTGTACCGCGTCCGACGCGCCCGCACCAAACCAGCAGTTTCCTGATAAGCTGGACAGCGGCCATACCGTCGTCGGCAAAGGCGCTTTCATTCCCGACGGCGCCCAGATCGGCACCAACGTGATCGTCAACAGCGACAGCGGCGAGCAGGACTTTCCACCTGACCTCGTTGTCGAGGACGGGCAAACCGTATAGCTCCTACGTTGCGCCCCTACACAAACCGTCCGCGAGGATCGCTCCCTATGTCTTCCGCATTCGCTATGATCATGGCCGGCGCCGACAACGCCGACCTCAGTGTCCTCACCGAAATCCGCTCCGAGCCCGCCGTCCCCTTCGCCGGCAAATTTCGGCTCATCGACTTCTCGCTCAGCAACTGTGTCAACAGCGGCATCCACAACGTCGCCGTCCTCACCCAATACCGGCCCCGCAGCCTCAACGATCATATCGGTATCGGCAAACCTTGGGACCTCGACCGTTCCAGCGGCGGCTTGCGTCTGCTGCAACCCTACCGCGGCGGTCCCTACGGGGACTGGCAACGCGGCTCCGCTGACGCCATTCGACGCAACCTCGATTACGTAATCCAGCAGAAGGAGGAGTGCGTACTCATCCTCTCCGGCAAACACATCTACCTGATGGACTACCGCCCCTTCCTTGAGCACCATCTGCGCAACGGCGCCCCGGTCACCATCGCCGTCCGCCGCGTCAGCCGCCACGAAACCCATCGTTTCGGCATCGTCTCGCAGGATGCTGACCAACGCGTCGTCGAGTTTCAGGAGAAACCCCGCCGCACGCAGCAGAATCTTGCCAGCATGGGCGTCTATATCTTCAACCGCGACTACCTCGTGGAAGTCCTGGGCAACGGCAGCGGCGATGACATCGGCCGCGATATCCTGCCCGGCCTGGTCGCCAAAGGCCATGTCAACAGCTATACCTATCCGGGCTACTGGGCTGATGCCAGCACGGTTCAGGCCTATTGGGGTGCCAATATGAGCCTGCTGGCCGAGGAGCCGGCGCTCAACCTATATGCCCCGGAATGGGTCGTGCATACCCGCAGCCAGGAGAGGGCCCCGGTCAAACTGGGGCCGGCCGCAGATGTCGATGGGGCGCTCCTGTCCAACGGCTGCCAGATCGAAGGCGCCGTCGAACGCAGTGTCCTGTCACCGGGCGTGCAGGTGGGCCAGGGTGCCCTCGTACGCGATAGTGTCGTCCTCAACGATACCATTATCGAATCGGGCGCGGTCGTCGAGCGCTGTATCATCGACAAAGAAGTGCGCGTCTGCCAGGACGCGCACGTGGGCCATTCCGACAACAACGACCCCAACCCGGAGCTGCCGGCACGGCTCAACACCGGCCTCTCCCTCGTCGGAAAAGGCAGTGTCGTGCCTGCAGGCACGACGCTGGGTCGTAATGTCGTAATCCATCCCTACAGCGGCGCCGAAGCGTTCACCAACGGCAAGAGCGTGGAGAGCGGAACCAGCGTGGGCCGCAATCTACGCTAACCCGAACCGCCAGACCCCGGATCTCGGCAACCGCCGTGAAAACCCTTCCCCTAGCCCTGTTTGGCCCGATAACCAAGTTCATTCAGAAGCGCTACCAGCCTCTCCCTCTGATCCCCCTGGATTTCGATCTCCGCACCCTTGACCGCGCCTCCGCATCCCAACTTGCCTTTCAAATGCTTCAACAGGGCGCGCCTGCCCACATCAGGGCTCTTTACGCCCGTAATGATCGAGACCGTCTTCCCCTTGCGTCCCTTCCGCTCCAGGCGCACGCGCACCGGCTGCGTCCCCTGGACCGCGAAGGGCGCGGCCGGGTTGCGCGCAAGCTCAGGCGGACGCTGTTCAGGCTCAGCTACCGGGTCCGTCGAGTAGACCAGCCGCGTTCCCGCCCTCCTGGAAGAGCCGCGTTCCGACTTCTTTGCCTTGCGCTTGGACATGGTTCGTTCCTCCTCTTCCGGCCGCAAAATAGAAAGGAGTTGCACCATGCAGTATAGCATCAGCGGTGAAATTGCCCAGTCCGCACGCCTCGTTTTCGCCCCCGGTGAACACGCATGGGTCAGCAAAGGCGCCCTCATTGCCTACTCCTCCCAGATGCAGTGGAGCCTCCGCCTACCCGGCGGCGCCGGCGGCGCAATCAGGCGCAGCCTCTCCGGCGAAGGCGTCGCCCTCACCTATCTGGAATCGAAAGCCGAGGACCAGTACGCCCTCCTCGCCGCCAACGCACCGGGCCACCTGGAAATCTGGGATCTTGAACGCGATGGCCCCGTGACGACGACGCGCGGCTCTTTTGTCGCCGCCTGGGGCGATGAAGTCGATATCACTGTGACGGTCGCCCGCCGCGCCGGGGCTGCCGTCTTCGGCGGCGCCGGCCTCTTTCTTCAGACTATCTCCGGCTACGGCATCGCACTCGTGCACGCTAGCGGCGACTTCCTCGACCGTCAGTTGGCCGCCGGCGAGGAACTCCTCGTCAGCACCGGTAATCTCGCCGCCTTCTCCTCTGCCATCGACTATGACATCCGCGGCGTCGGCGGCTGCCGCCGAATGATCTTCGGCGGTGAAGGCCTCTTCATGACCAACCTGCGCGGCCCCGGGCGCGTCCTGCTCCAGACCCTCAAGCGCAACGCCGGCGCCAATTCCTCCGGCTGAAATAACTGCGATTTGCCGTCTGCCTGCACTTCGACCACAATGTTTGGCGGAGCCCTGCAAGTGGAAAAACTGGTACGCCGCTCCCATTACTAGGAGATCCGCCATGGGCCAGAAAATTCTGTCCCGCAAACGCACCGTCAGCGGCGACGTCCGCCTGCCCGACCCCGTTGACGATGCCATTCTGACACTTGGCGTGCGCATGCGCGAACCGTTTTCCTACGCGGAAATCGCGTCGGCGCTCGGCATCGCTCGCGACGATGTGAGCAACATCTGCGAGCCGTATAGAGAGATGTTGCGCTCGACCGGAGAAGACGGTCCCGCCCTTACGTTTACGCGCCGTTCATCCCGCAAGGCAGTCCGGCCGCGCGCCATGTGGGAAAATGCCGCGTTCGGCAACAGTGGAAGAGAAATGTTTCAGAAACAGCAGATTGTGAATGGCGCCGACCGTCTCGCCGACCCCGTCGACGATGCCATCCTGACGCTGGGAGTGCGTCTTACCAATCCGCTTTCCTACGCGGAAATTGCGTCGCTATTCCAAATTGCTCACAGCGACGCAAGCAGGATCTGCGAACCCTACAAGGAGTTTATGCGCAAAGCAGGAGACTATGGGGTTCGCGGGGTTACCAGAACGGGGTAGGCCGACCGCCTCACACTTTCCACGGCTGGACCCAACGCAAAGACACTTCTCAAAACACTCGCAGCCAAACCGCGGCCACCCTCAGCGCGACGGCGCTGCACTGAAGATCTGCCGCAGTAGATCAGCCCGTTCAACCTCCGTCGTCCAACGCGGCTGCGCATAGTCCTCTAGCACCGCCGTCAGAATCTCAGTGCTGATCACCTTGCCGTCATGGATCGTATGGCGCGCAATCAAAGTAGTGCGCGTCTGCCAGCTCCACATCTGATCAAAAAACAGATTGCCCAAACCGTAGACGATTATTCCGGGCTTCTCATTCCCATACCCATACGGCTCCATCGCCTGCGGCACGTGACTCTGTACACCGGTGACAATATCTGCGCCGGCCGCACGCAACTCGCGGAAATCCTGCACCTGCCGGAAGATCGGCGCCGGGTTGTAAATCTCCTCATGCTGCAACTCAACCGCGATCACGTCGACCTCGTCGCGCAGCGCCGCAATCTTCTCAAAAATGCGCTCCTTGTTTCCGCTATAGTGGCATGCCCCCGGCCCGTCCTCCGTCGCCCATGCAAAACTGGGATAGTGGGCCAGCGCCGCGAAAAAGGCAAAGCGGTTGCCGTTGTGCTTAAACAACAGCGGCGCACACGCCTCCTCCTCATTCAAACCGCTCCCATATATGGGGATACCGTTCTCCCGGTACCAGCTGACCGACTCGCGCGCACCGGCCTGTCCAAAGTCGTTGACATGGTTGCCGCTCAGCCCCACAATGTCCGTGCCCAGCGCCTCCAGCGCCGCCCAATAGGCCGGACGGCTGCACAGGATCATGTTGTTCAAAGTCGGGTTGACGTCACAGCCCTCCAGAAACGGCACTTCATTGCTGATGTGAGTAATGTCGGCCGCACGCAGCGTCGGCGAGATCACCTGGGACGGGTAGTCGTATCCCTTCGTCTCCATCCGTGCCGCCGTTACCCGCGCCATCGCCGTTACGCCCGTCATGATCAGCGTCGTCAACCCCTCCGCCCTGCGATTCGTCGGCTCCGTTATCTGCGGCCGCAGCGCCGCAGCCAGCGCCTCTCTGTCCGTACCAAATGCCGACACAACCGCCGTCAACGGATACTCCGCCGCATCGAAGGTATTGCTGAGAATGCTCGCGCCGTTCAGATTCATCACCTTCAGGACCGGCGTAAGGCCCTCAAAAGGCACGATCCCCAGAGCGCCGGCAGTCACCTCCAACACCGCCGGTAGGGCGCTGCCGCTCGCAGTCTGCACCGAGTCGGCCGCCTCCTCACCGAAGACCGCCTCCAGTTCCGATACGTAATCGGCGTCAATGATCAGCGGGCCGCTGCCCCTGCCTTGCCAGCGCAGCGTCAACTCTGCCATCGATACCTCATCCTGAATCGTGGCAAACGGCGCTACCGGTGCCAGGTAGCGCGTGTACAGCACGCTCCCCGCCGGCTCACTCCCGGCCACCAGGCGGATCTGCACGTCGGCGTTGCGCGGCTGGTCCAGCAAAAGGACCGTCTTGCGCATGCCCCCGGATTCAATCTCTTCCAGACCGAAGGCCGCCGTGAGCAGTTGACTGAAATAGCGCTCCGGCAGCGAAGTGTCCAGAGCGACAGTCAGCCAGCCGTTGCGGCTGTCTGGCTGCTGCGCCGCCGGTTGCAGCTGCGTCTCGGAGACGATCCCAACGCCTTCCACCTGTGTCCCGCTCGCAAAACTCGCAATCGACGTGGCCGCCGCCACCCCCGCAAAGCCCAGCAGCACAGTCACAAGCAGCCGGCTGAAAGACCGAAAGTTCGCTATCGCCTCTCTGGTTTCAGCGGCGCGGCTGGCAGCGCTCACCCTGCGCACGCCCGCACGCATGGCCTGCAATCCAGGTCCCAGCTTCTCCTCAATCTGATTTCGGATGGCGCCTAGTCGGTTCAACATGGCCGCTTAACTGCCTGACATCTCACGATAGCTGGACTACCGAATTGCCCTGACACAGAGTCCCATTTTAGAGTATATGGCCATCACTGGCATTGGTCAACATCCCGTTTCCTTGCCGCACCCTTCGGCGGCCCCCCTTCCACAGCCTGATCCGGTCTGGCAGCCTCTGCCCTGCCGGGCCGCCGCAACCTGTGCGGCTGTCCGGTCTATTGCCGCTGACGCGTCCCACCGCCTCCACCCCCCGGCAGTTCCGACGTTGACAAACGACATGCAATTCGGTACATTTTCGTCTGATTCCACCATTTCGACGATGCACTCTCAACGAGTCGTATGCGCGTGCAGTTCCACGCAAACGCCCTCCCAAGGCGAAGCGCGCAATACCATACTGTGAAGAAGGTGTGATATTGGCTACCGGAACCGTTGCTGAAGTCGTCAAACTGTGCGGAAAACTGGGAATAATCGGCTTCGGCGGACCGGCCAGCCACATCGCCATGCTCGAAGATGAGGCCGTCGCCCGCCGCAAATGGCTGACCCGCGAACACTTCCTCGACCTCGTCGGCGCCACCAATCTGATCCCCGGCCCCAATTCAACCGAAATGATGATCCATATCGGCTATCAGCGCGCCGGCTGGCCCGGCCTGATTGCCGCCGGCATATCTTTCGTACTGCCCGCCGTCCTCCTCTCCACGCTAATCGCCTGGATCTATGTCGAATTCGGCGCACTGCCCGCCGTGCAACCCTTCCTCGCCGGCGTCAAACCCGCCGTCCTCGCAGTCATCCTCGGCGCCCTCTGGCGGCTGGGCATGACCGCCTCCAAGCCCAGGGAGGCAGTCCAGACCCGCATCGCCCTCGCCGTCATCGGGATCGCGGTCGCGGTCGCCGTCTATCTGGGCGTGTCGGTAATCTGGTCGCTGATCGCCGGCGGCCTGCTGGGGATGCTCGCCCTGCGTGCCATCTCCGGCTGGGACAGTGGTGGTGGCGCCGCCGGGCTTCTGGTACTGCCGGCACTGCCGGATAGCCTCTCTGTTTTCCCTTGGGCCAATCAGTCCCCGGCTTCAACTCTCAAGTGGGCCGCCCTGCTCCTTGCCGCAACCGCCCCCGTCCTGACCCTCGGCGCCCTCGGCCTCTTCTTCCTCAAAGTCGGCGCCGTCCTCTACGGCAGCGGCTACGTCCTCGTCGCCTTTCTCGAAGGCGACCTGGTCCACGAATACGGCTGGCTCACACAGCAGCAGCTGCTCGACGCCATCGCCATCGGCCAGTTCACCCCCGGCCCTGTCCTCTCCACCGCCGCCTTCATCGGCTACGTGCTCGCCGGCATCCCCGGCGCCGCCATTAGCGTCGCCGCCATCTTCGCCCCCTCATTCGTCTTCGTCGCCATTCTCAACCCCATCGTGCCCCGCCTGCGCCGCTCAGCGTGGATGGGCGCCTTCCTCGACGCCGTAAACGTCAGCGCCGTCGGCCTCATGGCCGCCGTCCTCGTCCGCCTGACCGCCGACATCGTCACGGCCTGGCCCGCCGCCCTAATCGCCCTGCTCGCCGCAGCCGCGGTCCTGCGCTGGCGCGTCACCTCCGCCTGGGTCGTCATCGGCGGCGCCCTCCTCGGCTGGCCCCTCATGCTGCTGGGCTAAGGGGTAGTTGCCAGTCTCATTCTAATGAAATTCGTAGGGGCAACCCTTGTGGTTGCCCCCGCCGTTGCATCTGGCTTGCGTTCCCAACCTGCGTGAATTCCTGCCATCGCCTGAAATCTCCTCCAAAGACAGACAGCTGAGAATCAGGCCCTCTTCCCGCACAAGTGGCGTTACAGTTCACGATGCCGTAAACTCGCCGCGTCCCGGCGCCGGGCAGGGTCGTCGAACACAGAATTCCGCCCGGCTAATCCTTCTGCCGCTCGTCCTCCTCCGCCGCGTCCAACGCGTCGTCCAGGACGCTGTCGACCCACTCGTCGCTGTCCAACTGGTCCATGTACGTCCTCAGCGCCCTGACCGCAATCTTCCGGGCCGCCAGCGCCGATACGTCCGCGCGGTGACCCGCGTGGATTAGGCGCTCGCGCACCACGTCCTCGGCTTTGTCGAGAGAGGCATATTTGGAATGGAATTCACGCAGCAGACCTTCACTGTCCGTCTGCCACAGCGTATGAATATGCCAGACGACAGGGTGCGTCTGGTCCCCTACAACGCCCACGATGTCGTACGTCTTTCTGATCATTCCTCTTCTCGCGTCCTGTCTGAGCTGTCGGCGAACTCGCGCAACAATCCGAATTCCGTATTGAACCTGCATTGTTAGAGCGGGCGTCGAATTTCAATCCCCGCAATAACGAATTGGTTGATTCAAAGCCCGAATCAGTGGGAGCATCGCCGCGCCATCCACATCCAGCCACCTTCCCCAACAGCCACTGTCTACCACGCCCTCACTATGACCCCTGACGACCCGCTCCCAGTGCGCCTCGGAGTGAAAAAGATTCCCCCCTTTGGCGATATCCGTGGCATAGAGGAATCCCAGATAGACCAGAACAACCGGCACCCCCAGCGAGGCCAGCTTCCACGACCACGCAAACCGGTTCGAAAGCTGGTAATGACTGTCCCGCGAAATACCCCACCTGCCGCCGGTCGCCGTTCGCAGCCCAACGGCCGCCGCCCCGATAGCCTCGCCGATCTTCTCGTGATTCTCCAGCGTGCCTTCCGGAGCAGGCTTCCCCAGCCGTTTCCCTTTAGACGACCGGGCCACTTCGTTCCAGTGCGCCTTCGCCTCGACCAGAAGCAACCCCTTCCTGCCCCCGACCGTGCACGTGCTCGCTATATCCCAATTCGGTGTCCTCGGGTCGTTCTCAGAGACGGCCAGCCACCAGTCGCCCAGACGCTCACTTATTCCAAGAGGCAGCAGATCATTAGGCTTGTCCAGCTCCAATTCTGCCGCAACCGTCGCATCCCAAGAGCCGTCTTCTCTCTGCACCGGCTTGCCGCTAGGCATCCAAATATCGTCACCTGCAACGGTGACACCATCAACGCCCACCAACCGGGTCAGCCGCGCAGCGACCTCCTCCTTTCCGCCGTCCACAAGCAGAACACAGCGCGGCCGGCTCCCACGTTGATCTTTCCCAAGGTGCTTCGCCCAACCCACACCTTACCTCCCTGAATGCGGAAACGACGGTCCGAACTACCTCCTCCTCCTGCGACCGCCTCTGCTTCTGCCCTTCCCACTTTTCTCCCGCTCCGCCAGCATCTTCACCGCCTGCTCGAACGTAACACTCTGCGGATCCGTCTCCTTCGGAATATTGGCGTTCGTACCACCGTGGTTGACGTACGGACCGTAGCGCCCGTCCAGCACGCGTACCGGCTCGCCGTCTTTGGGATGCGCGCCCAGCTCCTTCAGTACCGTGCGCGTCGAACTCCCCCCTCTCCGGGTCGGCGCCTCCTTGATCAACGCCAGCGCACGCGGCAGATCAACCTCCAGCACACTGTCCGGCGCCTTCAGGCTCACAAACTTCCGGTTGTGCACCACATAAGGCCCGTAACGCCCCACGCCGGCGCGCACCTCCTCCCCGTCTTCAGGATGCGTCCCCAGCACCCGCGGCAGACTCAGAAGTTGCAACGCCGTCTCCAGGTCCATCCCCTCCTTCGTCATGCCCTCAAGCAGGCTGGCCCGCTTCGGTTTCCCATTGGACCGCTGTTCTGCCGCCGCCGCGCCCGCCGCCTTCGGCTTGCCTTTACCCGCCACAACCAGGGGTGTGAGCGTTTCAACCGCCTTGGCGCTAAGCCGCGGAACCCGCTCCAATTCCGCCGCCGAACCATAAGGACGGCCTGCCATGATCCCCTTGGCCAGTCCCGGACCGATCCCCGGCAGCGTCGCCAGCTCCTTGGCCGTAGCCGTGTTTATATCGACCGGTCCAGGCGGCGTACGCGGCCTCTCCTCTCTCGCCCCGTCCTCGCCCAGTTGCACATACGCGCCGAATCGTCCATCCTTAACCAGAACCGGCTGGCCGCTCACCGGGTCTTTCCCCAGGACGATCGGCCCCTCCTGTTTGGCATTCACCAGCGCCTCTGCCGCCGCTGCATCCAAATCCCCCGGCGCCAGATCGTCCGGCAGGCTCACCGTCTGCCTGTCCCCGTTCACCTCCCGCGCCAGAAACGGCCCAAACTGCCCAATCCGCACCTCCACCGGCAGGTCGGGAAAATCGACCCGGCCCGCATGGCGTGGATCGATAGCGTTCTCCTTTTCCCTGACCTGGCTCTCCAACCCCTGCTCACTCAGATAGAACTGGTTCAGATATTCGAGCCAGTCGACCTCCCCCTCCGCAATATCATCCAGCGTCTGCTCCATCTCCGCCGTAAACTTCAGGTCCACCAGCTCCTCGAAGTTGCTCTCTAATAGCTGCACGACCGCAAACGCAACGAACGTGGGCACCAGCTCCTGCCGCTGTTTGAAAACGTAGCCCCGGTTCTGAACTGTGTCGATGATCGTGGCGTACGTGCTCGGGCGGCCGATCCCTTCCGTCTCCAGCGCTCGAACCAGTGTTGCTTCCGTGTAACGGGCCGGCGGCTTCGTCGCGTGCCCCACCGCCTCCAACTCCCGGCAGTCCACCCCCTCATCCTTGGCCAGCGCCGGCAACGGCGATTCCTGATTCTCAATCGCGGCATCGGGATCATCGGAGCCTTCCACATAGGCACGGAAGTATCCCGGGAAGAGGATCTCCCGCCCCGACGCGCGGAAAAGCGCCTCATCCGCTGCGTCCTTTTCCAGCTGGCCGGTGGCGCGGATCATCACCGTCGTGGTACGCAGTCGGGCGTTCGCCATCTGCGTCGCCACCGTACGCTTCCAGATCATATCGTAAAGCGTCGCCTCATCGCCCGAAAGCGGCAGCGTTTCCAGCGGACGCATCGCGTTGCCAGCCGGACGGATAGCCTCATGCGCCTCCTGCGCGCCCTTTGACTTCGTCCTGTAGCGCCGTGGCTTCTCGGTCAGATACCGTTCGCCGTATCGCTCCTGCACACGCCGCCGCGCCGCGTTCACGGCCTCGTCGCTCAGATGCACCGAATCGGTGCGCATATACGTGATGTATCCGTTTTCGTATAGCGACTGCGCCACACGCATCGTCTTCCTGGCCCCCCACCCCCGCTTGCGGTTGGCCTCCTGCTGAATAGTGCTCGTTGTGAAGGGGGGCGCCGGCGAACGCGACTGTTCCGAACTCTTAGTCGAATCTACAACCCAACTGCCGTCTTGCAGGCGCTGCTGCAAAGCCCTCGCCTGCTCCTCGTCCAGCAGCAGAACGTCCCCACTGCCCTCGCTCGGGTGCGTCTTGACCCGCTTTCCCGCCGCGATCTTTCCCGTCGATTCATCGAAATCCCGTCCAGTGGCCACACGTGTCCCGTTCACCGAAACCAGCGTGGCCTCAAAACGGTGCGCCGCACTGTCCGGGCGCTTGTTGAGTTGCGCCTTCAAATCCCAATAGGAGCCGCTCATGAACGCCCGCCGCTCCCGCTCCCGCAGCACC
>DAOUHY010000245.1:0-20205 GCA_034428435.1 Caldilineaceae bacterium | reverse complement strand
CATCAACAAACTCAAGTGGTGTCGACGCATTTCCACTCGCTATGACAAACTCGCACGTCGTTTCATCGCTTTCTTGCACTTTGCTTCTACACTGATTTGGCTCCAACGAAATGTCAACGGGGCCTAGTTTCCGGTCCGAAGATTGGCAGAGTTGCGTGATACGCTTGAGCGGCTTGCGGTCAGGCCATACTGCCGCATAATCGATGGCCAGAACAGCCAGACAAGGCCAATTGCCGGTTGAAAGAGGGGGAAATAGCCGTAGTCCGCGCCAAAGTGGCGCCAAACAGTCCGTCCGATCGTCTCGGGTATGATTAGACTGAGGGAACCCACTGTCAAAGTGAGGAAAGTCTCAAAGAGGAGAATGCCGACCGAGAGTCGCCAGGCCCATCTCCTGCGATAGGAAAATCCAATCGTCGCGGCCAAATAGCATACTGCAGCCAACAAACTCAGGGTTGGCGCCAGGTAGTTGACAACGCCTTCCTTGAGGATGAACTGAAAAAACGCCCGGACGCCTGTAGAAAGTGCAAGTAGGGGATAGGAAACGGTCAAAATGTAGCCAAGGATGAAGACCAACTCCGTTGAGCCGGACTTCGGTTCCACCTGGCTTGGCCCGTTCCGAGTACTGGCCATAGAACCGGTTAAAATATCGATGTGAAAGCCGCAGCTCTTTTCTACTCTCCTCTGTCCAACAGCCAGTCCCCGATGACGGCCTGCGCTTCACAATAGTTTCGGACTACCGGTAGGTCGGGATGGCTTTCAACTACGTTGTCCGGTGGGTCGAATAGGACCCCCACGTCAGCGCGTTTCAGCATCGCTATGTCATTGTAGGAATCGCCCAACGCTAACGTTTGAAACTTGAGGTCGCGAAATGCTGAAATCGCATTTCGCTTGGACTGGTCAAGTCGCAGCCGATAGCCGGTAATGGACCCGCCTGAATCAACTTCGAGAGAATGACAGAAGATAGTAGGATAGCCGAGCTGGGCCATCAGAGGCTTGGCAAATTCATAGAACGTATCGGACAGGACGATAAACTGCGCCCGCTCGCGTACCCAATCTACGAACTGCCCCGCACCGGGCAAAGGGGCGATAGTTGAAATTACCTCCTGAATGTCCTGTAGGCGAAGATTCCGTTCCTGCAGGATCCTCAACCTCATCTGCATCAACTGATCGTAATCGGAAACGTCTCGCGTAGTCAGACGCAACTGCTCGATCCCGGTCTTCTCGGCAAACGCAATCCAGATCTCAGGAACGAGTACGCCTTCCAAATCGCTCGCAAGCAAGCGGGGGCGTGAATCAGCCAATTATGACTCCTCTCAATAGGTCGTATGTTCATCGGGCAAATGCTCAACCCGATTCGTATAGCGAACAGTCACTGTCAGTCTCCCTGGCATTCGGGTAGGAGAAAAGTCGACCCGCGTGACACCGGTATTGTGGTGGTTGAAGTAAAAATCATTGCCCGGCAGCCGTCCCAGGAGCGCCTTTAGCAGACTGTCCATAAATGTGCCGTGACTGACGGCGGCAATGCTTTCATCCTCTCCTGCTTCGCTTGCCATGCGCTGCAGCTCTTCCACCACTCTCACGGCACGTGCATGACAAGAGGCCAGATCTTCTTCGCCTCCCTGCCACCAGCCGCCTTCCCCAACGGCGTCAGACCGATAGTTGGGGAACATTTCACTCATCTCTGAACGGCTGAGGCCAGGATGGCCGACTGCATCAACGTCAGCACCTGGCCGATGGAATACGCCGCCATGCTCGTGCAGATCGATCCAGACTGCTGGATTGCAGCCAAGGGACTCTGCAAGTGGCCGGATCGTCTGCATAGTGCGCAACATGGGACTGCAGTAGAGGCGGGAAATCGCCATGCCTTTAACGTAAGACCCAAGCCGTTCAGCCTGTTCCTCTCCTAGCTTCGTCAGCGGTGGTTCGGCGACTCGCTGCTTCATGTAAGTTTCGTAAGGGTATGGACCCGAAAGATCCTTCAATTGCTCAGCGAGCAGATTGTTAGATGACTGACCATGACGAATCAGATACAGTATCATGAAAGGGAAGGTCTCCGCACAGAGCATTCTGGGACAAGAACGCGTCCAGAACCTGAATCGCGCGTTCCGAGTGAGAGTACATGAACAAAGGCAATATTGCAAGATTTAGGGGCAATCGAAGAGGGTGACCTTCTTCAAATTTTTATTCCGTATAATAAAATTTATACCAAGTAAAATATCAGGAGTGGGGAATGAGTCCCTCTTGTGGGTCGACTTGCTGGAAATCGACAGTCGAAGGGAACCAGGACTCTCTCTTAAGGGATGCCTGCGGGCCGCTTGCACCTTGGCAGTCCGTGGTCCGAAGCCGCGGTGCGCCGCGTGATCACGGAAGCGCTTTCTGCCTCCCTCATTTTGGACGGAAACTTGCTCGGGTGTACATTACCGTTTGAGTATTCGATTGCGCGAGTTCCCATAGGGACGCAGCCCGATTCGCCCTGGCAACAGGTACCCACAACTGGTCATGAAAAGTCGTTCCCAAGAACCCATGGGCCAGAATCCTCCTGCTTCAGCAGAAGAGGCATCCGATGCGGTCCAGCTTAATCTTCGACTGAGCAAGGGGGAAGGTTTCGACCGGCCGGGTATGGCAGACGATGCCGTCCGTACAAGGGAGGCCACTGACCATCGTTTGTCACGCGCTCCGGCAACCCGCCTGCTGATCATTGGATTTGCCGGCATCATACTCTTGGGAACGCTCCTCCTCAAGTTGCCGGCTGCCACAACCCCGGACGTGTCAATTTCCTGGATGGAAGCCGCATTCACCTCTACCAGCGCCGTGACGGTTACCGGCCTGGGGGTGCTCACGACCGCTACGGACTTCAGCCGTTTCGGCCAGTTCATTATCTTGGTCCTCCTTCAGGTGGGAGGCGTCGGCTTTATCGCATTTAGCGTACTCCTCTTTCGCCTGGTTGGGAGGCGGGTAACCCTGAATGAACGGTTCCTGATACAGCAGTCGCTCGGAGCCGAAAAGCAGTTCACTCTGACCCGTAACTGGGGACGTCTCGGCAGCGTCGCCAATCTCGCACTTTATGTCCTGATCGTAACCATCTCAATCGAGGCGGTTGGCACGCTCTTGCTCTGGCTTCGCTGGCGGACTCAACTTCCTGACGGCGAAGCACTATGGTTGGCGCTCTTCCATGCCGTCAGCAGCTACTGCAATGCCGGTTTCGACCTCTTTGCAGGTAGCGAACACGCTCCGGTGTTCGGATTCAGGGCCGACTATTACACCCTCGCGGTGATGTCGGCCCTGATTGTACTGGGGGGCGTCGGTGTTGCCGTTTTGTACGATGTGGTCAGCTATTTCAGGAATCGCATGCTGGCCCTCAACACGCGCATAACATTGGGCTTGACTGTTGTGCTCCTCGTCGTAGGCCTGGCCGTCATGCTCCTCGACCGCCAACTATACGAAGTTACTCTGGCTGCCCACTCTATGGGTGAACAGGTCGCAATCACTCTTTTTACAGTCATATCCGCTCGTACGGCTGGCCTGACCATTCTTTCCCTCCAGGAGCTTAGCCAGAGTACCCAGCTCATGCTCCTGTTCTGGATGTTCGTCGGCGGCGCACCGGCCAGCATGGCCGGCGGCGTGACAACCAGCACCTTTGGAGTTCTGCTGATATCGGCCCTGGCGACAGCCAAAGGGGGAGACAATCAGGCCGTGGCGTTTGGCCGCTCAGTACCAAGAGAAACGCTGAATAAGGCCGTCGCGATCATGACGGTCAGCACACTATTGGTCGCGGCCGTCACGATCATATTGTCTCTGTTTACTCAAGGAGACATTTTTGCACTTGGCTTCGAGGTGGTGAGCGCCTTCGCAAATGCAGGTTACTCTTTGGGCCACACGCACAAGCTAAACGCTTGGGGACAGGCGCTGATCGCGTTTACTATGTTTTGGGGTCGCCTGGGACCACTCACCATCGTCATCGCTTTGGCCCAGCGTGAGCGCCCTTCGCTGCTCCAATATCCTGAAGAACCGGTCATTTTGGGGTAAACGTCGAGTCACCCATTTTGGCGACTTTCCTTCTCGACCTTTTGCTGTCATAGAACTCACCACAGTCCTCCGGAGGTCCCTTTGGCTATGACCGATACAGGAAGTTACACCTTGGACGACATGCGGGCTGGCGCTGATGTCGCAGTGCGAATCTGCATGGGCGTACAGCCCGGCGAACGCGTGTTCATACTTGGCGACGAAGGCTCTTCGCTTATCAGCCAGGCGCTTGCAAATGCCGCAATCCCGATCGCCGATGCCGTTGAAACCCACACGCTGGAATCCCTCGGCACTCGCCCCATCACCGAGATTCCAGAGAAACTCCAGAACGCGCTGGAACAGTTTCAACCGCACGTCAGCTTCTACACTGCCAGCAGCCGCCCTGGCGAACTGAAATTCCGAATGGCCTATATGCCTGCAGTGATGCAAGCCAATCCGGCCGGCGCCCGCCACGGCCATATGATCAACATCACGCCTCTACTGATGATGCAGGGAATGCGAGTCGATTACCAGCAGATCTACGACGTTACCATGCGAGTGCACGAGCTAGCCAGTCAGGCAAAGGCGATTCGCGTCACGAATCCGAAAGGAACCGACTTTACCGCCTTCCTGAATCCCGATTTCAATTGGATACCCTGCCACGGGCTCTACCATGAGCCGGGCAAATGGGGCAACCTGCCGGAAGGGGAGACCTTTACCTCGCCTGGAGACGCAAACGGCGTGCTGGTGGTGGACGAACTGGGCGACTACTTCAGCGAACGTTACGGAATCCTCGAAACTCCGGTCCGATTTGAAGTTGAGGATGGACGCGTGAAATCAGTTAGAAGCGTAGACAAATCTCTGGAAAAGGATGTTCAGTCCTATATCTACGGCGCTGAGAACGCCGATCGGGTTGGCGAATTTGCGATAGGCACAAACATCGCTTTGACCGGACTGGTTGGAAATCTACTACAGGACGAGAAGTTCCCAGGCGTGCACGTCGCTTTTGGCGACCCCTACGGTAAGCAGACAGGCGCCGACTGGAAGTCCGACCACCATGTCGACGTCATCCCAACTCAATGCACAATCGACGTGGACGGAAGACGTATCATGTCGGATGGAGAGTTCGCTGCTGAAATACTGGGAAAGGCACCAAAGAAAGTTTGAGATTGCTTGCCCGTCCTGGCACAAAAGATATCGCCCATCCGGAACAGTGCTGGCGGAACCGGAATGGGCGGCGAAAGACTGGCGCTCTTACTGGCTAGAGCGGGATTCGTGCCTGAATTCTGCCCCTCTAGTTTGCGGCGCCGAACGTAGAGATTCGCGGACGAAATGCTCGGTCAAATGCCTCCAACTTTTCCCTGAACCAGGAATGCTGGTCCAGCCACTGTGACCGGTTGGTCGGGTCGGCGTTGTATTTGCGCAACATCACCTGCCCCTGCTTGTGTTCTGGTAGTTCGCGCCACTCCAATGCGTCGCCAATCTCGGCACCAATCTCCCCGCGCTGTTGATAGAGTGTATTGTAGGAAACCTCGGCATCCCCTTCGCGAATCACTAACTGAACGCCAATGCCGCCTTCTCGCATATTGTTGAAGGCGGTCATGCGCAGGCGCCAGTGCCCAACGTCAAAATTCATCCAATTCTGTGAACGAGGCGTGCCCGGACGGATGAAACTCCCACTGTCCTCTAGATGCTTCCGCAATGCTTGCCAGTACTCCATTTGCAGTTCGTTTTCCACGAGTTGGTATTCGAGTTGCAGTTCATTCTCAACTTGTTGCAGCTGATCCTCTAAGGATGTCTCGTCCGTTTCGGCCGGCGCAGGTGTTGGCACAGGTGTTGGCGCAGGAGTCGGAGTCGGGTTAGCCCTGCTGCCAGGGCTGCTTCGTCCTGAAGAAGCCGTGCCTTCTTCCCAGCCGGCTGGCTTGCTGACCAGATAGAACTTGGGGGCTAGTGGCGACTCGCCGATTCGCCACAGCTCTACCTCCAGACCGAAGAACCGAATGCTATCGTTTGTAATCTCGTTCAACCAGTCGAGTGTGTTTCGATCCTCCTGAGTAAACTGAGCAGCCACCCACACCATCGTAACCGCCTTCAACTCTGCTGCATAGGTGAGAAGTTGCCCTAAGTGGCTTTGGTCGGTATGTTCCAGTTGGTTCTCGATAACTACGTAGCCACCACTGCTTCGTGAACGGCAGACCACGCCTCGTGGGTAAGGTGAGACCCAGCCCTCCATGCTTTCCAACTCAAGGTCCAAGTTTAGCGCTTCTCCTAGAAGAGCAAGACTGTCGCCGCGCGCCAGCCAAGTGGCGAAGTCGCTGTCCTCACTCACCCATACTGTGCGCAGTTCCACTTGTTCCAAGCGGCCAAAGTCAAACTGTATCATTCTGACGTCTCCTCCTATTTCGAAGCGCTCATCGTTATTGTCAATTGTAAGCCATACCCGGAACGATTTTCACGAAGGGGCACTGCTCGACTATTGAAGTTTGAAAGGGGGCTTTCCTGATCTGAAAGCGTAGGACTCCACATCATAGTTTTACACGAATCAAATGCATAGCGCAAGCGACGTTTTTGCTGATTTGACAGTGCGCGAACGCACCCGTATTATAGTAAGGACGTTTCGCCAACCTTACTGACAATCGAGCGAAGCTCAGAAATCTTTCGTTTTGCGGGCGTAGTTCAGTGGTAGAACGTCAGCTTCCCAAGCTGAATGTCGACGGTTCGAGTCCGTTCGCCCGCTCTCTTCTCTTTGGTCTCCCGACCTCCTCCGCTGTCCGCAGGGTCCCGCGGGTGCCTTGCCACGTTCCCACTGGCTGAGGCCCCTAAAGTCTACTCTTCGCTCCTGCTTCAGTTGTCAAATAGTTCCCATTCGGCAACGCGCAACCGAAGATCACCTTGGCCAGTCAGTACCCATAGTTGGCCCGGTGCGTACTCAAAGACATACGGATAGGAAATCCAGGCATCTTTCTCCCGGGCAACTACTCTTGGCGCCGACCAGTTGACCCCTTCATCCTCGGATACGGAAACGGACAACTCCTCTCGGTGCCAGCTTGCTTCGTCTTCCGACAGTTGGCCGCTGCGCCGGGGAAAGCTGTCGGCACCCTCAGGATAAAGGCGGTTCCAGGCAAGGAGAAGCCGCCCACTCTCCAGTCGAGTCAGATAGCCCGGCGACGTACTTGCTTTGATCGAACTTGGGCGGATCGTACGCCACGACAGGCCTTCATCACAGGATATCGCTTCCCAGAATCGATCCCAGTTCGTGCGAATCAGCATCCAAAGGGTACCGTCCCGCCTCTGGATGAAGGTCGGCTCGAACGCGCCGTCATGGTGACCATGTCCACCCAAGTCGATGATGTTGCTGCCCTGCCAGCTCTTCCCTCCATCGCCCGAAGAGTAGACCCTGATGACATTTCTTCCCGGGCGGCGCATGTAGAACTGGTTCGTTACTACAATTCTTCCGTTGACAGTTTCAATCATGTTGATGGGAGGATGACCGCACACCCCGCGAAACAGACGTTGGCGGTCAACCCAAGTTGCCCCGCCATCCAGACTGCGGATAGCCCAGAGGTCACCGCGGGCATCCGAACCAGGCTCGCCGCTGGCATCGTCCCAATTCAGGACTCGTTCGTCCATCCAGACGAAAACCAGCGTGCCGTCTCGGGTAGTCAGCAACTGTCCAGCATTCCGCGGTACCCCTGGACCCGGTGGCGGCAGGCCGGCCCCGTCGCCGCGGTAAATCGGACGCGGGGCTTGCCAGGTTGTCCCGTCATCGGTGCTGACGATTGTTGCGTTTCCAGCCACAGCCATGAGTCTGCCGTCCCGCAATCGGACAAAGGGTCGGCTCGCGTCAATCGACAGTGGTTTGCAGACCGGATCGATCCAGCGCTCAGTTGAGTCATGCTCTGGGATGGGATCGCTCATCTACAGGACCTCCATTTTTCCAACGCCGGTGAAACGGATTCAGGCCTTTGGCGGGAAGGCAAAACCCTTGGCTGATTACACGAACAATATCACGGTGGACCGTCACCGTCAACCCGCTTTCCTCCTTTCTGATCAACAGATGCAGGGTATTCTACACCTCCACCCGAGGCGCTCACAGGCTTGACTCAGTATAGGCAAGACAGTATCCTGATAACCGACCCCACCTGAGAATTGCGGCTGCCCCTTCGCATTGATGTAGGGTAACTATGCGAATTTTACGGGCTGCTGAGAGCCATCCCAGGATGGCTTTGTGCCAGCCAATTGGGCCGGCGAACAGCCCGGACAGCAGCTCGGGCCGTTCGCTGCATTTGCAGTCGTCACAGCATGGTCCAGTGTCTAAAGGAAAGTACCTTTTGTCCTCAAGAATTGGCTCCATATGACCACAGATATGATGATTCTCGTCATCATTCTCGTGATGGCGACCTACCTCTATCTGACGGACTGGCTGGCAACTGAGACGACTTCGGCTCTTGCCATCGCCTCCCTCGCTCTGACCGGAATACTGGACCCTGGCGAGGCCTTGTCCGGATTCGCGAGCACTGCCACACTGACTGTGGGCGCAATGTTTGTAATTAGCGGCGGGTTGCTTCGCACGGGCGCTCTGGAGATCGTGACGATTGGGCTGGCGCGATTTTCAGGTGGTAGTCCACGCCGGCTACTGATCCTATTGGGCGGTGTCATTCCTCTGGCCAGCGCCATCATGAATAACACGCCCGTGGTTGTCATGATGGCCCCCGTGGTGCTCTCACTTAGCCAGCGCTTCCGAATTCAACCGTCCAAGCTGCTCATTCCCTTGAGCTACTTCGCCGTGTTGGGCGGTACCATCACTTTGCTGGGAACAAGCACCAATATCCTGGTAGACGACCTCTACCGTGCCGCAGGTGGGCCCGGTTTCAACCTGTTGACCTTTACGCCACTCGGCCTGATCTTTACAGTTGCTGGCGGAGTCTTCGTTGTCTTGACAAGCCAGAAACTGCTGCCTGACAGGTCCCCTGCCGGCAGCCTCGGAGAAGGCCGCCACCAGAGCACACCTTTCGTCACCGAGCTGATTGTCAAAAAGACGAGCCCCTTGATGGGCCAGAACGTAGGAGAACTGTTCAGCGAGGCCGCTGGGGTCCGTTTCTCGCGGCGTAGATCGGAGCGCCACCACCGGCGCTTGACTCACTTGCGTGGGGCGCTGCACAGCAACGGCGAAAGGGCGCAAGACCGCATCGAACTGCTAGAACTTCTGCGCGACGGAAGGCCACACCGCGCCCGGCATCCCCAACCATCACGCTTGGATTTGGTCAGACGCTTCGAGCCGGACGACGTAGAGTCAATGCGAATCCAGGAAGGCGATGTTTTGGTCATCTGCGGCGCGCCACCGGTGATAGCCCGCTTTATCGACACCTACTCGGGATACTCGTCTGAGCCGGGACAGTTTGGCCCCCCGCCATCAGAGAGATCGTCTGGCGCTTCGCCCGCGCTCCGAATTGTCGAGGCCGTAATTTTGCCGGACTCGGTGGCAATAGGCCGCCAGCTCGCACAGCTTGAATTTGAAGATAACCACCATGTCCATGTGCTGGGGCTTCAACGAAGGGGCGGGCAACGCCGTGTCGGCCCTCGACATGCGCGCCTCCATAGCGGGGATGTACTGCTCCTGCAGGGCACGCGCTCCGCCCTCCACACGGTGAGCGAGCTGTTCAAGCTGCTTCTGGTCGAAGGCGTAGAGTCGGCGATCGTCAGGCGCGCCAAGAATAGACCGGCTCTCATTATCATGGGTGCGGTGATTCTCTTGGCCAGCCTGACGGACATCCCGATAGTCATGCTGGCTCTGGGCGGGGCGGCGCTGATGGTCGCTACACGTTGCCTGCGCGCCGATGAAGCTATGTCGTCTCTTGACGGGGCAACGCTGTTACTGCTTGCCGGCACCATTCCCATGGGGACTGCGATGCAGAAGACCGGTCTTGCTCAACTGCTAGTGGACCAACTGATTGCCGTTTCCGGCCAGGTCAGCCCGGTCGTCATGCTCTCCCTCTTCTATCTCTTCACCAGCCTCCTGACACAACTGATCAGCAACAACGCCGTTGCCGTTCTCCTCACCCCGATAGCGCTGTCCATGGCCGCCACACTGCATGTGAATCCACAGCCACTGCTGATGACGATCGCCTTTGGGGCGTCGGCCAGCTTTATGACCCCGATGGGTTACCAGACCAACGCAATCGTACGAGGAGCCGGCGGATACACGTTTGGCGACTATCTGCGCATCGGGATTCCACTGACGGTCATTATGTGGGCGTTGGCTACTGTTTTGATTCCGCTTTTATGGCCGTTGTGATACTGTGCACCGAGGCCGCTGGTCTGCGATAATGTCCGGCACGAGCAGGACGCTTACTCACCGTCTTTCATTTAGGAGGAACCTACATGTCCACGCCATCGTTGGCAGAGAGGGATTGGAGCGGAGGTGTCGTTCGTTACCCTGACCCCGCTGTCGAAGTGCTTGATGACCGCTTCAGCAAGTACAGAATTGGCAACGCCGTCGTCGAACGCCTTTTCACAGGTTGCCGCTGGGCAGAGGGTCCAGTGTGGTTTGGAGACGCCCGATGTCTGATCTGGAGTGATATTCCCAACAACCGAATGTTGCGCTGGACCGAGGAGAGCCAGGAGGTAAGCGTCTATCGCTGCCCCTCACATCACAGTAACGGCAATACCCGCGATCGCCAGGGTAGGCTCATAACCTGCGAGCACACGGGCCGCCGCGTTACCCGCACCGAGCACGACGGCTCGATCACTGTCTTGATGGACAGTTTCGAAAGCAAGAGGCTCAGCTCGCCCAACGATGTCGTGGTTCATTCAGACGGCAGCGTCTGGTTCACCGACCCCGGTTACGGAATAATGCTCAACTATGAAGGCAAGGTCGCCGAAGCGGAGCTGCCCACCCGCGTCTATCGTCTGGACCCCGAAACACGTGAGGCAACAATCGTAGCCGACGACTTTCTGCGCCCGAACGGGCTCTGCTTCTCCCCCGACGAGGACCTCCTGTACATTGTGGATACAGGACGCTCGCACGATCCTGACGGCCCTTCCCACATCCGCGTCTTCGACGTCACCGCCGGTAACCGCCTTGAAAATGGCCGCGTCTTTGTCGACATGAACCCCGGCATGGCCGACGGCATTCGTTGCGATGAGGACGGCAATCTTTGGGCCGCGGCCGGTTGGGCCGGCCCTGGCTTCGACGGCGCCCACTGCTACGCGCCGGACGGTACCCGCATTGGCCAGATCCATCTGCCCGAAATCTGCGCGAATCTCTGTTTTGGCGGTGCGGCAAAGAACAGGCTGTTTATGGCGGGAAGCCAGTCGCTCTACGCAGTATACGTTGAAACGACCGGCGCACAGCAGCCGTAAATTCAATCAACAAGAAGGAGTTTCTAGATGTCCTACAGCATTCACTCAACACTGCAGGATATTCTGAGCAATGAGCAGGCCAAGGCCATCCTGGACAAGCACATGCCAGGCGCCTCATCCCACCCAGACCTGCCTATGGCAATGCATCTGACCTTGCAGCAGATTTCCTACTACCCGGAAGCGGTCGACGCAGGCCTTTCCCAGGAGAAGCTGCTGGCCATTGACGCCGAACTGAAGGCCCTCGGGTGAGGAGTCGGCGCCACCACGGAATATCTGGCGAGATTACAGGTTTCCGCGGCGGCGCGCCATTTCAAAGGCGTCGTCCTGCGGTGTGTAATTGAGAACCGCCTTCGTGTCGGTCATGTCCAGGCGCTTGTAGCGATTGTCCGAAATGCCGTGAAAGTTGCCAAACAGAACGTCGTCGCCCGCCTCGACCGCCGCCGCGATCAGGCCCGCATTGTCCTCCAATGTCTGAATAATCTCTACATACTCGTGATCCCAGTGGATCCATTCCGAGTCGCGGTCCTGTACGGCGCCGAAACGGAGACATAGTGAGGAAAGACCGTGCGCGGCCGAATAAAAGCGCGCCAGGGCCTCGCCCCAGCACTTTGTCGCGCCATACAGGTTGATGGGATAAACGGGCTGGCTGGTGTGAACCTGCTGATCACGTGGATAGCCTAACACTGCATTGATGCTGCTCGCATAGACAACCCGATGGCAACCGGCCTGACGGGCGGCTTCAAACACATTGTAGGTGGCGATTACATTGTTGGGCAGAAGACTCTCCCAGGAAGCGTCCATGTTCGGATCCGCCCCCAGGTGGACCACCGTGTCGACGCCTTCAAAGAGCGATCGAATCGCGTCGAAATCGCTCAAATCCGCCTGCGTGAAGGGAGCGCCCTTCGTATCCTCCGGTTCAGCAATATCCGTAAGGACGAAACTGTAGGAGTCTGCATAGGCATTGTGGAAAAAACTGCCAATTTTACCGGCCGCACCGGTAAGCAATACTTTCCGAGTCATATAAGGACCTCATGTGACATCTGAGAGGCGGGCGATCAGCGACGCCCTGCCGGTTCAACCCACTTTTTCTATCACGCCAATGTACTGCCCGCCGGTTCCGCCTATGAATTCAGCAACGCGCCAACCGGTACCCTCCACGATCTTCTGCATCTCCGCTTGAGAAACCATCAGATAGTCGAACCAGTCGCCGATCAACTGGCGGTATCGCACGCGCAGGCGAATCTCGCCGGCCATTCGCCCCTTCTGGCGGTTTCGATCATGATAGCCAAGATGCTCCGGCTTGTCTGTTCCATAAATGTCGAGCGACTCAGCCACGATGCGGGCATCCTGACTGGTGATGTTCTTGAGCCGCCGAAGCATCCACTTTGCCCGGCGGGGGTTTGCAAACAGACCAAAGTTGTTACCCATCATCAGAACGGTATCAAAAGTACCGAGAGATGCGTCCACTCTGTGGAACGGCAACTGCTTCACATTCCTTACGCCCCGCCTTCGGCAGATCTCGAGCGCACCGGGCGACACATCGATGCCTACCACATCATGGCCTCTTTCCTGCAGATACAGCGCAAAGCGGCCGGCTCCCACACCAACATCAAGGACGCGGCCATGTACCAATTCCATCGCTTGCTGCATACGCGGAGGCCAATCGTTGTAAGGTGCAAAGTAAGCGGGCAGATTGTCTGTTGCCATGAGATAACCGTCATCCCGCTCGATAAACTCACTGCAGTCTTCACCTGCAAGATGGTCGGCCAAGAGAAGCCCGAAGGCATCCTGCTTCCGTCCGCTGTTCATCCAATGTACTCCACATGACTACAAGAAAATAGGTCCTGTCAGTGGTTGTCCATCTTAAACGCCCGTGCTATAAAGAGCAAGCAATCGACCATGAAAAAGCTAGACATAAAGAGTTCCAACTTCTGTAAAGGAAAACATAATGGGCGCCAACAATTCCAGCCAGATCCCGGTAGACAACGACGACAGCAGCCTCTTTGACGTCCAGACCAATGCCGCTGGTCCCACTGGCTCATTGCCTCTGGACGAAGAGTTCCTGCGCAACGCGCCCAGCGGCGACATCTTCGGGCTCACCCAAGACGCCGGTATGGGCTGGAACCCCCGGCGGCTGCGTAATCCGGAGTTCCTCATCCTCAGTACACAGGGCGGTATCCGTGCCCCGGACGGCACTCCGGTCGCCCTCGGCTACCATACCGGCCACTGGGAAGTCGGACTGCTGATGGAGGCTGCGGCCGCGCGACTCAAGGATCTTGGCATGGTACCCTTTGCCGGTTTCGTCACAGACCCTTGCGACGGACGTTCGCAGGGCACGACCGGAATGATGGCCTCCTTGCCCTACCGCAACGACGCTGCAATTGTCCTGCGCCGCCTCATTCGCTCGCTGCCTACGCGAAAGGGTGTGATGGGCGTGGCAACATGCGACAAGGGTCTGCCAGCCATGATGATCGCCCTTGCAGCACAGCGGGAACTACCCATCGTGCTCGTGCCCGGCGGCGTGACCCTGCCCCCCAGCGACGGCGAAGACGCCGGCAAGGTGCAGACCATCGGCGCCCGCTTCTCCCACGGCGAAATCACGATGGAAGAGGCCGCTGAGTTGGGTTGCCGGGCCTGTGCCTCGCCCGGAGGTGGCTGCCAGTTCCTCGGTACGGCCGCCACATCTCAGGTTGTAGCCGAGGCCCTGGGTCTCACTCTGATGCATGCCGCGTTGGCGCCCTCCGGTCAACCGATATGGAGGGATGCAGCTGATCGTTCAGCGCGGGCCTTAGTATCACTACACGAAAATGAAGTCGCCTGCGCCGACATTCTCACCGAGAAAGCCCTCCATAACGCCATGGTCGTACACGCCGCCTTTGGAGGTTCGACCAACCTGCTGCTCCACATCCCCGCCGTCGCCCACGCTGCCGGTCTGCCACGTCCCAGTGTCTCCGACTGGCAGCGCATCAACGCAGAAGTGCCGCGACTCGTCGACGTCCTGCCCAACGGGCCCAAGGGCCATCCCACCATCCAGGCCTTCCTCGCCGGCGGCGTACCCGAGGTGATGCTCCACCTGCGCGACCTGGACCTCCTGCGACTGGACGCACTCACCGTCCATGGCCGCCCGCTCGATGGACTGCTCGACGAATGGCAGAGCAGCGAACGCCGCAAGCGCCTGCGTGACTGCCTCTTCTCGGCCGACGGCGTCGATCCCAATGACGTCATCATGGACCCAAAGACCGCGTCAACGCGCGGCCTGACCAGTACCGTTACCTTCCCCACCGGCAACCTGGCTCCCGAGGGATCGGTCATCAAGAGCACGGCTATTGATCCCTCTGTGGTTGACCCGGACGGCGTCTACCGCAAGACGGGCCCCGCGAGAGTCTTTACAAGCGAACGCGAGGCGATTGCCGCCATCAAAGGCAACCATGAAAAATCGATCCAGGCGGGTGACGTTATCGTCCTGATCGGTTGTGGCCCGATGGGAAGCGGAATGGAAGAGACCTATCAGCTGACGTCGGCACTACGCTATCTGCCCTTTGGAAAGCAAGTCGCTCTCGTCACCGATGCGCGATTCTCCGGCGTCAGCACGGGGGCCTGTATCGGCCACGTCGGTCCTGAGGCACTGGCGGGCGGCGCAATCGGCCGCGTTCGGGAAGGGGATACGATTCAGATCGAAGTGGACACCGTCAACCTGCAGGGCAGACTGGATCTCCTGGCCCCACATAGTAGCAATGGAAGTGGTGTTGGTGGCAACGGCTCAGCCGCGATGCAGCGTGAGGAAGGTTCCCAACTATTGGCCAACCGTTCTCTTCATCCCGACCTGGCCGCCGACCCAAGGCTTCCTGACGATACTCGCCTGTGGGCGGCACTGCAGGCCGTAAGCGGCGGCACCTGGGCCGGCTGCGTCTATGACACGGACCGTATCCTGGAGGTCCTCGCCGCCGGGGAGAAAGCCTTGGCTGAGCATTAAGGGAACGGCCAGACACAGTCTCGATGCACGGCCTCGGCCGTCCCCTACTGTCATGAACTGGGAAGCATCGAAGATTTACAGCCGTTCTTTAGGGGTCGCTGCAATCGCGGGTGAAGCCGCACTGAGTACATATGATCTTGCAGTGGCGTTTGGTTACCCCGCCACCGCACAGCCAGCAGAAAGTGTCGTCCACCGGCTCGTAGACCGGGACGAATTCCGTCTCCGCGGCTTCGGCTCGATGCACGTAACTCTCTCGCTCAATTCGTCCGTCCTGCCTGTAGAAGGTGGCCTCATATCCCTGAAACTCGCCGCCTTCATACAGAAACTTCGCCGAAAAGAATCGGTCCTCGAACAGCCACGGGATAAACATCCTGTCACCCGGCCACAGGTTTAGCTCCAGCAGACGGTCGTTGTCGATCCAGGCAAGCCTTCCCTCCAGAGAATCGCGTAGCTGCCCCGTCCAGTTCTTGGCAAGGAAGAGCCACACATACCAGTCTGCCTCGCCATCGAAGTTGGGGAAGGTGATCTGCCCCCGCAGCGCCGGGTCTATGCAAACAAGCCCGCTTTCCTCGCAAACCTCTCGCACTACGCACTCTTCCGGCGATTCCCCTGGCTCAAACTTGCCGCCGAGACCATTCCATTTGCCCTCGTGGTAGTCGTTGGCGCGCTTTACCCTGTGCAGCATGAGTGTCTGACCGGGCCGCTGCACGTAACAGAGCGTTGCCAGTCTTAAATTGATATTACCCATATTCAGAACGCCGCCAGCTCCTTGCCAACTTTGTAGATCTTCGCCGCGCTGGGACGGTATGCGTCCTCCAAGGTCGGGCTGAAGGGAACAGGCACGTCCAGGCCCGTCAACCGCTGAATCGGCGCATCCAGCCACTCAAACGCCTCCTGTGCGATCAGCGCCGCCACCTCCGCGCCGACTCCGGTGTTCCCTGTGGCACTGTGGACGATAAGTACTTTGCCCGTCTTGCGTGCGCTTTCGAGGATTGCTTCGGTGTCCAGGGGCTTGAGCGTGCGCAGATCGAGGATTTCGGCGTCAACGCCCTCCTCTGCCAGCTGGGAAGCCGCCTCGTGGGCTTCCCGCACTTGAGCCCCATAAGTGATGACCGACAGATCCGCACCTTCCCGCGCCAAATGGGCCTCTCCAATCGGAACCGCGTATTCGCCTTCCGGCACCGGCCCGCGCTCCGATCTGTAAAGGATCTTGCTCTCCATGTAAATGACCGGGTTATTGTCGCGTATCGCTGCCACCAGCAGACCCTTGGCATCTGCCGGCGTCGCCGGCGCCACGACCTTGAGACCGGGTGAGTGTGTAAACCACGCCTCCGGATTCTGACTGTGGAAGGGGCCGGACCGCAGCCCGCCGTCACTCGGCGCCCTGATCACCCATGGCACAGGAGCGCCCCAGCGGTAATGATTCGTGGCGGCGAACTGCACGATGCTGTCGAAACCGCTGGAAATGAAGTCGGCGAACTGCATCTCTATCACCGGCCGCATCCCCATCAGCGCCATGCCTGTACCCATGCTGATGAATGCGTTCTCGCACATGGGCGTGTTGAAAATTCGCTCGGGCGGGTATTTCTCCGTCAGCGGTTTCGTTACTTTGAAGGCGCCGCCGAAAGGGCCGGCCACGTCTTCGCCGAAAATTATCACTTCCGGGTCGCGCGCCATCTCCACATCCAGCGCATCTGTGATCGCCGCAATGTATGTCATTTCCTCAGTGCTGTTCATCTCTGTCGTTCTCTTGCCCGCCGCTCTGGAGTCGTTACCGCGGCCAAATCTAGAACTGTTTCAGATATTTTAACATAGGCGCGCCATGTAGGCGCGGCAGAAGATTCAAATAGTGTGAAGGCCGCTCTGGTGTGGCGCCTGAATTGGGGCTGATATTGGGTAAGGTTCAGATCCTGTTGGTAACTGCTAAGTCCATGCCCGAAGGCGCCCATGATTCCGTGTGGCGAAAGATGTTTCTCTCCTTCACTTCTCTTTACTCTCTCCTCGCTTCTGGGCGGTCGGGCCTATTCGGCCCTCCCTTGTGCGGGGGCTCCGCCCCCGCAACGCCCCCCCCCCCAACAACATGCCTTGCCGACCTGGTGTCGATATTCGTAACAGGTGCCTAATCGAAGGTGTCTAGCCAGACCATGTCCCGCCAGTCCCATCTGATCCCCGTACGTGCCGGCCTTGTGCCTGCGTTCCCATCCTCCCAACTGACGGACGCCACCGAACGGCCAGGCCTGGCCCCCGCCCTGCGTCTCGCCCAAAGACGGCATACATTTCCAGCAACCGCTGGCACTGATTCCCCGCCAGGCTGTTCCCACCCCAATTTTGGGATGCACCCGTTAAGATTCTGTTGTTTGCAGTCCAGTTCAGAACACATGTTATACTGTGCCGACTTGCTCATTTGGAAACTGAATGGGCGGAATTTTTGCTGAATTGGTATTCTACTTCGTGCCGTAGCCGGGTTGTCAAGGTGCATGAAAAGGGTGACGGCGGGCGCGGCATGGCAAGGGAAGTCATCTGGTTTCTTTCTGCCGGCTCCTAAGAAAGGTGAGATACGAATTTGGAGAACTCAATATGAACACGTCTGAAATCATCTTTGAAGTAACCGAAGCGGTTGAAGGTGGATACGATGCCAAGGCACTCGGTCATAGTATCTTCACCCAGGGCGAGGACTGGGAGCACCTGAAGGCTATGGTTAAAGACGCCGTTCGCTGCCATTTCGACGAGGACACCTTGCCTGCTGTCGTAAGGCTGCACCTTGTAAGAGACGAAGTAATTGCCGTATGAGGCTCCCTAGGGACTTGTCGGGGGCAGATCTGGCAGAGTCGCTTCGGCGGCACTTTGGTTACCGCTTCGTTAGACAGAGAGGCAGCCACATTACTCTGGCCGTCAAAGTGTCTGACACAGAACATCACATTACTATTCCGCGTCATAGGCAGATTCGTGTTGGAACTTTGAGTGCGATTGTTTCAAGTGTTGCAGAACAAATGGGTACTTCCCGAGATGAAGTACGAAGTAGGCTGTTCGAACGATAGTCGTGTAGCGGAAAACGGTAAGTCTAGGCTTCTGATTCCACGCAATCGTGAAACCGCAGAAAGATGCGGCTACCGGGAAGTCATCAAGAACTGTTCTAGAGTAATATCGCACGAAGGTTGACGCCCTCCTCGACAAGTCCGGCCGCACTTCTGTTGCATTCAGGAGGCCGCTGGGCGAAACGGCGGTGAGGTCGGCAAGCTGAAATGTGCCTTGCCACTGCCGTAACCAAGCTTTTCGGGAGGCCCATTGAGAAATAGATGCGAGCCATGTGACAGGGATGGCCGACCTGCCTGGCACTTCCTGCTAGGAATAAGCCAGCCAGCATCCCTTTGGCGGTCAAGAATACAGGATAGTAGTTATAAGTGAATCCAGAAACCCGGAGGACCCAGTGAACGTAGAAATCCGCGACGAGAGATTCCGCGCAGTCGTCGGCGATGACGTCGACATCGAAGAAGTCGCCGGCGGCTTCGAATTCACCGAAGGCCCCATCTGGAACCACCTCGAAAACCACATCATCTTCAGCGATATACCCGGCAATATCATGCGCCGCTGGCGGCCCGACGGCCGCATTGAAACCTGGCGGCAGCCCAGCAACATGGCCAACGGCAATGCCTACGACGGCCAAGGCCGGGTCGTTACCTGCGAACACGCAACCAGCCGCGTCACGCGGACCGAGAGTGACGGTTCAGTGACGGTGCTGGCAACCCACTACGGTGACAAGGAACTCAACAGCCCCAACGATATAGTTGTCAGGAGCGACAGCTCCATCTACTTCACGGACCCGGGCTTCGGCCGCATGGAGTACTACGGCTTACCGCGTGAGCAGCAGCTCGACTTCCAGGGCGTGTACCGTCTCGATGCCGACAGCCGCGGGCTGACGCTCCTCGTTGACGACTTCGACCAGCCCAACGGCCTCTGTTTCTCACTGGACGAATCGCGACTCTTCGTCAACGACACGATGCGTGCGCACATACGCGTCTTTGATGTGAACAATGAAGGTACACTCAATAACGGCCGCGTCTGGGCCGAGGTCACAGGCGACCGCGACGGCGTACCCGACGGCATGAAGGTCGACAGCGAGGGCAATCTCTATGTGACAGGGCCAGGCGGCATCCACGTTTTTGGCCCTGACGCCGCCTGTCTAGGTGTGATCTACATGCCACAGGGCTGCGCAAACTTCTGTTGGGGCGATGGCGACATGAAGAGCCTCTTCGTCACGGCCAGTACCTCCCTTTACCGAGTGCGAGTCCTTGTAGCAGGTAGACACGCCTTCTAGCTGAGACAAGCCTTCTGGTTGGCAGGAAGAGAGCGTAGAGCAAGGATCACAACTGTGCCTGCAAACGACGCCCTAAAACCGGCAGCCAGCACCAGTGGGTCTTCGGAATTGACGAAACGAAGCCACTGGGCTAGGTTGGAACTGGAGATCCTTAAACAAGTCAGATAGCTTTAGGAGATTCTAAGGAATGATCGCACTCGACGTATATTTCAACGCCAAAGACGGCAACGTTGCCGAACTTGAAAGAATAATCGTAGACGTCTGGATGGAGGCAATGCGTCAGCAACCGGGCTTTGTCAGCGCCTCGTTGATGACGCCCTTCCCGCAGGAGGATCTCGAATCCATGGGGGCGATTCGACCCCCCTTTTCCCACGAAGTCATCTCATTCTGGGAGAGCGAAACGTTGCGGCAGGAATGGGTAGCCCGCGACATCCACCAGGAAGTTTGGCCTCAGGTGGAAGCGGCGGCAGAGGTAATTGTGTATACAGTTTCCAATTGCGATAAGGATTGGAATCTCTGAGAACCAGGGGCGGGAACCTGCTCGAGTTGGCAA
>DAOUHY010000244.1:0-25731 GCA_034428435.1 Caldilineaceae bacterium | reverse complement strand
GCAGGTTACGGCGATTCCAACTTTTCTGCTCTTTCACCGCCTTGGGTGGCTCAACACCTACCTGCCGCTGATCGTCCCCATGTGGATGGGCGGCGGCGCCTTCTATATCTTCCTGCTGCGCCAGTACATCATGACGATCCCCACCGAGCTCGACGATGCCGCCAAGATCGACGGCTGTTCCCCGATTGGCATTTACCGCCACGTGATTCTACCGAACATAGGACCGGCGCTGGCCGCAGCCTCGATCTTCCTGTTCCTCCATTCCTGGAATGACCTGTGGGGGCCGTTGATCTACCTGACCGACGACAATACGTGGACCCTGGCACGCGGCATGCTGACCTTCAAACGTACGCTGGCCGAATTCCGCCACGGCGGCGGTCTGCGGCAATACCAGATTCACTGGTTCCTGTCGCTCGGCACCATGACCATGTTGCCCGTTCTGTTTATCTATCTCGTCCTTCAGCGCCACTTCGTGAGCGGCGTTGTCACTTCCGGTCTAAAGGGGTAATCTGTATATAGCTTCGTGTTTTGACGATGGGCCATGTGCGCCCTGATGGCGAAAAAAAGTGCGTTCCACAATCATGCTGCGGTCCCTGCTGCTATTTGCTTCAGCCCTTCTCCTGTTTGTGGCTTCCTGCGACGGACCGGCCGCTGAAGAGGCCGCGCCTCCTGAAGCTGAACAATCCGTCGTCGAAGAACAGCCCGCGGCGGAGAACGCCTCTCCTGAAACTGCTGCGCCAGCGCAGGCCGTCGTTAACGCAACCGCTACAGCCCTCCCAACGTTTACGCCGTTACCGTCTCCTACCCAAACGGATACGCCCCTGCCGACACCTTCGCCAACTGTGACGCCAGTCGCGACCTCAACTCCGACTCCAACCGCAGGCCTGACGGTGACGGCTGTGCCCCCTGAGCCGACAATCACGCCGACGGCAACGGCCACCGCCACTTCCACAGATTCTCCGCCCCTGCCTACCCCGACGCCGACCTCTTCTCCGACGGCGACTTCCACCAGTACGCCGGTACCGGCGACCGTCTTCGTGCGCAGCCATTCCACCTACCCGTCAGGCTCCGGACTGGCTCTGGTTGGCGAAGTGGTGAATGGCGGAGCCTACGAGGTGTTTGGCGTCCGTGTGCAGGCCGAATTCCTCAGCAGCAGCGGTGAACTGATCGCCGACTCCGAAACGACGGCGGTATTTGGCAAGCTGGACGTTGAGCGGCCGGCCCCCTTCCTCATGCTTGTAGAGGTAGACCCGTCCGCCGTCCAGAGCTATGGGTTAAGCGTTTCCTACGATGATTTCAGCATCATCGAATTTCGTGACGTGGAAGTGTCGGCGGTTACCGTTGTCGAGCGCGATGGACGCACTGCGATCGTCGGCAGACTTCACAACCGGCACGAGACGGCTCTGACTTCGGTCGTGGTGGCCGCTACATTCTTCGACGACACCGGAGAAGTTGTGGACGTGGTGGAACTATCGATGTTCGGAGAGACGATTACGCCTGGCGCAGATCTCCTATTTGAAATTCTCCTGCAGGACTTGGGCAGAGCGTTTACCAACTTGCGCGTGCAGGCCCAGGGTCAGTTGAGCCTTTTCTGAACACGAAGCGGTGCGCTACCTGATGCGCTGCGGCAACTTGCTCTGGGCGCGCAACGCCCCTCCACGACGACAAGCGCAGCGCGGAGGGGCGCCGTCAGACTGGATCTTCTGATCTGAACTATCCGTCGGCCGGAGTCAGGGCAGAAACAAGTACGCTCACCCTGTTGTCCAGTTCAGAGCTTTCCGATATTACGTTCGCCGGATCAACGACTACTTGCAGCGTCCGGGTTCCCAGGCCGTCAGCCGCCCGGAAAACCGTACGCACCGTGACTTCCTCACCCGCAGCCAGATACTCTACTGTCTGAGGCGAGCCGAGCGGGTTCAGATCGTCGGACTCATCCAGAACCTGGATGCTGAAACCGCCCGCGTCCATGCTGCCATCATTGCGCACCTTGGTGGCGACAACCACAAGATCCCCTTCACCGGCCCGAGCCACTTCCACCTCGACTCCCTGGGCGTTCAGAGCAAGATTGGCGCCTTCTTCTCTGCTTTCCACGCCGCTGGACGACGCCAAACTGTCCGATCCCGCCCCCTGTCTATTCCCCTGCGCTGACGTACTGAAGCGGAGTGTGCGCTCGGCGGAATTGTCGTCTTCGTCCGTCTCACTGATTTCGTTGTCGGGGTCGGCGGTCACTCGAATGACCCGAGGTCCATCCAGGTCGCTCGTATCGAACGAGATCACCGCCAGCTCGCGTGCACCGGGCTGAATTGGTTCAGCTATCGTGAACTCGCCAATTTCGACGATTACCTCTTCATCTTCTTCTATATCCGTAACGTCCTCAAACCGGACGACAACGTTTTCAGCTACCGTTTCGCCCTGGTTGCGAACTACCGCTGTAATCGTTACCGGCGCTCCCGGACGGGGTACGGCCGGGAAGAAGCGAATGTTCGAAGACAGGACCGTCAGATTGGGCGCATCAGAGGACGCTTCCGACGTAGTGCGCACCCGCAGGACCAGTTCAACCCTGTTATTCTCCTCGTCCAGTTCGTTCACTGCATCTTCCGAGTCAGCGACCACACGGATCTTGCGTTCTCCGGCTTTGCCCTCGGTATCGTACGTTACCGATACCGTGGTGCTGTCATTGGCGCCAAGCTGGGCGATCCGCTGCGGACCGCCGATGGGCCTGGGCACCCGTTCCGTCACGTCCAGGAAGCGAACGACGAAGCCGCGAGCGTTGGCGTTGCCGTCGTTGGCGACCGTCGCGGAGATGATCGTATCCGTGCCTTCGACCGGGTCTTCGGGATCGAATTCAACATCCTCTTCATCTACGACGATGTCGGCCAGCTGCGGCGGCGAGATGAAGAGCCCGCGCGTCGCCTGGTTGTCCCGCTCATTCATCTCGGCGATAACATTGTTGGGATCGACGACCACCCGAATCTGGCGGCTGCCGGTCTCACCGGTGTCGGTGAAGGCGACCTCGACGGTGCCGCCGCCGCCAGCAGGAACGGCATCCAGCAGCTGTTCAGTGCCAATGGGCACCGACCCGCCGCCGGTCACGTCCAGGATCTGAACGATGACGTCATGCGCCGTCTCGGTGCCGTTGTTCAGTACGGTTGCCGAGACAGTCACCACGTCGTGAAGCTCAGGAGACTGCGGGGCGAACTTGATGTTCCCCGACAGCATAGCCAGGTTCGGCGCCATCGCAGCCTGGACCGGTAGGGTAACTACCGTCTGATTGTCCTCTTTACTGCTCTCGCGAATGAAGTTGTTCGGATCGACAACGACTCGGATGCGGCGGTCGCCCGGCCTGTCGAGCGTGTCATATATGATGGGAACCGTGGCGCTGGAGCCTGCCGCCAGGTAGCCCACGACGTGGGGCTGGCCGATCGGCACTGTGCCTGCCTCGGTAACGTCCAGGAACTGAACCACCACATCGGTGGCATCCTCGGCCCCGTCATTGAGGACGATCGCCCGAATCAGGACCCGGTCGCCTTCGGTCGGGGCGGCAGGATTGAAGCCCACATTGCGGGGCTGGACGATCAGGTTCGGGGCAGCCCTCTCCAGCACTTCCACCGTCTTGGTTGCGGAATTGTCACTCTCAGCGCTCTCCTCGATGAAGTTTCCAGGGTCGGCCGTCACCGTGATTCGACGCTGTCCTTCTCTTTCGGTCGTGTCGTAGACGACGCCTACGGCGGCGCTGCCACCGGAGGGGATCAACGAGATGGTCTGCGCCGCGCCTACCGGCACGCCGGGCCGCTCCGTCGCATCCATGAACTGCACATCCACGTCGCGTGCCGGCGCGCTGCCGTGGTTGACGACTATGGCGGTGAGGATAATCCTCTGCCCTTCGCGCGGGGATTTCGGCGTGATCGCGACGTTGCTGCTCTTGACAGTCAGATTCGGCAGCGGCTGCGCCGACATTCTCAAGGAGGCGGACGCCCTGTTGTCGGTCTCTTTCGTCTCAGTAATGTAGTTATTGGGATCGACGATCACCTGAATTCTTGGATCATCCTTGCCGGCCGTATCAAAGACGACCTGGGCAACACCGCTGCTACCGGCGGGTATCCTGTCGATTACCTGCGGTTCGCTGATTGGCACGCCGCGCCCGCTGCCTTCCACAAACTGCACGATCACCTCACTGGCGTCACCGCCGCCTTCATTCAGTACCGTGGCGCTGATCGTAACCTGATCGCCATCCACCGGTCTGCTGGGATGGAAGCCGACGTTGTTTGTTTCGATAACCAGGTTGGGAATCGCAGGCGGATTGATCGAGATCGCGGCCTCGGCCTGATTGTCCGTCTCGTCAGACTCGGAGATCAGATTTCTGCGGTCGGCCACAACCCGGATCTTGCGCTCTCCCGACATGCCGCGGCTGTTGAGGACCGATTCCGCGATTCCGCTGCTCCCTGCGGGGATCGAGTCGATCAGTTTTCCTGAACCGATCGGAACTGCCTCGTCCTCCGTCACATCCAGGAATTGGACGTCGACTTCACCAACGTCCTGTCCGCCCTGGTTGAGGATGACGGCCTGCACTCGAATCTCATCTCCCGAGTTCGGGTTTGTCGGCGTGAAACTGATGTTTGCCGCCTGCACGGACAGGTTGGGCGAAGATCCTCGTGCGATAAGCAGTGTCTTGCTGGCGGTGTTGTCCGTCTCATCGCTCTCCGTAATGATCGACAAGCTGTCTACACTGGCCCTGATGCGCCGCTCTCCTGAGCGCCCGGCAGTATTGAATGTCACGCTTGCGATGGCGCTGTCGCCGGCAGCTATCGAAGCCAGCGTCTGAATGTCGCCGATCGGGCTCAGGCGGCCGCCCGTGACGTCGGTAAAGTGAACTTGAACGTTCTCGGCGGCGGCCGCGCCGTTGTTCACTACGGTCAGCGAGATGATCACTTCACTGCCGGCCGAAGTCGTCGGCGGATTGAATCCGATGTTGTCTGAGAGCGCCACCAGGTTCGGCATCGGCGCGGACGCTACTTCGAGACTGCGCGTGCCCTTGTTGTCGATCTCATCGGTTTCGGCGATGAAGTTGCCCGGGTCGGCTACAACCCGCACCTTGTAGGTGCCTGCAGCGTCGGGAATCGTATACTTCACGGTCACGACGCCGCTGCCGCCGACCGGGATCCTGTCCAGTTCCTGTGCCTCTCCGATGGGAACCGGCCGTCCTGCGCTCACATCCTCAAACTGCACACCCACGTTCCTGGCAACAACGTCGCCGTCGTTGCGAACGACCGCCAGGATGGTAACCGTCTCGCCAACGCGCGGATTGGCCGGACTGAAACCGATATTCTCGGCCAGCACCACCAGGTTTGGCATCGGCTCGGGCTCGAGAGTCAGCAGCCGTGTGGCCGTGTTGTCCTCTTCACTCGATTCTCTGATGCGATTGTTGGCATCCACCAGCACCTGGATCTTGCGGTTGCCGATGGGTCTATCGACCGAAATCGACTCGGTGATGGTTACCGCGGCGGTGCCGCTGCTGCCTACACCGATAACGTCAATCGTCTGCTCACTGCCCAGCAGGCGGGCTTCGCCGCTGGTAACATCGAAGAACTGGACGGATACATGCTCGGCCGGCGCCGACCCGTTGTTGCCGACTACGGCGCGTAAGGTTACCTCTTCGCCGCTTACCGGCTGAGCCGGGTATATGGCGATGTTGTTGCTGTGGATAAACAGATTGGGCGACGGAGCGCTGCCGACCGTCAGCGAAGCGCTGCCTTCGTTGTCATCTTCACTAATCTCTCGGACAAAGTTGCCAGGATCGGCGACCACCTGGACTGTGCGAGCGCCCTGCCCGCCTGAGGCCTTGTATTGCGCAACCGCAACCGCCGAGGTGCCCGGCTCTATGGCCTCGATCGTCTGCTGCTCGCCTATCGGCCTCACACTGGAGCTGGTCACATCCACAAACTGCACGATCACGCCTTCAACTCTTGAACTGCCTGTATTCAGGATCGTAGCGTAGATGGTCACCGGAGTGCCTGCAGCCACTTCGGTGGCGCTGAAGCCAATGTTTTCGTCGACAACAACCAGGTTGGGGGCCGGTCCGTGTGCCACACTCAGCGTTGCCGTGGCGCTGTTGTCCGCCTCGCTGGACTCTGCCACCAGATTGTGTGGATCCACCTGCACCTGAATCTTCTGATCGCCGCTGCGGTTGGACGTATCAAAGCGGATTGATGCCACCCCGCTGCTGCCGGGGGCAATCGAAGGGATGACCTGAAGCGCTGCGATCGGCGCCGCAGGACTTCTGTTCGCGTCCAGGAACTGGACCTGCACATCCTGGACTTCAGAATCGCCCTCGTTCCGAATCGTTGCATAGATGGTAACTTCATCGCCTTCCACCGGGTTGGACGGCGCGATGCCGATATTGCCGGAGGAGAGCTCCAGATTCGGTTCAGTGTCCGACTGCAGCGTCAAGGTCTTGCTCGCACTGTTGTCCGATTCGTCCAGCTCTGTAATGTAATTGTCCGGATCAGCGGTGACGGTGATACTCGGATCACCCGAACTCGTGCTGGAGTCGTATGTGACGCGCGCCACCGCGCTGCTGCCCGCGGGGATGCTGTCGATCACCTGGTTCAAGGCGACGGGCGTCGTCCTGCCCTCTCTGAACTGGACGACAACGCTTTCGGCGTCGGCCGTTCCGTTGTTTATGATCGTAGCCAGGATCGTAACCTGCTCACCGGGCTGCGGCGATGCCGGGTCGAATCCGATGTTGCCTGAGTCAACATACAGGTTGGGGGCAGGCGCTTCGGCGACGTCGAGAATGCGGACGGCCGTATTGTCCGCTTCGTTACGCTCGGCGACGAAGTTGTTGGGATCGATGACCATGCGAATGCTTCGTTCGCCGTCCTTCTCCTCGGTCTCGTACTGCACCTGCACCACGCCGCTGCCTCCGACAGGGATTTCGGCAATCGTCTGAGGCAGGCCGATCGGGACTGCAGCGTCCTCTTCAGTGACATCAACGAACTGCACCGTAACGGCTCGGGCATCTGCGTTGCCGTTGTTGAGAACCGTCCCATGGATGGTTGTTACTTCGCCGGCGTGCGGCTCTGACGGGTTGAAGCCGATGTTGATCGACTGGGCAACCAGGTTGGGCAGGAGCTGCCTCTCGCCGGGCAACTGCAGTTTCGCCGTCAAGACCCGGACGTCGTCGACATACCAGCCTTCGTTATCGTTAAAGGAGTCGTCAATCGTGTCAAACCAGAAGCGGACCTGTATCGAGCCGCTATCGCTGACTGCCTGGCTCAGGTCCACATCCCGCCTTGCCCAGTTCCCTTCTGTGCCGTGCGATTCGAAGACGGTCCGCCACGTCGTTCCGTCCGTGGATACCTGGACTCTTGTACGGTCGAAGCGTGTGTTTCTCTGTAACTCGCTCCATTCGTAGAAGGTGAGCAGTGCGTCGTCGGCGCCGGCGATGTCGATGACGCCGGAGGTGATTTTGCCCTCGTTCTCCTCGCCTGTGTCGTAGTTCCGCTGTCTCTCGCGACCGTAGTACCAGGAAGTCTCCGGGCTGTTGAATCGCAGACTGGATAGATGCCAGAGGCTGTCGTCGGGGTCTTCAATGGTCCACTTGCCGGCGCCGCTTTCCATGTCGTCTTCAAAGACGATAGTGCCTGCGCTGGTGCGGGCAATCACGATATTGGAGAGGTCGGATACGTTGCCTACATTGTCTGCCACACGCAGCGCAAAATAGTAGGTTGTGTCCGGTTCCAGCCCGGAGACTTCAAGTTCCTCCCTGGATCCGGAGGCGCCGGGAATGGGAGCCGTCGCCACCTGTTGGGCAGAATCCCAGGTGGCGTTCGAAATCGGCGCGGTGTCGTATCTTACGTCGTAGGCGGTGGACTGCCCGGTGAATCCGTCATCACCGGTCGCAGTCCAGGAAAGCAGGATCTTGGTCAGGAGTACGCCAGAGGGCGACAGGTCTGAAACGGTAGCCGGCGGCGTCGTGTCCTTTTCCATTGAGTTGAACAGGTTCAGACGCCCGTTGGTCAAAGTTTTCTTGGACTGTTCCGGCAGTGCATCGACGCCTGACAGAATGCGCTGCTTGACCTGATCGTTGTTCAGCCCTTCAAACTCCGACCAGATCAGCGCGGCCGCGCCGGCAACGTAGGGGGCGGACATCGACGTGCCGCTGGTGGACCCATATCCGGACGGCAGACACATCGGACAGCGGCCGGATGGAATGGTTGAAAGAATGCTTACGCCGGGGGCAGCCAGATCGACCCAATCCTCGCCCCAGCTGGAGAAGCCGGCGTAGATATCGTCGTGGTCTGTCGCTGCCACAGATATGATATTGTCCAAATCGTAGGCGGCGGGGTAGAGCTTACGGTTGGAGTTCGAATTGCCGGCGGAGCAGACATGCAGCGGCGAATCGACCCGCCCCATCGCCTCCCGCAGAGCCTGCGAGGGCGAGCCGCCGCCCCAACTGCTGTTGGTTACAACGATGTTCTGCTTCTGCTTGGTGCGCAGGTCGTAGATATAGTTGAAGCACTTGACGGCGTTGGACGTCGTGCCCGTGCCGAATGCCGTGATGAACTTACAGCCAAGGATTTTTGCGTTCCAACTGACGCCGACGACGCCCTTCCTGTTGTCCCCCGCGGCGGCCGCGATACCGGCCACGTGCGTCCCGTGACCGTAGTCATCCAGCAGCCTGCCGCTGTTGTTAATCGCATTTATGCCGTGGAAGTCATCCACATAGCCGTTGTCGTCGTCATCGATACCGTTCTCCACGCATCTGCCTACGCCCCGAGGACATTCCTTCGGGTTCGTCCATAGATTCGGGATCAGGTCTTCGTGTTCGACCTCGATACCGGTATCGATTACCGCGATGATAATATCGTCCGAGCCGGTGCCGATTTCCCACGCTTCCAGCGCGTCGATGTCGACGTCGGCCGTGCCGCCTGTCTGCCCTGTGTTGTGCAGTCCCCAAAGTCTCTCGAAAAACGGATCCGATGGCGGTTCCTGATTGGTTTGCAGCAGGTAGTTTGGCTCCGCGAAGGCAACCCTGTCGTCGCTCTCCAACACCTCAATCAGATTTTCATCCACATCGACCGGCGCGCCCGCCAGCCGCAGACCCTGGTCCGCGTCGGTGACATCGGCGTCCAGATTGTCCTTTTCCGAGAGCCCGTATTCGGCGTAAAAGTCAGATATCTGATCTCGCGTTACCGTCTTTTTGAAGCGGATAAGCACCTGTCCGGGCACATACTCTGCGACTTCCTCTTCCTGGAGAATCGCCCTCTCGATCCGCTCCTCTCCCATGCTGGAGAGATCCATCTCCCCGGAGCGAAGGCTCGTGTCGAGAATGGTCCCCAGCCGGTCGCCGGAAAACAGGAGGCCGGCAGCCAGACAGAGGACAAGGAACAGGGCAATGAGCGAAAACCTTTTCATTTCTGGTCTATCTCCGTAAACTCAGCGCTTTTAGGGGCGTTCGTAAGAGAATCGTTGTGAAAAAGTATCAATTTCGGTTACGACAGGTCCGTTTATGTTGACACACAAAGCGCGAATAATCAAATGCCATGCGTATCGCCCGGTGACGAAAACTGATTGTGTAGCCTCAGGCTAAATTGTTTCGACAGTTCTCGGGGTTGGCGACCAGTACTGAGAAGGGGACAAATCCGGGAGGAAAATTCACGAACTATCGATCTCTTCTTGCGTTCCTTGTCCGTTCCACAACATCCGCTCCGCGCCGGCGTAGACGTTCAGTCGCTCGCCGCGCAGAAACCCGATCAGCGTAACGCCAAAGCGCCGCGCCACGTCCACGGCCAGGTGGCTGGGCGCAGACACGGCGCAGACCACCGGTAGGCCGGCAACGGTCGACTTCTGCAGGATCTCGAAGGAGGCCCGACCGCTGACCAGCAGGATGCCGTCGTGCAAGGGCAGCTTGCGCTGCATGAAGGCCCAGCCGATCAGCTTGTCGACGGCGTTGTGGCGGCCCACGTCCTCACGAAGGCAGACGAGGTTGCCTTCGGCGTCGAACAGGCCGGCGGCATGCAGCCCGCCGGTCACTTCAAACAGCCCTTGCGCAGCCCGAAGTTTCTCCGGCAGTGCTGTCAGGATCGAGGGGTTGACTTTCGGACCCGCCGGCAGGGCGGGACAGCTGCGCATCTCGATGGCGTCAAGGCTGGCCTTGCCGCAGACGCCGCATGCGCTGGTGGTGTAAAAGTGGCGCTCCAGCGTCGCCAACTCCGGCAGGCTTGCAAGCCGAAGCCCTACGTTTACGATATTGTAGCGCTGGTCGGCGTCGACATCGGCATCCACGCAGTAAGTGATGCCACTGACCTGCGAAGGCTCGCCGACAATGCCCTCGTTGTGCAGAAACCCGGCCGCCAGCTCGAAGTCGTTGCCGGGCGTACGCATCGTCACCGCGACCGTCTGTGTATCGCCCCCGGCTTGCAGCCGAATCTCCAGCGGCTCTTCCGCCGCCAGCTGGTCATCCCGGACTCTGTGCCGCCCATTTTCAACAACTGTAACCCGGGCACGTACTTTACTTCCTACGCGAGGTATCACTGTATCTCACCGAGTTGTCCGAGTGTTAGCGGAGTGAACTGTCCGAGATTCTCACTTTCCTCTCTTCGCTGTCAGGCTCCGAGAGTCAAAGTGTGGAAGATCGAAATTGCCCTATTCCCAGTGAAACAAAGAAGCACTGGTCTCACCGGCGCATTTCAGCAAGTGCCTCCGTCAGGGACTTATCTGGACGAGGCATACGCGCCATTCTTTCGCGCAACTTTTCTAAGTTAGCCCAGGCATCCCGATGCTTGCCTGGAACAACATCGCCATCTTCCTCTAGAGGAAGCAGAACACCGAACGGCTTGCCTCGGTAGGTTATCGTATAGGCGATTCGTTCCTCTCGCACCTTGCGCATGATTTCTGAAGCGTGTGTCTTCAAATCATCAACGCCGATTGCGCGCATAAAATGCCTCCGGCCTGGTTACTTCTGAGGCCATCGTGTATCAGACAAGCAAATCAAGTCAAAGACGATAGCATAAGAACTGCCTTCACCATCTGCAGCCTACACGCAACTCAGTCGGCAGCCAGCCTCGTCTCCTCTGCAATCGGTTCCACGTGCACCGGGCAGACCTTCAGCTCCGCCGTATGCGTAATCGGGTCATAGCCCGATCCGGTCAGCACGTTGATCGGCACCTCGGCAAAGGAAAAGCTGGCGAATACCGTCCCCTGCGGTGAGCGCCGCGTCGTCTCTACACGCACGTCCACCGCGCCGCGGCGGCTGCTCATCCTTGCCCAACCGCCGTCGTGGAGGCCGTAGCGGGCGGCGTCACTCGGATGCACCTCCAGCGTCTCCTCGGGTAGCAGCTGGTTGATACCCTCCGATCTTCCGGTCTGGGTGCGTGTATGGTAGCTCTCCAGCCGGCGCCCTGTCGTCAGCCACAGCGGGTATTCCTCATCGATTGTTTCCGCCGGATCGCGGTAGTCGGTGAAGCTGAACTTGCCGCGCCCGTTGATGAACTCACCCTCGTGCAGACGCGGCGTGCCGGGATGCCCGCGGTAGGGGATCGGCCACTGGTACTGGCCGCTTTCGGCCAGGTCCCAGTCGATGCCGGCATAAATCGGGGACAGTTCACACATCTCATTGAAAATGGGCACCGGCGAGTCGAAGTCCATCCCGCTCATGCCCATGCGCTGGGCGATCTGACCGATAATCCACCAGTCCGGCCTGGCCTCGCCGGGCGGCTCGACAGCCTTGCGTACCCGCTGGATGCGCCGCTCGGTATTGACGAAGTTGCCGTCGGTTTCCGCCCAGGACGTAGCCGGCAGGACAACGTCGGCCAGCTCCGCCGTCTCGGTCAGAAAGATATCGATCACGACCAGGTGCTCAAGGCTTTTCAGCGCGTGGATGCAGTGCTCCTGGTCCGGGTCGGAGACAACGGTGTTCTCGCCGTCGATGATCATGGCGAAGATCCTGTCGCCGCACTGGTCCAGGGCCGTCACCTTGGTGATTCCTTTTTCCAGGTCCATCTTGCGCCCGTAGGCCTTTTCGAACTTGGCCTGGTTGGCGGCATCGTCCACCGGTTGGAAGCCGGGGTAGTTGTTGGGCAGGGCGCCGCTGTCACCGGCGCCCTGGATGTTGTTCTGCCCGCGCATCGGGTTGACGCCGGTGCCCTCGCGTCCGAAGTTGCCGGTCAGCAGCGCCAGGTTGCAGAGGCTCTGCACGTTCTCCACGCCGCAGATATGCTCGGTAATGCCCAGGGTATAGTAGATAGCGGCCTTGTCGCTCGAGCCGTAGAGGACAGCCGCCTCTTCGATCAGCGCCGCGGGTACGCCGGTGATGCTCTCGGCCCACTCGGGGGTCTTCTCCTGCAGATGATCGACCAGCTCGTCGTAGCCCTCGGTCCGGGTGGCGATAAACTCGCTATCGGCCAGCCCCTCGCGCACGATCACGTGCGCCATGCCCAGCAGCAGCGCGGTATCGCTGCCCACACGGATTGGCAGGTAGAGGTCGGCCATCTCCGCCAGACGGATGCGCCGCGGGTCGGCCACGATCATCTTGGCCCCGCGTGCAAGCGCCTTCTTCAGCCGTGTGGCCGCGACCGGGTGGGCCTCCGTCATGTTGGTGCCGATGCAGAAGATCACGTCCGGCTTTTCCATGTCCGCCAACGGATTGGACATCGCGCCCCGACCGATTGTTGCCGCCAGACCGGCGACCGTGGGGGCGTGTCAAGCCCGGCTACAGTTGTCGATATAGCTTGTGCCGAACCCCACGCGGATGAACTTCTGCATCATGTAGTTGGCTTCGCTGGGCGTGCGGCCGGAGGCGACGCCGTAGACAGCGTGGCGCCCATGCCTTTGTTCCACGTCCATGAAGCCCTGCGCGGCCTTCTGCAATGCCTCGTCCCAGGTCGCCCGCTGAAGCTGGCCCGCTTCGTCGCGCACGAGCGGGTGGGTGAGCCGGTCCGGGTGATGGACGTAGTCGTAGGCGAACTGGCCTTTGACGCAGAGCGCACCCTGGTTGGCCGGGCCGTCGAAGTCCGGATGCACGGCGATGATGCGGTTGTCGCGGGTCACCAGGTCCAGCGAGCAGCCGACGCCGCAGTAGCCGCAGATGGTCCGGGTTGTCCTGGTGTCAGACATGGTAGCGTTCATCGAAAAGTCCTTTTGGCAAGGAGAGTGCGTAGCGGCGCGAAGCCTCTTACGGATTGGCTTCAGCCGTTCAATGTACCGTCGCCGGCGAAGCGCAGCGCTTTCTTGTCGGCCAGCGCGCCGGTCGGGCAGGTCTGCACGCACTGGCCGCAGAAAGTACAGGCCGAGTCCTGCAGATGGCCGCCGAACTCGACCGTGATCTGGGTCGCGAAGCCGCGGTTGGCGATGCTGATGGCGTAGTCGCCCTCCTGCTCGGCGCAGACGCGTACACAGCGGTAGCAGGAGATACAGAGGTCGTAGTCGCGCAGGATAAACGGGTTGGGGTCGTCCGGGCGGCTGGCGCCCGACTGCGCGCCGGCAAAGCGGCCGCGGCCGGCGTCGTAGCGTTCGACGAGCGAGCCCAGCTCCTGTGAGGCCACGCCCCGCAGCGCGTCAACCGTCAACTCGCGGTTCTCGGACGCAACCAGCTCCAGCAGCGTGCGCCGCAGTTCTTCCACCTTCGCGGACGCGGTCGTTACCTCCATGCCGTCCTCCGCCTGCGTCGTGCACGAGGCCACCGGCACCCGCTGCCCTTCAACCTCCACTACGCACAGCCTGCAGCTGCCGAAGGCCTCCAGCCGCGGGTCATAGCAGAGCGTCGGCACGGCCTTGCCGGCCCGCGTCGCCACTTCGTAGACCGTCTCGCCCGGCGTGAAGACAATCTCTTCACCGTCAAGTGTCAGCGTGGGCAGTTCCTGCGACTCTTTCACCGACTGCATTAAGTCTTTCCCATAGTTCGACGTTAATCTCGCTTATGTCATCAGATAGACCAAAGAAGTGTTGCTGTATGACCTGAGCATCATACATTGATACCTTTGGACCGCAATTCCGCTTTGGCTTGCTCGCAAGGGACAGTTTCCTCTCCACTCGTTCGGGAAGCTTCAATTTCTGCGCTGTCTTCCATATCCTCTGTCTGGTCCATGAGCTTTTTCCAGACAGCGTAGTCCAACAACAAGGCCTTTCGCCCGCCTTGTGCATCAACAACGAACTCTGCTGAATCACTTAATGCACGAAAGGTTCCGTTCATCCCGAAACTCCGCCACCTGCTCCGGGAAGTTCCGCAGCAGACTGTCGCTGACGAAGCCGGCGGCCACGCCCAGCCCGCAGGCGCTCAGCTCCAGGACTTCGCCGATGTCGCCGATCTCGCGCCGCCAATCATCAAGGTCGTCGGGCCCGTCTCCCGACAGGCGTTCGAGCAGGCGCTGCGTACCGATACGGCAGGGGAAACATTTGCCGCAGCTCTCGTGGGCAAAGAATTCCATCGCCTGCCGGGCCGCGTCCACGATGTCGCGGCTGTCGTCGAAGATGATTATCCCGCCCGCGCCCAGCATCGAGCCGGCCCCGCGGATACTGGGCTCGTCGAGCGTGACCGTCTCCAGCGCCTCGCTGGCCAGGAATCCTCCCGAGAGGCCGGCCATGGTCGCGGCCTGAAATGTGCGCCCCGGCAGCGGGCCGCCGGCCCAGTCGTAGAGCAGCGTCCGCAGCGGCAACCCAAACGGCACTTCATAGTTGCCGGGACGCTGCACGTCTCCGGAGAGGCTGATCACCTTGGTACCGGCATGGTCGCCCAGGCCCAGACCCTGATACCATTCGGCGCCCCGCCGCAGGATCTGCGGCACTGCGCAAAGCGTTTCCACATTGTTGACGGCAGTCGGCAGGTTATCGAAGCCGTGCGTTGTCGGGAAGGGCGGGCGGTTGCGGGGGAAAGGATGCTTGCCTTCCAGACTGTTGAGCAGCGAGCCCTCCTCGCCGCAGATGTAGGCCCCCGCGCCCCGGCGCAGATACAGACGGAAAGTAAAGCCGCTGCCGAGAATGTCCTCTCCCAGCAGCCCGGCTTCCTCGGCGGCTTCGATGGCTTCTTCCAGGCGGACGTTCGTTTCCGGGTATTCGTAGCGCAGATAGAGGAAGCCCCGGTCGGCGCCGGTGGCGTAGCCTGCCAGGGTCATGCCCTCGATCACGGCGAAGGGGTCATGGTCCATCAGCGCCCGGTCCTTGAAGCAGCCCGGTTCGCCTTCATCGGCGTTGCATACGATGCTCTTGGGCGCGCGCGGGGCCTCGCGCACGAACTGCCACTTCATGCCGGTGGGGAATCCGGCGCCGCCGCGGCCCGCCAACTTTGACTCCTTCAGCACGTCGATAACACCGGTCGGGTTCTGCTTCTCCACAGCCTGGGTCAAGGCGTCGTAGCCGCCGCTGCGCCGGTAGCCGTCCAGGCATTCGCGCTCCGGTTCGCGGATCTCGGCGAAGACGCACTCTTCACGCCCTCCGGGGTTTGGTACCGGCAAGGGGGAGGAGATCCGCCGCTGCAGCGTGTGGAGCGGGGTGCTGACCACGAAGGTTTCATGGCCGATCAGAAGCGGTACGGGGTCGTCGCAGCGGCCCGAGCAGGGCATTTCCTCGGCACCATCGAGGCTTTGGACAATCTCAAGCGCGCCGCGCTGGCGGCAGACGGGCCCGGTGCAGACGCGCGGCCGCTGCAGGCCTCCCTCTTCACGTGCAAAGTGGTGATAGAAGGTGACCGTGCCGTACAGGTCGGCCAGGGGGATGCGGAGCTCCTTGCCGATGGCTTCGATCGCCGCGGGTGAAATGAATCCGTCACGATTGTGAAAGGCATGGAGGATGGGAAGGAGCGGACCGGGCTCGTTTCGATATCTGTCAATGAGGGCCAGGTCGGTCTCCGCGACGATGATATTCTCGGTATACCCGCCCGATCTCTGCTCTTGTCTGGTCATAGCCTTTTGCGCTGAATCACGTCATCGATCACATGTAAAGTGCGTTAAATTCTACCAGTTCATCGTCGTTATCCCAACTGCTATGCGCTATCGCCCCCTGGCAAACGTCCTCAGATACTTTCGTCGGGACACACCACGAAGTGCGCCCACAATTGTCGCCTCGATCCGACTCAAAATGCCTACTGCGGCTGTGTCCGAAATTGATTCAAATGTCCTGAGGGAGTGCGGCAAAGTCGAGGCGGGGCGAGCGCGCGGCACGGCACTTTCGAGACCGGCAGTTTTACTCACTATCTTCCAACTCTTCATCGGCGTACATGTCGAGGATTTTCTCTATCTCCGGGTCCAATTCCGGCCAGCCGGAGGCCGCGGGGAAGTGGTCGGCGGCAGGGGCAGACTGCAGTTCACGGCGCTGGAGTTCGACAGCGCTGGAAAAGAGGAGGCGAAGAGAAGGGAGCATGGCGCGTGCTTCCTGTGGGGAAAGGTTTTTCAGGTCGGCGATATCCAGGGCGGCGGCGGAGTCCTCGATGATTTTCTCCAGACGGTGCAGGCGGCGTTCGCGGGCTTCGGCTTCACGGGCGGCCTCGAAAGCGGCCTTTTCTTCGCGGTCGGCCTGGTCGTAGGCCAGAGCGCGTTCTTTCCAGTTCCATTCTTTGGACACATTGCTGACCGCCCCTGAGTGTTTACCAGTGCTGCCTGCCCAAGCGCGGAAGGCACCTGACAGTGAGCGAGACGGACCCAAGTTGAGATAGACGTGGAAGCGATCGTACCATTCGGGGGGTTCGTCGGGCTGCTGTTCCCAAGGTTTAGGGGCGGTTTCGTTGGTCATGACAGGAGTATAGCACATATGAACGTATTCTGCAAGTCTGGACGTGTTTCGACGGAGTGTGACGGACTATGACGTATTTCGACGGAGTGTTTTCTTTTTTCTTTGGCTCTCAATGGAGATTTTGCAGTCATCCCCCTCGCGATATCTGGAGGGACTGTGGCAAAGGAATGATGCGAAGCTCATAGATTTGCGACGGTAGTACTTTCGCCTTCGGATATTCTGTTGTCAAGCGCATTGGCTTCTCAGGGTGAAGGCAATCGCTACCTGATTCGAGAGGCCCCAGGGTCCGGCGGAGGGCGCCCACAAGGGGCGCCCCTACGTTGGGTCGCCCGGATGCTACAGTCTCAACGCAGTTGTGAACTCCACAGACGGCGGGGATTCCCGCTACCGATAGTATAACACGGATCAGGCGGGTTTTTTCGGCTTTTTCAGGGAGGCGCAATACACGTTGGGGAAGGAGCTATGTGGTAGGGAATCGATGCCCTCAGGGGCAGGAATTGTTCAGCGGCTTTCGGAGAGGCACCGGGCAGGCACAAGGCCTGCCCCTACGGTAGTAAGAGGTGTGTGTTGGCGAAGAGGGCGTGTACGGGGGCGCCAGGGCAGGCACAAGGCCTGCCCCTACGGGAGAATGAGTGGTGGGATGGAGAGGAGGGCTTGTACGGGAGTACTTGGGCAGGCACAAGGCCGCGCCTACCGGCATAGGGTGAGCATTGGTGAGGGGTCGCTGTGGTATACTTGCGTGGATGATTCAGACAGCCTATTCGCAGTTCGCCGAGACTATATTGTCTACCAGGCCTCTAGTGCGGAAGGGCGCGATCGGCCTGATTCTGGCCGCCGGGGCTCTGTTCATCGCCCTCCTGATCGGCGTCGCCGGGCCGCTGATCGCCCTCGTTCTTGCGGCGGCGATCGTCGGCGGGACGCTCATCCTTATGGATACGCACTGGGGCTATGTGGCCCTGATTGGCGTTGTCTTCGTCCTGCCTTTCGCCAGCCTGCCGTTTAGACTGGGCTTCAAACCGACCTTTCTGGATGCTGCGCTCGGCGCTCTTGTCTTCGTCTGGGCCTTGAAACTGGTCGCGGGCGGGCCGGGATTTTCCCTTTCCCACTCCGCGCGTAGCGCGAAACTTTCGCAGGCAAGGGAGTTTCTGATCTCCCCGATCGGGCTGCTGATTGGGCTTTTCATGCTGATGGCGGTCTTCAGCTTCATCTACGGCATGTCCCACAGCCGGCCCACGACCACCATCATCCGCCGCTTCGGTGAAATCCTGCTCGGCATCGGCCTGTTTTTCGTCGTCATCAACACTGTTCGCACGCAGAGAGAGCTGGCATGGGTTACGCGCTGGCTGTTCCTGGCGGCGTGGGCCTGTGCCTCGATCGCGGTGGTATTCTACGTAATTCCTGAAGACTGGACCGTCCGGGTTCTGAATGCGCTGGCACGGTTCGACTATCCGGGCGGCTTCGGCGCGCTGCGCTGGATCGAAGACGACCCGGACGGCACGATGCGGGCGATCGGGACAGCGGTCGACCCGAATGTCCTGGGGGGCATGATGATTTTGGCGGCGGCGATGGTCGGGCCGCAGCTCATCTCGCCGCAGCCGCTATTCCCACGCTGGCTGATCGTTCTGTTCTTCGCGACCATTGTGCTGGCTCTCTACTGGACATTCAGCCGTTCCGCCCTATTTGGTATGGCCGCAGCGCTCTTCGTGCCCGCGGTGCTAAAGTACCGACGTCTCCTGCCCATCGGGTTTGTCCTGGCCTTGATGCTGTTTCTCCTTCCGCAAACCCAGGACTATGTCGCCCGGCTGTTGGAAGGACTGGCTGGGCAGGACGTTGCCACCCAGATGCGCTTCGGCGAGTACAAGGATGCACTGATCCTGATCGGCCGCTACCCGCTCTTCGGCGTCGGGTTTTCCGGCGTGCCCGACATCGATATCTATCTCGGCGTCAGCATGTTCTATCTGACCGTCGCCGAGAATATGGGAATCATAGGGCTCCTGATCTTTCTCGCCGTCATGACGGGATTTTTCGGCATGTTTGTGGCGGCCTGGCGGGCCGGGGTTGCGCTCGAGCGAGAGCCACTGCTCCTCGGTTTCGGCGGCGCTATCCTGGGCGCCCTCGTCAGCGGATTTGCCGATCACTACTGGTTCAATCTAACCTATCCGCATATGACCGTTCTGTTCTGGATGTTTGTCGGCCTGGCCGTGGCGACTATGCTGATAGAAAGAGAAAGTGCCGGACAGCTCAGCAAGTCCTGAATACCTTGCCAGTGGACCGTCCTCTGTAGCTGGGGACGGAATACCAGGAAGAAGACTGTATGAATAGAGCGACCACAGGTCTACACAATGAAGTGAATGAGATGGGCAAGGTTCGTGTCGATCCGGTACCGGTTGTGCTGTCCGGTTCGACCGCCGGATCTACAAGTTTCCCAGTGGACCTCTATCCCCTGCCGGCAGAGGTCGACGGCAAGGGTCCCGGTCAGCTTACGCGCGGGCGGCGGCCGGCCTGGTTGCGCGTACGTTCGGCCGATACGCCCAAGTTCCGCGAGCTCAAACAGCTTTTCCGGGGCAAGAGCCTGAACACGGTCTGCGAAGAGGCGATGTGTCCCAATATCGGTGAATGTTGGGGCCGGGGAACGGCTACCTTCCTGCTGATGGGGGATACCTGCACGCGCTCCTGCGGCTTCTGCAAGATCAAGACCGGGCGTCCCGGCCTGCTCGACCCGGACGAGCCGCGGCGCATTGGCGAGAGCGTGCAGAGCATGAATCTGCAGCACGCGGTGCTGACGAGCGTCAACCGCGACGAGCAGCCGGACGGCGGCGCCTGGGTCTTCGCCGAGAGCATACACTGGATCCGCCGCCTGCAGCCGGGCTGCACGGTGGAGGTCCTGATTCCCGACTTTAAGGGAGACTGGGCGGCGCTGCAGACGGTGATGGACGCCAAGCCGGAGATCCTCAATCACAATACCGAGACCGTCGACCGCCTCTACAGCACAGTACGCCCCCAGGCCCGTTACCACCGCTCCCTCGAACTGCTGCAGCGGGCCAAACGCGTCGACCCGCAGGCCTTGACGAAGTCGGGGATCATGATCGGGCTGGGCGAGACCTGGGAAGAGATCCTGGTGGTGATGGACGACCTGCGGGCGCATGACGTCGACATCATGACGATCGGCCAGTACCTGCAGCCCAGCCGGTTTCACCTGCCGATCGTGGGTTACTATACGCCCGAACAGTTCGACCGCCTGCGCGAGGAGGGCGAGCGGCGAGGGTTCCGCTGGATGGAGTGCGGTCCACTCGTGCGCAGCAGCTATCACGCCGACGGCCAGGCGCATCTGAGCCCGCGGTGAACTGCAGGTGTTGGGACTGCAGTGGTCAGATGTCGGTGGCCAGGGTTCGTTGACGTTGAACTCGTTCTGTCACCTGGGCGACCATTGAAGGAAGTCTTCAAAGAGAATTGCTGACAATCTGTGACAGAAGCTTCACGCATTTTTGCAAGGACACCTTCGTGCCTGCGTAGGGCTAGAGGAGAATCGTCGCCGTTTCGTTGAGGCAGTCCACTGGAAACTACGCACCTGCGTACAGTGGCGTGAACTGCCAGAAGCCGCGACAAGTGGAACAGCGTTTGCAAGCGCTACGCACGCTCGGAAGAGAAAGGTGTCTGGGCCGACATGTTCAAACAGTTGGCCCGAGACCCCGATAAGGCGGCGGTGTTTTACGACTTTCTCGCCTTCCGCTTCTGCACCGGTCCGGCTCAAACAAAACGTCAAGCCATCCCGGCTCCGAACGGCGCGTATCCTCCCGTGCTGTCGGGATCGTGTGTCGTATGGACTGCGAGGCCCCCGGCTCCGTCTCGCACGGCGCGCGGACGGCGGGCATCGACTGTACGCGCCGGCCATGACCGCGCAGAGCTCGACCGTCAATCTGCTTTCCGGATTAACCAGGGGTTGCCGTAGGCGTTGGCGTGGCCGTCGGCGTCGAAGTCGGCGTCGCCGTCGGCGTGAACGTGGGCATCCCGCAATACGCCACGCCCACCCTGTCCATGTCGTTGTTCGTGATGTCCTGCAGCGATGCTGGAATGCATCCGCTCAACTGATTTCCCCGCAGGTAAAGCGCCGTCAGAGGAAGGTCTTCCAGCCAGGTCGGAATCGTCCCGGTCAACTGGTTGAAATTGAGGAACAATCCCGTCAACTTGGTGAGCGTGCTCAGATTTGGAATTGAACCGGTAAACTGGTTGTACCGCAATTCCAGCGCTATGAGCTCCCGGAGAGCGCTCATGCTTGGAATTGTCCCGCGCAACTGGTTCCTGCCGAGGAAAACATCCTCCAGTTTTGCGAGGGCGCTCAGACTGGGAAGCGTCCCGTTCAGGTTGTTGCTGCCAAGGCGAAGACCGATGACTCTCCCTTCGCTGTTCGTGCTCACGCCGTACCAATCTCCAACCGGCCTGTCGCTGAGCCACCAGTTTCTGTGAATCCAGTTGGCGCCGCCGCTCGCGTTGTAGAGCGCGACGAGCGCCGCCCTTTCAGCGTCCAGGAATGCCGGTGTGACGGTGGGCGTCGGCGTCGGCGTGGTCGTCGGCGTGGACGTGGGCGTAAGCGTGGTCGTCGGCGTTGCCGTAGGCGTAAACGTCGGCATCCCGCAATACGCCAGGCCCGCCCTGTCCAGATCGTTGCTCGCTACGCTTTGCAGCGACGCGGGAATGCAGCCGCTGAACTGATTTTCCCGAATGTAAAGGTGGGTCAGCGGGAGGTTGCCCAAAGAGGCCGGAATCGTTCCCGTCAACCGGTTGAAGTTGACAAATATTCGCTCCAGCTTGCCGAGAGTGCCCAGACTTGAGATTGACCCGGTCAGCTGGTTGTATCTCAACTGCAGATTTTTGAGCTCTCCAAGCGCGCTCAGATCCGGGAAGGTCCCCTTCAACTGGTTCCTTTCCAGGGAGATGTGCTCCAGTGCGGCGAGGGCGCTCAGACTCGGAAGCGTCCCGTCCAGATTGTTGCCGTCCATGATCAGGGACCTTACGCGTCCTTCGCCGCTGGTGTTGACGCCGTACCACTCCCCAACCGGCTTGTCGCTGAGCCAGTCGGTCTTGTTGGTCCAGCCGGCGCCGCCGGTCGCGTTGTAGAGCGCGACGAGCGCCGCCCTTTCCTTGCCCGGGAACTCCGGCGTAACCGTGGGTGTCGGCGTGATGGTCGGCGTCGGCGTAACCGTAGGCGTCCGGGTAACCGTAGGCGTCGGCGTGATGGTCGGCGTGTTCGTCGGGACCGCGTCCGGCGGCGTTTCGGCGACGGTGGCGGACGCGCGCTCCGACCAGGGGCCCGGCTCGTTTGCGTCGTTCAGCCCGCGTACCCAGTAGTAGTAGGTCGTGCCCGCTTCAAGCTGCGTATGCGCATAGACGGCATTGGTCACGACGGGCTCGTCCAGCGGCACCCACAGAACTGCACTCGTCCACGCTCTGACTTCGTAGCGCGCCGCATGGGGAACCGTTGTCCAACTCAGTTGGACGCTGCCCTCCCCGGCCGTTGCCGTCAACGCCGGCTTGGACGTCACGGCAGGCGGCGTCGCTGTCGGCGTCGGCGTACTGGTGGGCGTGAGCGTGGCCTCAGGCGTGGCCGTAACGGTAGGTGTGGCCGTGGGCGTAGGCGTAACGGTAGGCGTGGCCGTGGGCGTAGGCGTTGTGCAGTCCGGCAGGCCCAGGTCGTCCAGATCGTGGTAGGGAACCTCTCTCAACGGCAGCGGGACACAACCGCTGAAGCTGTTGCCGCTGATAAAGAGATTGTGCAGGCGGGCGAGGCGGGCGAGCGACTCAGGCAGCTCTCCAGTCAACATGTTTTGACGAAGATAGAAGTGCGTGACGCGGGTGAGAGCGCTCACGTCCGGGATCGGACCCGTCAACCGGTTGTTCGACAGGCTCAAGACCTCCAGCTTGGTCATGGCGCTCAGATCCGGGATCGGGCCGCTCAACTGGTTGGACGCCAAAAGTAGTGACTGCATGTCGGTAAAGGCGCTCAGACTCGGAATCGTCCCGGTGAACCTGTTTGAAGAGAGCGACAGAACTTGAAGCCTGGTCAGCGCGCTCAGGTCCGGTATGGTCCCGCTCAACGCGTTGCCGGTGATCGACAGCAAATCCAGGCTGGTGAGATTGCTCAGATCCGGAAGCGGCCCGCTCAATTCGTTGTTGTCGAGTCTTATACCCTCCAGCCTGGTCAGCGTGCTCAAGTCCGGAATGGTCCCGCTCAGCTTGTTGTCTCCCAGTTGCAGTGCCACCAGCTTCGTGAGCGTGTTCAGACGCGGAATCGACCCGCTCAACTCGTTGTCGTAGAGCCACAGCTCCCTCAACTCTGTGAGGGCGCTCAGATCGGGAATCGGGCCGCTGAGCTTGTTTTCGCAGAGCCACAACTCCTCCAGTTCCGTCAGCGTGTCCAGGGCCGGAATCGGACCGGTCAGATTGTTGGAGCAGAATCTGATCTCTCTCAGGCCGGTGAGAGCGCTCAGCTCGGGAAGAGACCCCGTCACATTGTTCCCGTAGAGATTCACGACCGTCACGCGTCCGCCGCTGGTGGATATGCCGTACCACGCTCCGAGCGGCTCGTCGCTGAGCCAGTTGTCGTTCCTGTCCCAGTTGTCGCCGTCCGTCGCATTGTACAGGGCGACAAGCACGTCTCTGTCCCCGGCCGCATCGGACGGCGTGCTCGTGGGCGTGGCGGTTGCGGTGGCCGTGGCGGTTGCAGTGGCTGTGGGCGTAGCCGTCGGAGCGTGGAAATGCGCGGTGACAACGTAATCGTAGCTGAGACCAATCGTCACGTCGTTGTCCAGGTAGCTGGTCGCGGCGCCGTCAACCCGAATTGTCTTCTTGCTTTCCACGCCCTGATCGACGTGCGTGCGGGTTATGACGTAGTGGCTGACCGAGCCGCCGGCGGGAGGATCCCAGGTGACCAGAATTACGTCTTCGACGAAGTCAAAGGACGGGGTGATGCTCTCCGTCCTTGTCTGCGGAGGGCTGGCCGTGGATGTCGGCGTGGGGGTGGGGGTGAAGGGGACCCAGGTCAGAGGTGTAAACTCCGACCACTGACTCGTCGCCCCGGCGCGGTTCACCGCACGGACGGCGTAGTAGTATGTAACGCCTTCGACAACGCCGGCATGGCTGAAAGTCGTGCCGCTGAGCGTGCCGTCGTCCAACTGCAGCCAGCCGACCGCGTCCGTCCACACCCACAGTTCGTAGCCGTCCGCGCCGGTCACCTGGCCCCAGCTCAACTCCACCGAGTTCAGACCCGCCGCAACCGTCAGGACCGGCCTGTCGAGCATGGCCGCGGTCGACGGCGGCGTCGCCGTGGGCGTGGACCCGGTAAAGGTGACCTGCCTTCGCTCCGACCATGCACTCGCCGCGCCCGAGTCGTTGACCGCGCGCACCCAGAAGAAATAGGTCGTACCGATTGTGAGTCCGGTATGGCTGTACGTCGCGGCTTCGAGCGAACCGTCGTCCAGGCGCTCCCATTCGTTGACGCTGGTCCAGGTCCACAGTTCGTAGCGGGTGGCGCCGTCCACCGCCTCCCAACTCAACTCGATCGCGTTCTCGGCCGCCTCCGCCGTCAGGACGGGCGCGTCCAGCGCCGCCGGCGGGGCCTGGGCATGCGATGCACTGTCCCTCCCGACGAAGGGAACGACGAGTGCCGCCAGAATGGCGAGCGCGAGGATGAAGCGAGCCGGGCGCGCCGACAGGAAACCAAGCATGATCTCGACTTTTCCGCCTGCCTGGACCTTGTAGCGTAACGAATATTTGACAACAGCCGCTATTCTACCACATCTCCGGTTGCTCGCACGGAGCCCGAAACTCAGCTCTCTTGCCGAGCCTTGCGCGCAGTCCGATTTTGGGACGAGAGAGGGCAGGTACCAGGCCCGGCGCTACAGGAGATCGATGCCAAGGACGGCGCGGGGCGTTAGGCACCGTTCGCTGGCCAACCGGTCAAATTGTCCACGACGGTGGTCGTGCAAAGGGGGACGTTTCGGAGAGACTCCCTCGCACAAGGGAGGAAGGCCCGACCGCCCAACTGCAGTGATCAGCAGTCAGTGATCAGCGGTTGGTTACCTCACCTAGCGTGGCGAATTGAGTTGGGCTGAGTAGCCGTCGGCGAACCTGGTTTTGGGGGGGGGGGCCGGCCTACAGTCCGAGTCGCTCGCTGGCGACGGCGATGTACTCCGGGGAGATTTCGTAGCCGACCCAACTGCGGCCGGCCTCCTGTGCGGCCACGGCGGTTGTACCGCTGCCCATGAACGGGTCCAACACGACATCATTGGAGTAGGTGTAGAGTTGGATGCAGCGGGCCGGCAGCTCCACCGGGAATGGTGCTGGGTGGTTCACTTTCTTTGCTGACTCTGCTGCGAACTCCCATACACTTTTCGTCCATTCCAGGAAGTTGTCTCTGCCGATCGTCGCTTGTTTCCGCGCGCATTCCGGTTTCTGGCGCGCGAAATCCCCTTTGCAGAACACAAGGATGTATTCGTGCACGTCCCTGAGTACGGGATTTGAGGGCGAGCGCCAGCTGCCCCAGGCGCACGACGAACCCGCGCTTGCCTGTTTATTCCAAATGATCTGACCCCGCATCAGAAAGCCAACGTTAATCATGTCCGCGGTGATGAAAGCGCTCAGCGGCAGATAGGGTCTGCGACCAACGTTAGCGACATTGATGCAGGCCCTGCCGCCGTGAACCAGAACTCGGTAGGTCTCTTCCCATACCTCTCCGAGGAAGCGGCGGTACTCCTCAACGCTCATATCTTTGTCGTAGTCCTTCCCCACGTTGTAAGGGGGAGAGGTCACCATCAGATGCACGCTGTTGTCAGGCAATTCGTGCATCGAGCTGCTGCTGTGCGCATAGAGGCGGTTCAGCTCGGGGACCGCGTTTTCCTCGGATGAACCGTCTTCAACCTCTTCCGACTCCGCGTAGATCTTGCGGTCATAAAAGGCGCTTGAGTCGTAGCCGACCCTGGCGCTGGTCCCAAACGATTGCATTCTGTTCTTCGA
>DAOUHY010000243.1:0-3522 GCA_034428435.1 Caldilineaceae bacterium | reverse complement strand
CTTCGCCCCGCCCTACATCTGGGACCGCCGCGAAACGCTCGCCGCCATGCCCGGCCTCGAAAGCCCCCGCCTCATGGCCCGCGCCCCCGTCGACCGCGACCGCGCGCTCGGACTCCTCGACGCCGAGCTTCACAGAAACCAGGACCCCGACGCACTGGTACGCGGCTTCGTCTTCGTATACGGCGTCGGCACCGCCTCCCCCGAGCTGCTGCAGGCCGCCCACGCCTGCGCTCGCGCCAGCAACGTCCCCCTCCATCTGCACGCCGGCTACGCCCCCGGCGAAGGCGAAATCTACCGCTCCGTGACCGGCCTCAGCCAGCTCGTCCACCTGCACGAGCTCGGCGTCCTCGACCACAACACCGTCATCGTCCACGCCAACCTCCTCGACGATGACGAGGAGGCCGCCATCCAGGACAGCGGCTGCCAGATTGTATGGTCCCCAATCTCCTTCTTCTCCCTCGGCATAGCCCGCACCGCCGAATTCAGAATGGCCGCCCGCCACCGCCGCGGCATCTCCGTATCCCTCGCCGTCGACGGCGCCTTCGACTGCACGCCCGCCGAGCTCATGCAGGCCGCACACTTCGCCGCACGAGTAGGTGACGATCCAGTATCCCCCTCCGACCTCCTCGAAATGCAGACCCTGAATGCCGCCGCCGCCGCCGGCCTCCAGGCCGAACTCGGCAGCCTCGAACCGGGCAAACGCGCCGACATCGTCGTCCGCTCCCTACGCGCCGCCGGCGCCTACCCCGCCAACAATCCCGTTCATCTCCTCGCTCTGACAATGGGCACCGGAAGCGTCGACACAGTCCTCGTCAACGGCCAAGTCGTACTCCGCCGTGGCCGCTCCACCCGCGTCGATGAACTTGAGATAGGCCAGGCAGTGACCGCGTCGGTCGCCCAACGCGCCCAGCGTCTCGGTATCGATCCAGGCAGCGAGTGGCCGGTGGCGCAAGTGTGAGTGGCCGGAGATCCGAAGTACCGCATGTCTTACTTCAAGCACTGTCCTGAAGCAACTGCGCATCATCGCGAGCAGATCAGCTGTTTTCCCTGGCAATATCCGTTTGACAAAGTCGGACAATTGCGAGAACATGTGTTCAGATGACGGCTTTTGCCGGTCAAGGTTGTTCTGACAGGAGGGCAACAATGTTGAGAGCGGAACCTGTTTCTCAAAACAGTCCTGCGGCGACCAGACTCACTTACGAGGATTACTTGAAAACCCCCGATGATGAACGCTACGAACTTCTGGACGGAGCTCTGATAGTGCCGCCTGCTCCGAATACAGCCCATCAGTCAGTTCAGGCCGAGTTAGGATGGCGGATGGCCCGCTTTATCAGAGAGGGCGGACTCGGCCATCTCTTCTTCGCCCCGACTGACGTCGTACTCTCCCGCACCGACGTCGTCCAACCCGACCTGCTCTTCATATCATCCGAGCGGGTCGACATCATCACCCCCGCCAACATCCAGGGCGCACCCGACCTCATCGTCGAAATTCGCTCCGACTCCACCGCCGAGCGCGATGAGTCGTTCAAACGTCAGCTCTATGCAGACTGTGGTGTTGAGGAGTACTGGCTGGTCGATCCCGAAGCCGCAACCATCTCCGTTCTATTGTTAGGCGAAAATGGCTACGAGGAGGCAGCTACCTACACTCTAGGCCAGATTCTGACTTCTCCTATGCTGGATGGCCTCTTAGTCAATTTGGACGACCTGTTTCTCAACCGCGATTGAAAGGAAACGACCACCTGATCCAGCCCTATCCACTATAGCCACTGTAGGGGCACCCATTGTTGGTGCCCTCTGATCCTTCCTTCTTGACCAGATGTCCCCAAGTAGTCACCTGGCCGAACAGATCACGCAGTCCGCTCCATCGCCCAGTAGGGCATCTGAAAGGGGATTATATATTTTAGGCACATTGGGGCCTGATTTCATGGCTGTCTCAGAGCACAAGAAAACCATATGAAAGGGAACTCTTCGTTCAAATGTTACGGGGAGGCATAGAATTGGGGTCCGCAATAGAAAGCTAGCCACGGCCAAAGAGGCTGTTGATGATCAGAAAATATTCCCCTGTGGTTGTGTCCCTGCTTCTGTGGATTCTGCTCGTCAGCAGCTGCGGCATTGAGTGGCATGACAGCCCAGGGCCTGAAGGACAACCCGGATCGTTGTTTCCTCGTCCGATGGACACTCCTACGCCGACTTCTACGCCGACTCCGGCCGCTACGCCAGAAGCAGTCGGGCAAATGAAGCAGGTTCAAGAGTAAGACCAACCGGCCAGCCCCCTGTGCGCGAAGGCGCGTGTACCCGCAGGCTGCGATCCTGGCATTTGCCTTCTGCCTCAACGCATTCATAGAAACGCAAAAAGAGAAGGCGCAATAAAAATCCTATGAGTGACGACAAGCGGCGCAAGTACACGCTCTACGATTACATAACCTGGCTGTGCGCCGTCTTATTCGCCCTAATGTTCGTTTTCTTCTACTACACCAGAGCGACGGGATAAGAAAATGGTCCAGGGAGATTTCCCCGGACCATTTTCTTGGGAATTAGTAACTACTAAGCCTGAGAGGTATCAGGGATGAAGGGTTGGTCAAGAAAGGCGTTGTGGATGGCATCAATCGCGTTGAGGCCATGTTTACGAGCAGTAGAGATGTAGGAACGAATCGCACAGAAGATGTGGGCCCCGTCTTCGGTACGAAAGCAGCCGGAAACCTTCTGTTGGACCTTTATCATGCGCACATCGCGTTCGACGAGGTTGTTGTCAAAAGGGATGCGGAAGTCATACATGAAGGCCAGGACGCCGGCCTTGTGTTTGTGCAAGCGGTCAAGCAGGTTTTTAGGCGGCGACTGTTTGGGTCGCCCGATCGGTCTGGGTTTTGTCTTTGGCGGGGAAGGGTTGGCGGCAAAACCCTGGGCAATGAGCGCATCGTACGCAGCCTCGTAGTAAGCCAGGCGGTCTCGCGGCAAGGCAGTGTGTTGTGCGGAGGTGGATGCGACTTCCTCTTTGATGTCGCACAACAAGCGCTTCATCTTTGCCGCCCATGCCTGGTCGTACTGTTCAACGATAAAGCAGAGGTCGCGCAGGTGATGGACGTTGCAGAAGCTATGCTGACAGTCGCTGAACTTGAGGTAGGAGCGCCAGTAATCATGCACAGCAACGCCCTTGTAATGGGGCAGGATGTCTCCGGCTCGCATCCCGATATGCCCGCGTTTGTCATGCACGTGGTACTGGGTCAGTTTTTCTGTGCTGGCCACGTGCAACCACCGCAACCGCTCTGCGACACGCATGCCGCTCTCATCGAAATGGACGACAGGCGCAGCAATCAGTTGTTGGCGAATCTGGGCCAGGCTCCCCCGTGTGTGCCTGGCAAGTTGGCGCGTGGCGGCAAGTATCGCAGGCTCCGAGGGTGCATCCCCGTAGAGGGCCGTCAGCAACTCTCTGATGCGAGCGAAAGGGATGAACTGTTGGCCGTAGAGGTAGCAGGCGAACGCCTTCAGACGCAGACCATACTGGGTCGGCTGACTCACGTTGGC
>DAOUHY010000242.1:0-3122 GCA_034428435.1 Caldilineaceae bacterium | reverse complement strand
TTCGGAGAAATCGGCGGGTTGGATGGCGCCGAGGACCGTGTAGCCGTAGCGGGGGGCGAAGTAGGCGAAGGAGTCGTGATAGGTATAGAGTTTGCGGTTTTCGGCGGGGATGCTGGCGGTCGCGGCCTGAATGGCAGCATCGAGGGCTTCGATGCGGGCGGCGAACTCGTCATAGTTGGCCTGGTAGGCTTCGGCGTTGTCGGGGTCGTGGGCGGTCAGCTTTGCGCGTACGATTTCGGCGTATTGGAGTGCGAAGATCGGGTCGGTCCACAGATGGGGATTGGGGCTGCCGGCCTCTTCGGGAAAGGAGAAATCGAAGACGTAGTCTTCGGGGTCGATGACCAATTCACCGAGGAGGACGATCTCGCCTCCGTCCTTCAGATTGGCTTCGGCCATCTGCATTGCGGATTTTTCCAGGTCGAGTCCGTTGATGAAGATGAGGTCGGCACTGGCCAGGGTGACGGCATCGGAGGGGGCGAGCTCGAAGGTATGGGAGTCGGTGCCGGCGGGCACGAGGCCGGTCAGTTCGACGTGGTCGCCGCTGATGTTGTAGACGATGTTGGTGATAGGGGAGACGGTGGCGACGACCTGGAGGCGGCCGGACTCAGGTTCCGAGGTGTATTGTACGCAGGCTGACAGGAGGAGAATTAGCGCCAGGAGAGGGAGAATCTTGGGGGTAATACGCATTCGTGCGATGCCTTTCGGTGATGAAAAGGGTTAGTCACTGCGGAGATATCGGATGTTTCCGCAATGCTAATTTCTGGAATTCTTCCAATTTTAGCATTGTTCCATCAGGCCTTCAAAGTCAGTTGGTATGTGTTCCCGGATTGGGGATGTGGATTGGGTTGGAGGTGGGAAAGGGGTTGGTGGCGTTGGCGGGGGCTGAGAGGTGAGAGGAAAGGTCCCAAGTGGACTTTAAACTGGGGTAGCTCCAATCTTGCGACCAACTCGATGAGGGCTGCGTCGAGTCGGCAACGTTGGAGTTTTCAGGAAGCAGACCGGCTAGAATCTCGCCTAGTAGAGGTCCTCGCGCCTGAGGCTGAGATTTTCCGGCCAGCCTCCGGCGGAGTGTACGGGCAATATTTCAGCAAGGGAAGTGCTGTGGACGGCGGCCTCCGGTTTGCGTCGGAGGAGCAGGGCTTCGGCGTCGATGTCCACCTCTGCGGTCTCCCATCCGGCGGCGTTCCAGGCGTGCGCCGGGCTGCGGCTGTAGGGCACTGTTTGATTGGACCACCAGGAGCGGTGTAGACGGGCCGATGGGGGCAGTTTGAAGCCGATGATGGACTCGAGCTCGCTGAAGGTGGTTTTCCACTCCTGGGATGGAAGTCGGCGCAGGTGGGTGTACAGGCGGTGGTATTTTCCTATTGCGGTCATTTGGCGGTACTGCTGTTCTTTGTCCATCGCAATGCCCAATCTCCATGTCGGCGCCAAAGGAAAGAGTAGGTCAATCTTTAGCATTATAGGTGGATCTGACTATCTCTCCACTTCCAGGAGTGGCTGACGTTTGTCTGACCGGAAGTCTGCAGGCCCATCGTATTGTCAAGCCACGAGAGCACACACAAGGGGTGCCCCTACGGTGAGATGGTCGGGTGGAAGGCATTGTCTTGGGGCCATAATGTACATCATATGGTCTGGCGCGTGCAGTACGGCCCCTGACATATTCACGCGGTTTCATTTGGAAACGACATTGTGAAGACAGTTTTTTGGGACATGACTCAGCATGTCCATTTGGTCAGTCGAACTTGACCTGATTTCAACACAATGATATAGTTGTGTCATGATCCCAGAATTTGGTCCTGGCGGCAATCTTACCCCGGGCATTCACTGGGCCACCTGGGGTGAACTCCATGAGAGATTTGGGACAATTCCGTGGCGTCGGCAATTGCTCGTTGGACTTCGACTCGCCGTTGAGAACCTGCGTCAGGCTGGTTGTCTTACAGCTTACGTAGACGGCAGCTTTGTTTCATCGAAGTCTGAGCCTGGAGATTTCGACGCGTGCTGGGAGGAGGCGGGTGTGGATCTGGAGAGGCTCGACCCCATACTGCTGACATTTGCAGACGGACGCGCTGCTCAGAAAGCCAAGTACGGCGGTGAGCTATTTCCGTCGTCGGCGATAGCCGGCTTTGAGGAAGGCGTCTTCCTGGACTTCTTTCAGACCGATAAGGATACGGGTGCCAGGAAAGGCATCGTAGCCTTAGATCTAGGAAATCTAACATGATCAAGAATGAAAGACAGTATCGAGTTACCAAGGCACAGGCAGAAAGGTTTACCAAGGCGCTGCGCAGTCTTGATGCCGGCGGCCCGGATCGGTCCGAAGTGACTTCACGTCTGCTTACTGTGCAGAAAGAGGCGCTACAGAGCCAGCTATCTGACCTGGAAGGGGATATTCAGGAGTATGAAGCGCTAAAGGCGGGAAATTTTGCTTTTGAGCAGTTGGAGGACATTTCGGAACTCCCCAGGCTCCTGATCAGGGCACGCATTGCGAGCGGGCTCAGTCAGCGGGGCTTGGCTGACCGCTTAGGATTGAAGGAGCAACAGATCCAGCGCTATGAAGCTAACGACTATGCGTCAGCGAGCTTCACCAGGATAAGAGAAATTGTCTCCGCACTGGGTGTTGGGGCGAGTAATGGGCGATAGTTTCCATTTCATTCGAGCCTGATGCGGGAAGAGCGGTGAGTGGGAACTGCCGTAGGTGCAGGGCAGTGGGAGATGCTCTAACTTGCGGGTGCATGCCAGATTTGGGGTGGGAACAGTCTGGCGGGGAATCAGTGCCAGCGGTGGCTGGCACTGTTTACCGTCTTGGGGCGAGACGCAGTGCAGGCGCTGGGTCTCGCCGTACGGCGGCGTCCGTCAGTTGGGGAGGGTGCGAGGGCAGGCTCAAGGGCGAGGAGAGAGTGGAGAGGAGTGAGGCGAGAGTGCCGCGGTTTTGTCTGAGCGAGATTGGCTCGGGGACTGGCGAGGCGTGGTCTGGCGAAACACTTTCGACTGAGCACCTGTTACGAATATCGACACCAGGTCGGCAAGGCATGTTGTTGGCCGGGGGCGTTGCGGGGGCGGAGCCCCCGCACAAGGGAGGGCCGAATAGGCCCGACCGCCCAGAACTGCAGCAGTTAGTAGTCAGT
>DAOUHY010000241.1:0-2675 GCA_034428435.1 Caldilineaceae bacterium | reverse complement strand
AACGCACTTCGCATTGGCGCATACACCACTGCCGGGCTGTTTACGAGGAAGACTCCCGCTTCAGCATACGTCCTTTCATTATACGTCTAAACTATCGCCGGGATTCAGAATTGCGCACTCAATGTCGGTTTCGTCCTGCAGCTTTTGCGCAAAGGCTTCCACATCCTGTTCAATCGGCGGGAAGGTGTTGTAGTGGAAGGGGATGACCTTCTTGGCCTTTACGAACTGGGCCGCCTGGATGGCGTCGTCCGGCCCCATCGTGAAGTTGTCGCCGATCGGCAGCGCCGCCAGGTCCACGCCGCCCACGTCGCCGATGAGGCGCATATCATAGGTCAGGCCGGTATCGCCGGCGAAGTAGACGTCGGTGCCGTCATTGAAATGGATCAAAATGCCCGCGGGATTGCCGCCGTAGCTGCCGTCAGGCAAGCCGCTGCCGTGATGCGCGATCGTCAGCTTGACGCGGCCGAAGTCGAAGTTGAAGCCGCCCCCAATGTGCAGCTGGTGAACGTTCTCCACACCTTGCGCCATCAGCCAGTCGCCGATCTCAAAGTTGCAGATCACGAGGCAGCCGGTGCGCTTGGCAACCGGGATCGCATCGGCGATGTGGTCGCCGTGCCCGTGCGAAATGATCATCACGTCGGCGTCAACGCTCTCCGCGGTCGCGTCCGCCGGCGCCACCGGGTTGTTCGGCGCCAGAAACGGGTCGATCAGCAGCTTCGTTCCGTCCGCGTCAACCCCAAACGTCGCATGCCCATAAAATGTTATTTTAACCGTCATCGCCCTACCTCCTCAGTGGCCGGAAACTGTTAAAGATTCGGCCAACCGGCGTCACTAAAACTAAGCACTGACTACTAAAAACTGTAGTTATTCGCCCGACTCTGCCTTGCGCGCCCGCGCCCGTTCCTGCGCCCTGCGCTTCAACTCCTCCATGCGCGCCCGCTTGGCCGCGGCGGCGTCATCATCACTGCCGCCGCCGTCTGCCGCCTGGGCCTGACGTTGGGCAGCCCGCTCTTTGGCCAGCGCCTGCAGCTCGGCCGCTGAGCGCCTTGGCGCTGCCCCAGTCGACTCCTCCGCGGCCGCCGCACTCTTGGCTGCGGCCCTGGCCGCTGCCTTGGCAGCCTTCTCCTCCTCCTGCTTGCGCTTCTGTTCCTCTTCTTCCTTGCGCCGCGCCTGCTCCTCTTCGTATTGCGTCGGCCACAGCGCCGCGTAGTACTCCAGCGGGACAGTCAGCTCCGCCATGTCGTAGACAAGCTGCGGGTAGCGATCATAGACCGCCAGCTCGTAGTCATGGTTCATTTTGATGGCGTCGAAGGGGCAGAACTCAACACAGAAGCTGCAGCTCATACAGACCGCGGCGTCGATGTAGAAGTCGGAGCAGCGGGTCATCGGCTTGCCGTTCTCATCGCTGTCGCGCACGATCCAGATACACTGGGGCGGACAGACCTTGGCGCAGATGCCGCAGGCCGTACAGCGATCCTCCTGCTTCTCCGAGTCCCAGATCAGCATCGGGATATAGCGGAATCGTTCCGGCAGCAGCCGCTTCTCCTCCGGATACTGGATCGTCAGCAGCCCTTCCTGGTCGATCGGCTGCTGGATCACGCGGCGGTTGTTGCCCAGCTCCAGGCTGCCCTTGTAGCGGTCGGGCACACTATCCCGGTCGTCCTCGAATGTATCCAAAGCGTGCTTCAAAGTCACGCCCAAACCCTTGAGAAGTCCTGTTCCAAACATTCTGTAAACCCCCAAGTGCAGTTTTTGGTTTTTAGTTTCCAGTTTTTAGTAACTGCGTACAACGATGCGCCCTGGCTTCACTAAAAACTAAAAACTGACTACTAAAAACTACCGATCCACTTCGCCCAGGACGATGTCGATGGCGCCAAGGATAACGATCGCGTCCGCCACTTTGTAGCCGACGCTCATCGGGCCGAGGGCGTTCAGGTTGATGTAGCTGGGCGAACGGATATGATAGCGCCAGGGCTGCGTCTTGCCGTCGCTGGCTAGGTAGAATCCCAGCTCGCCCTTGGGCGCTTCCAGGCGGCCGTAGACCTCGCCTTCGGGCGCACGCAGCGTGTAGCAGCCACGGCCGCCGAGAATCTCGCCCTCGGGTATGTCGCGCAGGGCCTGCTGCAGGATGCGCACGCTCTCCTTCGCCTCCAGCAGCCGGATGTAGTAGCGGTCGAAAATGTCGCTGTTGGGCAGCGTCGGGATGTCAAAGTCGAAGCGGTCGTAGATGCCGTAGGGCTCTGCCTTGCGGATGTCGTACGCCAGCCCGCCGGCCCGGATCATCGGCCCACTCACGCTGAGGGCGATCAGATCCTCGACCGCAAGGTAGCCGACGCCACGGCCGCGCGCCCTCAGGATCTCGTTCTCGGTCAGCAGCCTGTCCAACTCATCCAGCGCGCGCGGCAGCCGCTCGTTGGCCAGATAGGCCGCCTGCTCGTGCCAGCCCTCCGGCAGATCGCGCACAACGCCGCCGAAGCGCATGTAGTTGCACATCATGCGCGCGCCCGACACCGCCTCGAAGAGGTCCAGGATCATCTCCCGCTCTTCGATGGCGTAGAGGGCCGGCGTCTGCAGCGCGCCCAGGTCGTTGAGGATAAAGCCGATCGACCAGGCGTGGTTGACGATGCGGGTGAACTCGGCCATGATCACGCGCAGGTATTCGGCGCGTTCCGGCA
>DAOUHY010000240.1:0-2623 GCA_034428435.1 Caldilineaceae bacterium | reverse complement strand
TGGAGAAGGCGTAGCGCAGGGTGACGCCGAGTATGTAGTAGGCGGCGAGGACTGAGCCGCGGAGTGTACCGCTTACTTTGGACTGGCCGGCGCGGCGCGGGGCGAAGCTGACGGGCACTTCGAGAATCGGGACGCGCCGGCGGGCGCATTTTACCATCATTTCGGTGGGCCAGCCGAAGGTCATCTCCTGCATGTTGAGATCCATCAGCAAATCACGGCGGATGGCGCGGTAGGGGCCGAGGTCGGTGACGCTTACCCTGTAGAGCTGGCGCATGAGTGCGGAGGTGAGCCAGTTGCCGAAGCGCTGATGGGGGGGCATGGCTCCGGGGAGGATTTCTCCGAGAACGCGCGAGCCGAGGACGAGATCGGCCCGGCCTTGTTGAACGGGTTGGAAGAGGCGGGGCATTTCGGCGGGCAGGGAGCTGAAGTCGCCGTCGAGGAAGAGGAGGATGTCGGCGGTGGAGGCGGCGACGCCGGCGGCGCAGGCGAAACCGTAGCCCTGACGCGGCTCAAGAACCACGTGAGCGCCGGCTTCGGCGGCCAGGGGGCCGGTGCCATCGGTGGAGCCGTTGTCTGCGACGATGACGCGGGCGACGGGCTGCGCGGCGGTCTCGCGCACGAGCTGGGCGATGTTGCCGGCCTCGTTCAGGGCTGGGATGATGACGTCGACGTCCATTGGGTGGTCAGGAAGCGGCTTGTGGCGGGGGCGCGTTCGGGATGGGAGGCCAATTCGGCGGACAGGCGTTCGAGCTCGGCGGCGCTGTCGACATCGTACCATTCGGGCAACAGATCGACGCGGATGCCTTCTTCGGCGGCGATGGCCAGTGTATCACGCAGGACGGTTGGGGTGGACATCTGCACTTCGGTTACGAGGCGTCCGGGCGGCTCCTTTACGCCGATGAAGTAGTAGCCGCCGTCGGCGCAGGGGCCGAAGACTGCGTCGACGTGGGTATGGTCGAGGCGTCGAAAGGCGGAGCTGAGAAGGTCTGCGGGCAGGGTGGGGCTGTCGCTGTTGATGGCGGCGACCTGGCGAAGGCCGCAACCGAGAACAGTGGAGAGGACGAATTGGAGACGGTCGCCAAGCCGTTCGGGACGGTGGGCGGGCGACTCCTGTTGTGTCCGTGCGGACGGGGAGCGCGGCGCGGCGGAGGGCCGAGGCGTGGAATTTGCCGGTGGACCGTCAGCGGGAAGTGCGGGGCCGGCGGCGGGCGCCAAGCCATCCTGTGGGATCAGCCAGAAATCGGGTGCGAGGCGGCGGAAGAAGTCGAATGCAGCGGTCGGTGTATAGGCGATTACGGGCATGAAAGCTTCATGACTGGCGGCGGCGCGCACGGTTGCCAGGATATCTTCCAAGAAGCAGTGGTAGAGGGAGGCTGCGGCGTCGCCGGTGAGGGGCGGGACGAGGCGGGTCTTGGCGCGGCCGGGGATGGGTTGTTTGGCCATGACAAGCAGGGCGCGGCCGAAGGGATTGCCGACCTGCGAAGGGAAGGAGGGCGGCAGGAGAGGGCCGCTGTCCGGTAGGGGCAAGTCGTCCGGAAAGGAAGGCTCGCTACCGCCTCTTTGCGCCGCCTCCTCGTTTTGGGCGGTCAATCTCCCGCCTCCCGCACGGCAGCCAGTTCATGGCGCAGTGCGCCGCGTCTTTCCCAAGCCTGGCGAATGGACAGGTAGGAGATATAGGTGTAGCCGCAGGCGTAGAGGGAGAGCCACGGGAAGAGCCACCAGAAGCCGTTGAGGAGGCTGTAGATGAGTAGCGCGTTTGCGTAAACGGCGAGGACGATTTCGGCCCAGACGGTCGGGTCACTGGGGAGGACGTATGCGCTGGTCTGCCAATCCTTGGTGGCGCGGGTGACGGCGAACTTGGGCGTTCGTTTGAAGGCGCTGCGGACGCCGAGGAGGGCTTCGAAGACGGCGCGGCTGTTGTTGACGGAGAGACCTGTGCCCAGCCCAAGCAGGACAGTGAGGCGGCGAATGCGCTGGCGGACGGAGACGCCCTGGCTTTGCATGGCGGTCCAGTACATGAGCGGGGGGCCGATGGCGGTGAGGGAGAAGAGGGAGGCGATTCTGAGAGCCGGGCTGAAGGAGGACATCATCGGCAGGAGGAAGAGCAGATTGATCAGCATCAGCGGGTGGACGGCGTAGCCTGTGAGATGGGCGATGCCGAGGGCCTTGCGCCACAGGGGCTGGCCGGAGCCGAGGACGGCTGTGAAGAGCTTTTTGGCGGTCTGCATACTGCCCTTGGCCCAGCGGAACTGCTGGCGTTTGAAGGCGTCGACGGAGACGGGGATCTCGGCGGGCACGATCACGTCGGGCAGGTAGGCGACGCGCCAGCCACACAGCTGAGCCCGGTAGCTGAGGTCGAGGTCTTCGGTGAGCGTGTCCTCCTGCCAGCCGCCGGCTTCGTCCATGCAGGAGCGGCGCCAGAGGCCGGCGGTGCCGTTGAAGTTAAGGAGGGCACCGAGATCATTGCGGGCCCTCTGTTCGACGATGAAGTGGACGTCGATGCCGAGGGACTGGGCCAGAGTCAGGCGGGAGACACCGGCGTTGAGATGGCCCCAGCGGGCCTGAACGCAGCCGACCTCTGGATTATCAAAGGGGGAGATTGTACGCTGCAGAAAGTCGGGCG
>DAOUHY010000239.1:0-4988 GCA_034428435.1 Caldilineaceae bacterium | reverse complement strand
CACTTGGTGGACGATTCGCCCGTTTTCGCGTATGATCATGCAACCGTAGCAGCCTGAGGACACTGGCCAACGTCCACACCTTTTCCGTTCACCGATTTTCCGGAGACATCCGATGACCGAACGCTCCTTTACACCTGTAGAAGTGCCGCAATCGATCCTGGACCGCTTCAAAAAACTACCGGTAGCCACCGTTTGGCACATCGTCCATACCTATGCCGGCGTGCCCCTTCCCTTTATGGAAAATGTGCGCCCATTCACCCCGGGCAATCGCCTCGCCGCCCGCGCCCGCACCATGCGTTACCTGCCGCCCCGCCCCGACCTGGCCGCAATAACGCCCAGCGGCGAGAATGCTATCGATTACCAGGCCATGTCCCGCTGCGGCCCCGGCGACGTACTGGTCGTCGACATTATGGGCAACGCCTCCGCCGCAGTCTTTGGCGACGTGAAAGGCCTGCAACTCAGAATGAACAACGCCGACGGCGTAGTGTGCGATGGCGGCATCCGCGACCTCGATATCATGGTGGAGGAGAACTACGGACTCATCATCTATGCCCGCGATAGGACCCCTTACGGCGGCGGGCCGTGGGTATTCCCTGCAGAGGAAAACGTAAATATCCAGTGCGGCGGCGCCCTCGTACGCCCCGGCGACGTGCTCGTCGGTGACGACGATGGCGTAGTTGTCGTTCCGTCCTGGTTCGCCGAGGAGTGTGTAGAACTCACCGAGGTCTACGAGACCGCCGAAGGGCTTGCCAAAGAGCGCATCCTGGCCGAAAGAGTTGTGCCCGGCAGACACTATCCGCCGGGGCCGGAGATTCTTGAACAGGCGCGCGCCGCTATTAAGCAGGGTAAATCATAATGACAAGCAGGGGCTGAAGCCCCATCAGCACTAGAGTAAATGCGCAAGAAGCAAAGGAAAGGAGCCAAAGATGGCGACCGTGGTGATGGAGCGAACTGGCAGCGACAGCGTCTCGCCTACAAATCAAGCCGAAGCAACGTCCTCTGAAACGCCCGCGGAACAACCCGCCACGCGACAGCGCATCATAGACTGCGACGTGCACCATGAGCCGCCCAACGTGGAGGTTCTCTTCCCCTACATGCCGCGCCAATATGTGGAACAGAGCAAGGATTTCGGCTTGATGGCGCCCAGCTTGCCCTATACAAACATGCCGGGGGGCCATGCCCGTCAGGACCTGTGGGAGGGTACCGAGGGGGAGCCCGACCCGTCAACCGTCCCCGAGGTCTGTAGCAAGAAGCATCTGGACAGCTACGGCATCGACATGGCCGTCCTTACCGGCGCCGGCGCGCCATACAGTATGGCCGTGAATCCCATGGTCGATTACGCTGCCGCCTACTGCCGCGCCCACAACGACTGGACCTTGGAAGAGTGGGTCAGCAAGGACGACCGTATGCGCGCTTCCATTCACATCGCGCCCGCCGACCCCCAACAGGCCGCCGCCGAAATCGACCGCCTCGGCGATCACCCTGGAGTCGCCCAGGTTATGATGCCCGCCGGCAGCCTGCACCCGTTTGGCAACCGCATCTATCACCCCATCTACGAGGCCTGCGAGCGCAACGGACTGCCCATGTGCGTCCACTTCGGCGGCGAGGGCGCCGGCTTCTCCGCACCGCCCACCGCCGCCGGCTACCCCACCTACTATCTCGAGATGCGTATGGCCCGCCCCCAGATCGCCATGGCCCATACCGCCAGCCTCATCTGCGAAGGCGTCTTCGAAAAGTTCCCCAACTTCAGATTTCTCTTCATTGAAGTCGACACCTTCTGGGTCTCCGGCCTCATGTGGCACATGGACTCCGACTGGAAGAGCCTGCGCGACTACACGCCTTGGCTCAAGCGCCTGCCCAGCGAATACCTGCGCCAGCACATCCGCTTCGGCACCCAGCCCTTCCCCAACCTGCCCAACCGCCAGGCCCTCGAAACCTACCTGGACTGGCTCCACGCCGACGAAGTCCTCGTCTTCGCCAGCGACTATCCCCACTGGGACTGGGAAGAACCGAGCGGCCTCATGCGCAGTCTCGACAAAAAACTGCGGCCCCGCGTCATGTACGACACCGCCGCCGAGCTCTACGGCCTCAACTGATGCCTGCCCACGTAATCGCCACCGCCGGCGAAATCCCCCCCGGCGGCCGCAAAATCGTCACCGTCAACGGCCGCGAGATCGGCGTCTTCAACCTCGAAGGCGACTTCTACGCCCTCCGCAACATCTGCCCCCACAGGGCCGGCCCCCTCTGCCGTGGCCGCCTCCGCCCCCTCGTCCTCCCCGACGGCCTCACCGGTATGACCTACACCCGCGAAGGCGAAATCCTCAAATGCCCCTGGCACCAATGGGAATTCGACATTAAAACCGGCCACGCCCTCTACGACCCCAATCTCCGCGTCCGAACCTACCGCGTAGAATTGGAGGATGACCAGGTAGTGTTGTACGCGTGAATTTGGCGGAGTTCCGCCTTCCTGATAGGATGGAAGGGCATTACCTCTCTCAAGTTCTGTCGCTCTTACCCACCTTCCAACTTAGTACGCTAAGGAGAATTCTGAGCAGCTTCCTAGGTGCTTGGTCTAGGGAAGCCGCCCATGCCTTTGCAAGACATTCGAAACGTTCCCTTTATCCCCCAAATTGGAGCTTTCTATGGACGCGGAGAGAATCGCCCTTTATGAGGACATTGAGCAGGCGCGCAACTCGAAAGTGCTTGTATACTTCACAGGAGATAGGCGCGGTCTTGAAACCAAGATGGCCTCTGAGGTACTCGACTTATTCGTTCACCATCTCGACACTATCAAAGTTGTCGACAAGATTTCCCTCATACTCTATACAAGAGGCGGTGAAACCCTTTCTGCTTGGAGTCTCGCCAATCTTCTCCGCACTTTCTGTGATGAACTTGAAATCATTATTCCGGCGAAGTGCCATAGTGCAGGGACGCTACTCTGCCTTGGAGCCGATAACTTGGTAATGACCAAACAGGCCACGTTGGGCCCTATTGACCCTAGTGTGACTACTCCGCTGAATCCTCAACTGCCCGGAGGCGAACCGGCATCAAGGGTCCCCGTAAGCGTGGAAGACGTAACTGCCTTCCTCGAGCAGGCGCGCGAGGCGCTGGGTCATGAGCCGATCGCTCAGATATTTGAAAGTCTTACGCAGGAAGTTCATCCTCTCGTACTGGGACATACCTATCGAATTCGCTCACAAATCCGTATGCTCGGACGGCGTCTCCTGTCCAATCATATGGACAGGCAGGAAGACATAGAAAAGATTCTGGACTTTCTTTGCAGTGAATCAGGGAGCCACGACTATACAGTCTATCGGCGCGAGGCTCGGGAACTCCTCGGGCTTCCTATTGAAACGCCTTCATGGGAATTCTACTACCTCATAAAGGAGTTGTATGATAATATTGCCGAAGATTTGGAACTTACTACTCCTTTTGACGTGAACTCTTTTTTGGGGAGCCAGGACCGTGCCAGTTACACTTTTCGGCGTGCTCTGATTGAAAGCGTGTCAGGGGGCTCTCACATGTATGTCAGCGAAGGAGAGGTAGTCCGTCAAAGGGTAGAGGTTCAACCGGGCCTTATCGGCGACGCAATAGGTGATCAACGCCAGTTTGAAGGGTGGAGGTTCCATGAAGCCGAAGACGCATAGCAGCCGAAACACAACGAAGCCAATGCCATCACCAACTGGCATGGCTCCAGCGATTTCGCAAGGCACTGCCGCCACAGACAACCTCTCCGCGATGATGAAGAACACAGTCATCGTGATGAATGTACGAAAGATCGACGAACTTCCTGGAAAGTCTCTGGACAGAGGCACATCGGACGTTCGACAAGACTCCTGATCCACAAGTCGGGCTCTTGTAGTCCGCCTCCACATCATTCTCGTACAAAAGAATTGCGCCAGCCTCGGTGCCCATTTTCGCAGTGTCAAACTGGCGAGGGCAACGGGGCATGGCGCTTTTCGAGTGTCCTCAACATTCAGAAACCCTAAAACTCCCCCTCCCGCACCTTCCCCTTCCCTAACCTCTTCACCACCTTCGGCTCCACGGCCTCATTATCCGCCAGCACACCCTCACCCTTCTTCAGCTTCTTCACCGCAACACTGTCCAGCCCCGCCAGCTTCTCCGCCCCCTCCAACGCCTTCAAGTCACCCCCATAATACTCGAACCACGGCAGCCCCGCCTTCGTATACTCCAGCGCCGTCGGCGGCATGCTCGGCGGATGAGCGCCCGTCACACTGAAGAACTGCAAACTGTTCACAATATGCACGTAACAACGCGAGCGCACCGACGTCTCCCACGCCTCAAAGCCATATTCGTCCTCATAAATCTCCTGCCGCATGAGCCCGCCCGGAGCCAAACCCATTTCACCAAGCTCCATTTCAGCGCGAGGCGGGCCGTATGCAACGAAATGGAGCTGCTCTTCTTCTCTCTTGTAATATGACGGCTTTATGGGATAAACAACAATCTGCAGCCCGCCGTGCTCCGCCTCCCCCGTCAACTGCTCCTCCGCCGTATATCCCTCGCCAAGAGGCATCGCCACAAACTGCCGGATCATCCCTTTCATGACACTGAAACCGTCCAACCACGGCTGATCGGGTATGACCACATAGTCCTGCGGCTGTTCGGAAAGCTCGTTCTCCCAGCCCTCACCCGTCACCGCGTTGATCTTGCCCGCAGCCACCTTCACCGCCATCGGATACGAACCACTGAAATTGAGCCACATCGCCTCCGCCTGGTACATCGGCAGAAAGACGCCTCCGTGCGCGTTCCAACCCGCCGGCACACTATCCGCATAGTCGTACACGAGATTAAGCGGAAATCTCCCCAGCCCCGGCGGCAGCGAATAAGCCCGGTTGTCATCCGGAATGCGCAACGTGCGCTGGAACGATATACGGCACTCGGCATCCTTATGCACCTCCGGAAATCGAAAAATCAACTCGTCTCTTTTCAGTTCAATCATCTCTGTTTCCTCTCGGGTTCTTTCCCAA
>DAOUHY010000238.1:0-1843 GCA_034428435.1 Caldilineaceae bacterium | reverse complement strand
GGGGATGCCGTAGCGCTCGCCGATGAAGGAGTCGTCGTTGTCGAAGTCGGCCGCGGTCAGGGTCACGTCCAGGTCCAGCCGTTCCGCGGCCTGGTTCGCCATCTCTGCCATGCGCTCTTCGTTGCCGTTCTTGGATGACGGGTTGATCCCCTTCACCTGCATCGGGTTGCCCACCGCCTTTAATCCGAGAACGAGCCCGGCCTGGGTCGTGTCGGCCGCGCTGACGTACATGTGCTGCAGTTCGACGCCCTGCTCGCGGCTCTGCCGCACCACTTCGAGGGCGGACTGGGCGTAGGCGATTACATCCAGGTCAATGGTATCGGCCTGCCGCGGTACGTAGACGTTGTGGCCGGCCGCCCGTAGCTCCTCAGCCTTGGCCGCGATCGCCTCCTGCTGGCGGTCGCGGTTGTTGTCCGAAAGCACCGTCACATGCGCGCCCAGCAGCCGCTGGATCAGGTTGTTGCCGGTGATCGCGGTCTTGTCGATCTCCCGTTCCGACCGCAGGATCAGATACAGCTTGATACCCAGCTTGGCGCAGGCCCCGGCCAGCTGCCGGCAGTAGTTGGACTGCACGGCCGCGCCGAAGACGATTGTATCGGCCCCGCGCTCCACCGCCACCGCCAGGCTGTACTCGAGCATGCGGGTCTTATTGCCCCCGAAAGCCAGCCCGGTCAGGTCGTCCCGTTTGATATAGACCTGCGGCCCGCCCAGAGCCGCGCTGAAACGCGGCAGATGCTCCAGCGGCGTATTCACCTCGCCCAGGTGAACGCGATTCAGATTGGCTATCGCCATCTCCAGTTTGCTTTCCAGTGCGGACCCCATGACCACGCCTCCTTTTGATCTCTCCGAGTACTGATCTGTCAATAAGTCACAAGCATATAAGCGCCTGTCAAGAATGAAGCGCCGGCGCTAGTCGCCGGCCGGCTGCAGTTCCGGCTGCCCGCTCAGCTGCCAGGAGCGGGCCAGGCTCTGCGTCTCAACCATCTGGGCGTAACGCCCGCCGCGCGCCATCAGCTCATCGTGGGCGCCGGTTTCGATGATGCGCCCACCGTCCAGCACCACGATCGTGTCGGCGTGGCGGATGGTCGAAAGGCGGTGGGCGATCACCAGCGTGGTGCGGTTGCGCGTGAGGCGGTTGAGCGCCTGCTGGATCAGCCACTCGGTCTCGGTGTCCACCGACGACGTGGCCTCGTCTAGGATCAGGATCGGCGCATCTTTCAGCAGGGCGCGTGCGATCGAGATGCGCTGCTTCTGCCCGCCGGACAGCAGCACGCCGCGCTCGCCGATGATCGTGTTGTAGCCGTCCGGCAGGTCGACGACGAACTCGTGCGCGTTGGACGCCTGCGACGCCTGCACGATCTCATCGACCGTCGCCTCGGGGCGTCCGAAGGCGATATTCTGGCGCACAGTCCCGTGGAAGAGGAAGACATCCTGCATGACCGAGGCCACATTAGCGCGCAGAAACTCTAGGTCGAGGCTGCGCACATCGTGTCCGCCGACACAGATTTGACCACCCTGGGGATCGTAGAAGCGGGGGATGAGGCGGCTGACCGTCGTCTTGCCGGCGCCGGTCGCGCCCACCAGCGCCACCATCTCGCCGGCGCCGATCTCGAAGTCGATCCCGTTCAGCACCGCCTCTTCCGACTCATAGCCGAAGGAGACATTGTGGAAGGCAACGTCCCAGCGCTCCATGCGGGGGGTTATCGCGTCCGGCGGGCTGCTGATCTCCGGTTGCACCGCCAGCAGCTCGAAGATGCGCTCCTGGCTGGCGCCGGCCCGGTGCAGCGTGTCGCTGATGTCGGCCAGTTTGAGGAAGGGCAGGTAGATATAGGCCAGATAGGCG
>DAOUHY010000237.1:0-1749 GCA_034428435.1 Caldilineaceae bacterium | reverse complement strand
CGCTCCGACCCCGACGGCGACAACTGGCGCCTCATCCCCCTCTCCTCCAGCGTCTCCAGCGTCACCGGCGACGAGACCTGCTTCATCGAAGCCGAGCCCGGCAAGGTCCTCGCCCACATCCGCCACTCGACTCCCGGCCACCTCACCAGCGGCTACCTGCTCGAAAGCTGGTCCGAAGACAACGGCCTCACCTGGTCCCAACCGCTGCGCACCGAGGTCAGAGGCTATCCGCCCCACCTCCTCCGCCTCCAGGACGGACGCATCCTCTGCGGCGTCACCTACCGCTGGGAACCCATGGGCATCCGCCTCGTCCTCAGCGAAGACAACGGCAAGACCTGGGATACCGACAACACCATCATCATGCGCGACGACGCCGGCACAGCCTCCCCCATGTGGCCCGACTACCCCAACCACAGCGGCGGCTCCGACGTCGGCTACCCCATCACCGTCCAGTTCGACGACGGCAGCCTCTTCACCTGCTACTGGATCACCCTCGAAGACGGAATCTGCCATGCCGCCTACACAAAATGGACCCTCGACGACATCTGATCGCCGCACTCAACTGTTAGCTGGAGTAACGACTAAGCAATGGCACGTTCGCGATACAGAATGAGGCAGAATAGGCGGCATCTCTCTCTCCTCGCCTTTGGGCGGTCGGGCCTATTCGGCCCTCCCTTGTGCGGGGGCTCCGCCCCCGCAACGCCCCCTCTCCTACAACATGCCTTGCCGACCTGGTGCCTACTATCGAGCAGGTCCCATTGCGACCCGATGCCCACACCCGACCCTGTCCCTGGCCCCGGCTGGCTTCCACCATCAGCCAGCGCCTTTCCAGGCACCCGGACCAGTTCCCCGACCCGCCCACCAGCTCTCACAACGCTAGCCAATGCGCACTACAGTTATCGTGAAAATCCACGAAAATCCTGCAAATTCTGATTCAGACAAAAAAGGAACAACCCCATGACCAGCGCAAAACTGGCAATTGACGGCGGCGAACCCCTGCGCAGCCAGCCCTTCGGCCCCAAGTGGATCTTCGGCGACGAAGAACGCCGCCACCTCATGGAGGTCATGGACAACGCAACCGACGGCTGGCGCTCCGGCTTCAAAGTGAGGGCCTTCGCCGACGCCTTCGCCACCCTCCACGGCGCCCAGTACGCCGTCGCCACCACCACCGGCACCGGCGCTATCCACGCCGCCGTCGCCGCAGTCAACCCTGAACCCGGCGACGAAATCATCACCACCCCCACCACCGACATCGGCTCCGTCCTCGGTATCATCCTCCACAACGCCATCCCTGTCTTCGCCGACTGGGACCCGGAGACCCTCAACACTGATCCTGCCGACATCGAGCGCCGCATCACCCCCCGCACCCGCGCCATCCTCGCCGTCCACCTCTACGGCAACCCATGCGACATGGGCCCCATCCTCGAAATCGGCCGCGCCCACAATATTCCCGTCATCGAGGACTGCTCACAGGCCCACCTCGCCGAATACCGCGGCCAGCTCGTCGGCACAATCGGCGACATAGGCTGCTTCTCGCTCGGCGGCAAGACCCTCACCACCGATCAGGGCGGCATGATCATTACCAACGACGAACCCCTCGCCCGCCGCGCCATGGGCTTCTCCCGCAAAGGCTCCGAGATGGACAGCGCCCTCCGCAGCTCCCTCGCCCCCACCTCCTTCCGCCGCGGCGGCAACAAGGGCTACGCCTTCCTCGGCGACTTCCACCCCATGACCGACCTCCACGCCGCC
>DAOUHY010000236.1:0-18741 GCA_034428435.1 Caldilineaceae bacterium | reverse complement strand
GACGTTCTGCACCGCGGTGGGAGGCATCGAGAGGTTGTGCAGAATGTAGTGTCCCTCAAAGTGGCCTTTGATGGGATAGGCCAATCGCCGTTTGCCCCAATAATCGGTGCTCTCGATTGTCCCATCCTCACCGTTGATGGCCTGACTGATCCGGTCATCCACGGCTTTGACACCCTCATCATCCAGATTGGGCTGGATGATGTACACCAATTCGTACGTGTTCATCTACCCTTTTGCTCCTTTCCATGAACAATGTCCTGGGTTCGTTTCCAGTTGTCGGTTCTCGGTCTACAGTACCCGCCCTGAACTCAATTGAGAGGCAGAACGAAAAACTGAAAACTGACTACTAAAAACTGCAGTTAGACAAAGGTCCACAACATTGTGCTGTGAACAGAAAGAACGAGGGAGCAGACAAGCTGTCCCTCGTCGCGGTTGCACAGTATAGCACAGGGCCATGCGCGCGCAAAAGATCAGGCGGACAAAATGGTGCATCCCAATATTGGGGCGAACTTTCGTATACCTCTGGAGGCAACCAACCCATGGTCAGTTCCCATTCCAGTTTCCGCCAGAATAAGCACCGTCTCTGACCGCTGACTACCGACTACTGACCACTGCTTTTCTGGGCGGTCGGGCCTATTCGGCCCTCCCTTGTGCGGGGGCTCCGCCCCCGCAACGCCCCCTCTCCTACAACATGCCTCATCGACCGTGTGTCGACATTGGTGACGGGTGCCTAATCGAATGTGTCTAGCCAGACCACGTCCCGCCAGTCCCATCAGATCCCCGTAGGTGCCGGCCTTGTGCCTGCCTGGCCCCCCAGTCTACGGACCTCCCGGTAGGGCCGGACTTGGTGGCTGCCCTCCGTCTCTCCAAGAGCCAGTAAACAGTTCCAGCCACCGCTGTCACTGATTCCCTGCCAGACTGTTCCCACCCCAAATCTGGGATGCACCCGGACAAAACGTCAGGGCATTCGCAGCTTGAGTTTGTAGCACCTTTAGATAGTGGTCCTGATTCCAGCCAGCCTGTCTGCGCTTTGCGGCGATGTCGAAACGCGCGCCCGGTTCAGCCCTACTACCAATTTTGTACGGCGTGCCCGGGCCGAGGCGTATGTTCATTCAGCGCCCGAGCGTCAAGCCGGCCATCCGAGCAGGCGTGGCGTTCGCGGTCGTCGTCCGCGTCCGTCGCCTGGGACTGATGAAATCGGGCCGTGCGGCCAGATTATACTATTTCCGGCGAAATTGGGGGGATTCTGCCACGCAAAAGAGACGGGCAAGGGTTGAATTGACACGAACTTGACAGACGAGTGGTATATGATTGAGCAGGCGGGGGGATCCGCCCACTGAAGAGCGATGTGCGCTTGGTAATTCCGCACAGAATCCCCCCTCCTCGACTTTCGTTGGGTCGATGTTATCCGTGGCGGGCGCGAGGCGACTGATGAGGCATGAACGTGAAGAGGACTGTGACGATCGATCTGCCGGATGATGTATACCGCTGCCTGTTGCGTTCGGCTGCACGCAACGGGTGGACGCCGGCAAAGGAGATCGAACACCTGATCATGAGGCAGTTCGATCGCGACTATTCACAAGCGGAATTCGAAAAACTGGTGCGGGAAATGAGGCGCGGTCGCTGGAAAGACTAACCGGTCGGCCGGGTTGCGCCGGACTTCACTTAAGCAGGCTCCAGGAGGAGGGAAGTGTGTGAGCGTCCGGTTCTGAGTAGATTGGCAGCCGTACTGGCGGCGGCCGCCTTCTTTGTGTCCGGCTGCTATCACCAGCTGTTGTTTCATCCAGAGATGGATGTCCCGGCCAGCACGCCGTGCCGGCAAGTTTCCAAGGCGGACCGTGCGGGCTACACGGTGGCGGTGGTGGAGAGAGCGATGCGGCTGTACGACGCCCGGGGGCGGCAGGCGGCGCTGGCATACTACAATTCACCGGAGAGCGTGGACGGCGAGTGGTATGTGTTCATCTTTGATGAGAACGAGAAGCTGGTCGCCCTTGCGGTCAACCCGGATATGCTGGGTGAGGACTTGCGGGGCGATGTAAGGGCGGATTTCACCGGCTACCGGCACGGCGAAGCGATAGCCGGCGCCACCGGGGAAGGAATGTGGGTGGACTATTTTTTCCTCAATCCTGTCACCGGCACCCAGGAATGTTTCCATTCCTGGGTGGTGCGGCACGATGGTCTGATCTTCGGTTCCAGCTGGCATCAGAATTTGGGGATTATATCCCAAGGTAACACCTGATCGCGGTCGAGCGATTGAGGCCAACCATACCACGCTTGCGCCTGGGCGCAGTCTTTGGTTCTATCTCCCATTGCTTCGTAGATCTATTCCTCCTCATAGAAGCCGGAAGCGAATAGCAATCCATCATGGCGCACGACCCAGGTATGCTTTCGGGCGTTCTCGCCTGTTTCTGGATGACGAAAAACGTAGCTGATCCACTTGCCCGCCTCGGTTGCACTCATCAGATCATCGCCGTAGAAGTAACCGCTTGCATCGACGCGCAGAGCCGGATCCCTGCCGATCATGTCCGCGTTGGGTGAAGCAATGGCATACCCATCCGCATCCACGATGAACACATACCACTGACCATGCACGCTGTCTTCCGAACTGTAGTACTCGACAGCCGCATCCCTGCCGTTGCGATCATAGTAGCGGATCGCATCCTGCACCACCGACCTGGTGTAACCCTCCGCTTCACTTTCGGTTGGAATGGCAACGCAACCGACAACAAAGAGCGTGAAGGCAAGAAATAGTGTTGCAATACGAACCATGTTTTTCTCCTTTATCTGTTCAGACGATCATTCATCGCCTCAGCTTTTTCGCTGTTACTTTCTCATACAATTCGTAGCTACTAAACCATGTTCTGTGAGTGTACTGTGTGCGGTCTGTCTGGATAAGGAATGACGGAACGTACCATCAGTATTTCTGTAGCGGGCTCTCGATGGTCATAGTGGTGTAGGTTGGGCCCAATTGGATTTGCCACGTCTGTCTTGCTTGTACTGGCACATACTGGGAATCTGCCGAGACGCTGGGTGGGGGGAAGTCCGGTCGCCGCGGGACGACAAGCTCATATTAGCCACACACTCTCTGCGGCGCGAATAGGACCGGGGGCGTTGCGGGGGCGGAGCCCCCGCACAAGGGAGGGCCGAAGGCCCGACCGCCCAAAAGCGAGTAGAGAGTGGAGAGGAGTGAGGAGAGAGAAACATCCTCGACATGCTGAACTATGAACGCCATTAGGCAAGGACTTAGCAGTCACTATTATTCCTAGAATTTGCCAATATGGCCGCAGGGGGAACCCTGGAGAATAGCGGTTGGGCTCGTCGACATTTCCTTTCAACCACTTGGGCAGGACATTCCGGAGTCAACAAGAGCTAAACGCCTCCGTAAATCCGCAGGTAGTGGGCGAAGCAGATGAGAATGCCCTGAAGGTAACGCCGTGTGTCGTAGTAGGGAACCTTGTAGATAAAAAGAGCATCGTCTGGCTCGGTGCGGCTGAGCCAGTATCTGGCCTTGCGGGGGCCGACGTTATATCCGGCGAGGGCGGCTGTGTCGTTGCCGCCGGCATAGTCGCGCGCCCAGCGCAGGTAGTATGCGCCGAAACGGATGCTGACGATGGGAAAGTCGAGCAGTTCGTTGGAATAGTTGGGGTAGTCGAGACTTCGGGCAATCTCCCAGCCTGTGCCCGGAAGGATCTGCATGAGGCCCCGGGCGCCGGCATAGGAACGCGCCGCAGGCTCGAAGTGACTCTCCTGAAAGATGAGGCCGTAGAGAAGCTGAGGGGCAATATCAAACTCTTCGGCCTGCCTCTCGACCAGGCGGGCATAGTGGTCGGGATAGGCGAAGCGCTGGATAAAGAGAGGCGTTTCGGCGACACGCGCAGCCGGGCTGAGATCGATGAGACGGTGGGCAGCCGTAATGGAGAGTCGGTTGGCGCCCAGCTTATTGAAACGCAGCATGAGGGGATAGAGCGCGGCCGGATCGTTGTGAAAACGCCAGTAGATCTGTTCCAGCAGTTGCAATCCCTCGGCGCGGCGACCCAGCGCCAGCAGCAGCTCGCCTTTGACGAGGTCCGGGTCGCCGATGACGGTTACGGGCAGGTTCCATGGCTCGACAGTGCCTGTGGCCGTAGCCGCATCGGTGTTTTGGGCGCGCGCGAAACCTTGTGGTCCACTCAGCCACTCCTCGGCGAATGCGCGGCTGCCGTCGTCGCCGGGCAACGCAGGCACACTTATGTCCATGCCGGCCAGGCGGGGGACAAGATTCTGCCCGGGATGCGCGGCGTCGACGTCCAGGCCGGCTAGAACGCCGTAAAATGCTTCGGGCGCGCGCGCGACGAGCGTCTGCCAGAGGGCGCGCGCCGCCTTGACTTCGCCCTGGGCATGGCGGGCGCGGCCGAGCCAATAGGCGGCAAAGTCCGGCTGCGTATCGGGATACTCCGAGAGCAGCCGTTTGAACAGGTTGGCGGCGTAATCGTAACGGCCGCGTTCGAACGCGCCGATTCCGGCGACGGCCAGCCCATCCGCGGCGCGCGGGCTGCCGGGGAAGACGTCCGCCAGCCTGAGCAAATCGGCCGCAGCTTCGTCAAAAGGATCGACCGCACCGCGGGCATCCTGTATGGCGGCGGCGTCAAGGACAGACAGCGCGCTCCGCCACAGCGCTTCCGGCGCCAGCGGGTCGTCGGGATGCGCACTGGCGAATGTGCGGTAGATGCGCCGTCCCTCTGCGGGCGCGCTCTCTTCTAGCGTGATGCGCGCCCGCGCCAACCAGGCCTCACCGAAGCAGACACAGTTCGGAAAGTCAGCCAGCACGCGGTCGACGGCGAGACGGGCCGCTGCCCACCGTTCCAACCCCAACAGGGCCCGGGCGATTCCCAGCCAGGCTTCGCCGGCGCGGGCGGCATGCGGCGACTTCTCGAGAAAACGTTCAAAGGCGGAAATGGCCGGCAGGTAAGCTTTGGCGGACAGACTGATCTCCCCGCGCAGGAACGGGTCGACGGGCACGTCCCTGTCCATCAGTTGAATGAGAGACAGGTAGGCGGCATCGCCGGCCGGGTTTTCGGTCAGCGCCGTACGCCAGCGGTCGATAGCGGCTTCTTCATCGCCGGCCGCGGCATGGGCCATGCCGGCGCGGTAGAGATAACCGGCGCGGTAGATGGAGGACTCTCTGTAGCCGAGTATGTTGTCAAACGTGAGGGCGGCCTGATCCAGTCCCGGTTCGGCGTGTTCGGAATCCGGGCGGGCGAGGATCTCATCGTAGATGGAGGCGGCCTCGTCCCAACGGTCCGCACCTTCGAGAACAGCTGCCAGCCGCTCGAGAAGGCGAACTTCCTCGTTTGCGGTTATGGCTGCGCCGGCGGCCCGGCGCAGCGCGGCAGCGGCCTGCGACCGTTCGTCCAGCGCCAGCAGTGCATCGGCGATGCGCTCCTCTACGACACCGGAGATCTGGGGACGCTGCGCCAGGAATGAGCGGTAGGCGGCCGCGGCTTCGGTGAAGCGGTCCACGCCGGCCAGAGCCTCCCCGCGCAGGAAGAGGCTGTTGATCAGGAGCTGCGCCACCGCTTCTCCGCTCGCGGACGGCAGACTGATCTCGCCCGCGGCCAGGGAGTCGCCCATGCGGCGAAGCCGCTCAAGCGCGTCCAGCGCCAGTTCCGGACTGTCATCGGCCAGATAAGCCAAGGCCAGCCGGTAGAGGATGGCGGCGCGCTCCTGCGCACGCGAGGCGGCAGGTGTACCCCGTCCCTGGGCCGGCTCCGTTCGCAGATCGGCCAGCAGCCTCTGCAGCAAACGCTGCTCCTGGCTGTAGTCGCCGATCCGGTGAAGATAGGCGGCCTCATCGAGCAAGGCTGCCGGTGTCACCGGTTCTGCGGCCGGCGGCGGGGTCGCGGCTGCGGGGAGGACGGAAGCGGGCGCGGCGCGCCTGTCGCGACATCCGGACAGAAAGAGAGCGAACAGGAGCAGAACAGAGAAGTTGACCGGAAGATAGAGCCGTCCTCTGCGCCTAAAACAGGCCAACACAGGTTCGCTGATCAATGGGCTGCCCGGCATACGACATTGTGCCCCATCCGCTCATTTGCGCAACGCCTGCAAGGGCAACCGCTTGGATATTCCGATGGGTCTGGGCCCTGTCTCTGTCGAGGCGGGGACGGCTTAGTCGTTCCCAAGCTTCTTTACCCTGCCAGTCAGGGCCGGATTTTCGACAGTCACGACTTGGCCTCTTCTTTTCGTATCTTGTACATCGCCAGGTTGAACCGGTCTTCGAACAGTTGCCGGCGTGTCCGGCTCGACCGCAGATAGGAAGATTCCTGCTCATCCCAGTACGGGTCATCCTTCTCCGGCGGCAGATCCAGCAGATCGATTATGCGCTGCTTCAGCACCTTCCGCCGGACGCCTGGTTCTTCCTCCTGAAGCCTCCTGATTAACCGCATGAATGAATGGTATGAACTGGGAATCGTTGGCTCTTCCATCTTTCCGCTCCTGAACACGGACCGCTTTGCTCCCCTCTTCTTACTTCCACCCGCTCGGCCGCCGGCGGTTCCACAAGGGTGAATGCGCATTCGATTGGACTTATCCCCGGGTTACACGCTCGCACGCACCGCCGGCTGGCCGGGCGCGGCATCTAAGGAGAGTCAAGCGAAACCTCGCGTTTCATGGGGTGTCTCCTCTAGCGAAAGTCGTTGATATCCTCGAGTTCTTTCCAGGGCGTATGGCCTGCATAATCGCAGCCATCCCACAACTCGGACACGCTGCGGTAGTTCCCCTTACGTCCCGACGCGTAATATATCTGTACGCGTCCATCCGGATGCATGACTACCTTGATAATCCCCATGAACAGGGGCGGCTCTCTGCCGTACTGCGTGCGATGGGCGGCCCTGGTCTCTTCGTTAAGCTGTACAGGATCGACAGGCAGATTGGGAGTCAGATCGCACGTCGCCATGGCCGGGGTGGGCGCAGCTGCGGGCGTTGCCTCCAAAGCGGCCACCCGCTCATTCAGTTTTCTAAGCTCCTTGGCCATAATTACCAGGTCGGTGGACAGGGCTTGCAGCTTGTTATTCAGTCCCGCCAGGGTAACGTCGTCCTGAGCGAACAGCAGGGCGGGGGCGAGCGTAATCAGTAACGCGAAAAGGATCAGAGTGCGTTTCATGGCAAGATTTCCTCTCTCCCCGTACCCCCCGGGGAACTACCTGGGTCCGCCGTTCCCAATAGTCGGAAGATGAGCAGAACGACAGCCTCGCGGCGTACCGGTCCCACCTTGGCGGTGGCCGCCGCGGGCCTGGCACCCTCTCGGGCAGACGCCCTACCCCTCGGCCGCCATCCAGTCGCTGCTGCCGCGGAATTCGCAACCGCGCCAGCGTTCGATCACGTAGAGCGGCCTTTCATCGCGGGTCTCGTAGAAGATCAGAATTTCGCCGCTTTCGGGGTCGACCTGAACGGAATGCACGTTGTAAGCGGCAGGCAAGGCGTCGAACCGGGCCATGTAGCGGACAATGGTCTCGTGCTGCAGGGTGAGGCGGAGTGAGCCAGGGCCGGGTATGGCGAGGATGCAGTGCCCGTTGTCGAGGTAGGCAGGTCCGGGCCCGTCCCAGATGGCTTCAAGATCGGCCAGGCGATCCGACATTTCCCCAACAGAGAGCAGTTCACGCTCGAGGGCGCCGACAAGGCGATCAAGGTCATTTACTGTATCCCACAGTTCGTCCTGCTGGTCTGCGTCTTCAATGGTGGTTATGCGTTCGTCAAGCCTGGCGACGCGGGCGAACAGCTCATCGATGAGTTCACCAAGCTGAGTGACGTTACTCTCGCCGTTGCCGACTTCCTGGGCGTTGGCAGCGGCGGCGGCGAGACAGAAGAGGAGGAGTAACGTTGTGATAATGATCAGGGCGTAAAGGTTGACGCGCTTCACGGCTGGAGCCTCCTCGTAGGGTCAGCTTTCGTGTGCTGGATAGTGTGTCTTACGCCTGGCTCCGCTGGGGGATCGGCTGGCCTCCCTGCCCTGCTGGTGCTAAAGTTGTCGATGCCGCCCTGCCGGGAATCTGATCCACGAAGGTGTCCGCCCCGATTTTCGGACCGCGGACTCCAAATTTTACAACATGAAAATGTCATTCGTATGTAGATCGCGTCTTCTTTCGTATCAGTATTGCGTCAACATTTCGCCAAGTGGTAGAATGAAGGCCGCTTGGACCATGGGCGGCCCCAATCAGGACCCATATGGCCCCTGAGCCGGCGTCGGACCCCCGCGGCGCACCTAAGTGTTGAGTAAGGAGACATAGATGAAGCCCGCCGACGAGCTGATACAGGAGAATGAAGCGCTGCGGGACCGCCTTTCCCGGTTGAGCAGGGCCAGCCTGCGTATCAACGAGAGCCTTGAATTCGACGCCGTCCTGCAAAGCGTCCTCGACTCTGCCTGCTCTCTCACCGGTGCCCGCTACGGCGTGCTCACGCTTCTCGACGAAACGGGACAGGCCGATGACTTTCTTTCCTCCGGCTTGACTGCCCAGGAAGCCCAAGGCCTGTGGGACCTGCCCGATGCATTGACACTCTTCGAACACGTCGGCAATATCCCGGAACCGCTTCGCCTTCCCGACCTCATCGGCCACGTCAGGGCCTTCAACCTTCCCGAACCTCCCCTGCCTGGGAATGCGATTGGCCCAATTCGCTTCCTGGCGGCGCCCATCCTCCACGGAGGAGAACGCGTCGGTAACATCTTTCTCGGCGAGATTGGGGCCGGTGCAGAGTTCACTTCCGAAGATGAAGAGACCCTGGTCATGTTTGCATGTCAGGCCGCACTCGTCATCGCCAACGCCCGCCGCTACCGCGACGAGCAGCGGGCCAGGAACGACCTGGAAACCCTTATCAACACCTCGCCGGTCGGTGTAGTGGTTTTCGACGCAGAAGCAGGGGTCGCGGTCTCCTTCAATCAAGAGGCCAGGCGGATCGCCAGCAGCCTGCAGATGCCCGGCCGCCCGCTGGAGGAGCTCCTCGAAGTGATAACTTGCCGGCGCGCCGATGGACGGGAGATCTCCCTTGATGAGTTCCCCCTGGCCCAGGCGCTCAGCACCGGCGAGATGGTCCGCCTTGAAGAGATCGTCATGGAGGTCCCAGACGGCCGCAGCGTCAAGGCGCTGATAAACGCCACGCCCATTTACTCACGAGAGGGCGTGGTCGAAAAGGTCGTCGTGACGATGCAGGATATGACGCCGCTTGAGGAACTGGAGCAACTGCGCGCCGAATTCATGGGAATGGTGAGCCACGAGCTGCAGACTCCGCTGACGTCAATCAGAGGCTCCGCAAACACCCTCCTGGACGAAGCATCCTCTCTGGACCCCGCCGAAATGCGTCAGTTCCACCGCATCATCTCCGATCAGGCCGACCGCATGCGCAGCCTCATACGCGACCTGCTCGATGTGGCTCGCATCGAAACCGGCACACTCTCCGTTGCCCCGGAGCCGTCCGATACCGCCACCCTTGTGGACGAGGCCCGCATCATGTTCGTGAGCTCAGGACGCACGAACAGAATCCATATCGACGTCGCTCCGGACCTGCCCCAGGTCATGACCGACAGACGCCGTATCGTCCAGGTGCTCAGCAACCTGCTCTCCAATGCGGCCAAGCATTCGAATGAGCTGTCCACCATCACCGTGCGCGCTGTGCGCAAACAGTTTCAGGTGGTCGTCTCAGTCTCCGACGAGGGCAGAGGCATACCCGCCGAGAGGCTGCCGCTCCTGTTCAGAAAATTCTCCCGCGTTGACGGGGAGGACCGGCAGGGCGACCTCGGGGGGTCGGGGCTCGGCCTCGCCATCTGCAAAGGCATTGTAGAAGCGCACGGGGGCCGCATCTGGGCCGAAAGTGACGGACCCGGCCAGGGCGCACGCTTTAACTTTACAGTTCCAATAGTTGAGAAAGAGGAAACTGCAGGCACTGCCGAACCCACACCGTTCGTCGCCGATCCCGGCAATGAGACGCAGGAGCGGACGCGCATCCTCGTGGTGGACGACGAGCCCCACGCGCTCAGATATATCCGGGACGTTCTCTCCAAGTCAGGCTATGACCCGATAGTGACCGGAGAACCGCAGGATATCGACCGGCTGATTGCGCAGGAAGGGCCCCATCTCGTCCTGTTGGATATGATGCTGCCGGGGTTTGACGGGATCGAGCTGATGAAAACCATTCTGGAGAAGACTGCACTGCCCGTCATCTTCCTGTCCGCCTACGGCCAGGAGAACGTCATCGCCAAGGCATTCGACACGGGGGCCGCCGACTACGTGGTCAAACCCTTCTCGCCCACGGAGCTGGCCGCGCGCATCAGGGCGGTCCTGCGCCAGCGCTCCGGAATCGGCTATCTCGGACAGCCCGAAAACTATGTCCTGGAAGAGTTGGTGATCAATTATGCGGAGCGCCGCGTGGCTGTGGCCGGACGACCTGTCGTGCTGACCGCGACCGAGTATGCTCTGCTCTTCGAGCTGTCGACCAACGCCGGTCTGGTGGTGACCCACGAGCAGCTGCTCCAACGGGTCTGGGGGCCGGGGAATTCCGGCGACGCAGGGCTGGCCCGCACCGTGGTACAGAGACTCCGCCGCAAACTCGGTGACGATGCACGCGATCCCAGATACATCTTCACCGAACCTCACGTCGGCTACCGCATGAAAAAGTCATCATCTATCTGACGCCACGAGTAGCGCAGGGCATATTCGTGGAGGCACCCCTCGCGGGCATTCCTATCCTCCGCCAGCCGGACCGGTCATCGCCTTTTCTTACTTGAAAAAGGGTTCGTGTTGAGCCTGGTTCGTTTTATGAAAAACGGACCAGGACGGAAAGGCCGCCGCCTCTGTCGTTTTCCCATTCAGCAATGACGCTAACCGCATTTTCTCGCACTTGAATGTCATTGGTGTGTCAACTTGACTGTTTTCCGTGCCACTATTGTGTCAAGGGGAAACATAGGCGGCGCGGGAAGCGTCACCTCTTTATATGGGAAAGTCCAAATGGTCGTTTCGGACGCGATATGAGACGAAGCATCGCTTATATAGCATCCTGGTCCTGGTCGCAGCGTTTGTCATTGACCACTTTACTTCTGACTGGGTAGTGGGTCTTATCGGGCTGCCTGACGGGTCTACAAAGGAGTGGCTGGATGCTCTGTACATCGTGCCATTCATTGTGGCAGGTCTTTGGTTGGCAGCATGGTTGAACCGGAAGGGTTGAGAAGTACGGTTCAGGCTCGTCATGCGCGCGGCGCGGTGGGTTCGGGAGATGCAGTTCCGCGCGCGTGGGGACCACGGCCAGAACGACCTACGATAGCGAAGTTATGTTGTGCTTGCCCCTGTCGTATACGGCTCTCATCTTCACGAAAGGCGGCGACCAAGACCCAATGAACCGGATTCTCGATGTTGACTGCTCATTCGATAGCAAGTGCAAGTATGGAAGACCGCTGGTGAGTTACCCCGTGTTTTCGGAGTACTCTTTCGCCGTCCCCCTTCGAACCGGACGTGCGGCTTTCACCGCATCCGGTTCTCTAGTGTCGGAATAGTGATGGTAGCTGGAGGGAATCTCCAGCGCACGAGCGCAGAAGAGATGCCGTCACCCGACTAGCTGCGGCGGTATGACCACAAACCGCCGCTCGTGCGACCGCAGAGCACCGCCAGAGCCACGAGAACCGGGGCCGCGACGGCGATGCCGCAGCCACATAGGGGTTCCAACTCGGCCACCACGAGCGCGCCGGGTAGTGAGAGCATGTTGAACAAGAGGATGAAAGGGAACGCTGCCTAGGTGACTACCAAGCCCGTCACCCTGGCAGGCCCTCCGAGCATTTAAGGCAGCTTGTTCAGGATGGTGTTGAACCAGCCCTGGGTGAGCAAAGCGACCGCGAACTTTGTCAGCGCAGCCGCCAAAGCGAGCAGAACTCTCACGACGTTTCGCCTCTGCGGCCCATATCGCTCGGCATGATGCTGGGGGTTCTCTTGTGAAGGTTGGCATTCAGCCTGCCATGCCGCGTCCGGGGTGTGCAGCGTTAGGACCGTAAACACCCGTGACGTGTAATACTATCTACTGTTGCTTGCGCGGATTGCTCTGCCCATGGTGGATGTCCATGTGACACGTCTGGCAGACCACAGGGGTTCTGCGTCGTCGTGCCGCCATGAACCGTTTCCACGTGGATTTTGAACGAAGTGCTTTGACGTTCAGGTCGGGTTGCGCGCGAAGATGGTTGTCCGCAGCTCGCGCTCAGTGAAACTGCTTGCCGCTAGTTGCTCGAAACCGGCCACCGCATCTGCGCCCGCTCCACCGTACGCCCGCGGCCGTGGCACTGCTTGAACTTGCGCCCGCTCCCGCACGGGCACGGATCGTTACGCTTAGCCCCGGCGAAGCGCGCGTTCAGCTTGCGGTCCTCTTCCGCCAGGTACTGCATGATGTTGGCGGGCGCCTGCTGCCGGCGCAGCTGGTCGGTCATGAAGTTCATATACGGGCGCACGTGATTGAAAAAGGCCCGGTAGCCGGCGCACAGATAGTTCAGCCCGGGTTCTCCGTCGGGGGTGTTGATGAAGCGGTTCTTCGGGCAGCCGCCGTTGCACACGAAGCGCACCTCGCACTCCAGGCAGTAATTGGGCAGGCTGTCCCGTTTGTGCGTGCCAAACTCCTGCTGCCGGGCAGACCCGACCATCTCGATCAGCGGGATCTCCTCAATGTTGCCCAGCAGGTAGTTCGGTTCCACGTAATGGTCGCAGGAGAACAGATCGCCGTTGTGCTCCATCGCCAGCGCCGAGCCGCACGTCTCCTCAAAGATACACAGCCCGGGCCGGTGTCCCGCATATCCGGCCAGCGCCACGTCGAAGATCTGCACGAAGACCTTCCCCACGTCGCGCCGCACCCACTCCTCGAAGATCTGGATCAGAAAGTCGCCGTACTGTTCAGCCGTGACCGAGCGATCTTTGACCGTGTTCCCTTCCTGGTAGCCGGTCTCGTTGTCGCGCTCGACAATGGGGATGAACTGCATGAAGTCGGTCTTGACCTCATCGCGCAGGAAACGGTAGACCTCGAGCGGATGGGGCGCGTTGGCCGCGTGCACCGTCGTCAGGATGTTGTAGCGCACCTTGTGCTTGTGCAGCATCCGCGCCGCCCGCATCACCTTCTCCCACGTGGGCTGGCCGCCCTTATCGACGCGGTAAAAGTCGTGCAGCTTGCGCGGGCCGTCCATGCTCAGCCCGATCAGAAAATCGCTGCGGTGCAGAAATTCGCACCACTCGTCGTCCAGCAGCGTGCCGTTCGTCTGCAGCGCGTTCTCGACCCGCATGCCCGGCTTCTTGTGCTTCTGCTGGAACTCAACCGCCTTCTTGAAAAAGTCCAGCCCCATCAGCGTCGGCTCGCCCCCCTGCCACGCAAACGTCACCTCCGGGACCTGCTGCGCCTCGATATACTGCCGCGTGTACTCCTCAAGCATCGACTCGGACATGCGGAAATCGCTGTCCGGGTACATGAACTCCTTGCTCAAAAAGTAGCAGTAATGGCAGTCCAGGTTGCAGATCGCCCCCCGCGGCTTCAGCATGATGTGAAACGCAGGCGGCGGCGCAATATCGGTTGCGGGCGTCGGGTCAAGCAGTGCGATCGATTGCGACATTCTTTCTCCTAATTCGACTCAGCCAAATTCCATCCCCGACCAGAACGAGTCAAGCGAAGTTTTCTCTCTCCTCACTCCTCTTCACTCTCTCCTCGCTTTTGGGCGGTCGGGCCTTCGGCCCTCCCTTGTGCGGGGGGATTCCCCCCGCAACGCCCCCCTTCGCTAACCCACCGCCGTGGACAATTGGAACCTTTTAGGCCAGCGACCGGCGCCTACCGCCCCGCGCCGTCTCCTGCAACCCTCCACTGACCACTAACCACTGATCACTGACCACTGCAGTTCAAAGGCGGCACATCCACCCAGCACCGCTCCTGCCAGGCCTGGTAGCCCAGCTCGGCCAGCTGTACGCCTTTGGCCCCTTCCAGCAGCGTATAGGGGAACGGGTCACCCTTGATTGCATGGCGCAGGAACATCTCCCACTCGATCTTGAAGGCGTTCTCGAAAGGATTGTTGTTGGGCATCCACTGCCACGTATCGTAGAACTGGACCGGTTGCGGAATGTCCGGGTTCCACACCGGCTTGGGCGTGAAGGAGTCGCCCTGTATCGCGCACTCGCGCAGACCCGCCACCGCGCTGCCGTGCGTACCGTCCACCTGGATCGTCAGCAGGTCGTCGCGGCGCACCCGTACACACCACGAAGAGTTGAAGTTGCAGATGATCCCGTTCTCCAGCTCGAACATCGCGTAGGCGCCGTCATCGGCGTCGGCGTTGTAGAGGGCGCCATCCTCATCGATACGTTCCGGCACGTGGTTGGCCGCGATGCAGGAGAGCCGTTTTATCGGCCCGAACAGGTTGTCGATGACGTAGCGCCAGTGCGCGAACATATCCAGAACGATGCCGCCGCTCTCCGACTTCTTGTAGTTCCAGGAGGGGCGCTGGGCTGGCTGGTCCTTGCCGTCGAAAACCCAGTAGCCGAACTCGCCGCGCACCGCCAGAATGCGGCCGAAGAACCCGGTGTCAATCAAATATTTGAGCTTCAGCAGACCGGGCAGAAACAGCTTGTCCTGTACAACGCCGTTGCTCACCCCTGCGTCGCTCGCCGCTTGCGCCAGCTGCAACGCATCCTCGATGTTGCCCGCGGTCGGCTTTTCGCAGTAGACCGCCTTGCCGGCCTCGATAGCCTGCAATGTATTCGGCACCCGCAGGTTGGTCGCCAGTGCATCGAAGTAGATGCTGTTATGGTCGTCCGCCAGCGCCTCGTCCAGATTGGTCGTCCACTTGCTCACATTGTGCGCCGCGGACAGATGCCGCAGCTTGTCCGGGTTGCGGCCGACCAGCACCGGCTCCGGCATGATCCTGTCCCCGTCAGAGGTGACCGTGCCGCCCTGCTCCCGGATCGCCAGAATCGAGCGGACTAGGTGCTGATTTGTGCCCATCCGCCCGGTCACACCGTTCAGTATTACGCCAACTGCAATTTCAGCCATAGGTAGGAAGTGCTCCCGTTGATGCGCGGCCCTCGAGGACCACCGAAGGCCTATGCGGCCCTGTCTGACCATTGCCCGAAAGAGCCTGAGTGACTATGTATGATCTGTGTAGGCTCCCACGACCCGCTCCAGGAACTGCTCCTGGTCCATCCCCCAGTAGCGGTTTGAGAAGATTTCGACCTCATTATACCCGTCAAACCCGGCCTCCTCAACCCAGCCCCGAATCTGGCGGATGTTGATGCAGCCCTCGCCCATCAGCCCGCGGTCAAGCAGCAGGTCTTCAGTCGGCGTGCGCCAGTCGCAGACGTGGAAGGCGAACAGCTTGCCCATCTGCCCGCAACGGCCGAGCTCCCGCTCCAGGTCAGGGTCCCACCACAGGTGATAGACGTCCACAACCACCCCGACAAACGGCGAGTCGATGTCGGCGCAAATGTCGTTGGCCTGTCCCATCGTGTTGACGGCGGAGCGGCTGTCCGCGTACATCGGATGCAGCGGCTCCACGCCCAGCTTGACCCCCGCAGCCTCGGCATGCGGCAGCACCGCCTCGATCCCGTCTCGGACCTGACCGCGGCCTACGTCCAGAGGCTGACCGGGCACTGCGCCGCAGACGAGCACGACCAGCGGCGCGCCCAGCGCCGCGGCCTCGTCGATGGCTAGGCGGTTGTCGTCAAGCGCCTCCTGCCGCGCCGATTCCGTCTCCGCCGGGAAGAACCCGCCCCGGCACAGCGAGACCACTTCCATACCCGCATCGCGGATCTGCCTGCCCGCGGCCGCGATATCCCGCCCCTCCAGCGCGTCCCGCCAGACCGTCATCGCGGCGACGTCGTGCGCGCTAAACCGCTCGATCGCCGTCTCGATCGGCCAGGGCTTCGTCGTAATCGTGTGAATACAGAGTCGACTCAAGTCCATGTGTCTGTCCTGAAACTGTCTTTCCTGCCTGTAAGACAGGCTGTATCTAATGGTCGCGCATCGCCAGCCACTGCTCACTCTCCGCCGGCAGTTCGGCTGCAACACTGATCGTTTCCTCGCCGCGGTAGTGTACCTGCCCCGGCCGTCCACCCGCCATGCGCGTGACAAAGCGCCGCGGCGTGATCGCAACGGCCGCGCCCGCATTGCCCCGCTGCCCCGAATACCAGGCCGCAAGCCGGGCCGCCACGTTCAAGGTCAGCTCCGGCACCGGCTGCCCCCCGCAACGGATGACGACATGTGCCCCCGGGCCGTCGCGCACGTGCAGCCACAGGTCATCCCGGCCCGCCTCGTTAAAGGTGACGATCTCGTTCTGACGGGCGTTGCGCCCCACCAGGATCGGGAAGCCCTCCGGTGAAAGATAACGCAGCGGCCGCGAGCGGTCCCTCGGCGTCTTTTCGTGCCGGTCGCGGCGCTGCCGCAGATAGCCCGCCTCCCGCAGCGCTTCCCGCACCGCGACGATCTCCGGCTGGTCCTGCGCCATGCTCAGATCGCTCTCCAGCTGCTGCAGGTAGGCCCGGTCCGCCTCGAGTCTGGCACGACGCCGGGGGATAATGCGGGCGGCCCGTTCCATCTTGGCCGCCCGGTCGAACATGCGCTCCGCCTGCTCCACCGGCCTGCGTTTCGGGTCGAGCTTAACGATCAGATCGCCTTCCTCCGCTCCCGGCTCCTTCTCCCCCGGCTGTCCGAAATCGGCGTCGGCGCCGAAAATGACCAGCTGCATCTGCCCGTTCGGCCCCGGCTCCACTGCGGCCATGCCGTCCTGCAGGCTGAATCCTTCCTGCCCGCCGCGCCTGTTTGCGTAGGTGATCTGGCTCGAAAGGGCCAGCAGCCACTCCGCCTGCGCCCGCACCCGTTCCGGCTCGCCCGGGGCCGGCTCATCCGCGGCCAGCGCCCGCAGCTGACTCTGCACCCGCGCCTGCGCCTGCCGCACCAGCGCGGCCACGCCCCCCCGCACGCCCGCGTACTCGTCCCGCGAGGAGGAACTGTCTCGCTCCTGCGCGGCGTAGAAAGCGGCCGCCGCCGCGCTTATCGATTCCGTCTGCACGAACTCGCCGCAAAAATGAAGCTCGTAGGGCGCAAACGCGGCCACGCCCTCCTCTTCATCTACCGCGATGCCGGGCGTCCATTCCCCCGTCGAAGCGGCCGACCACAGGTCGCCCAGGGCACTGCACGCCTCGGCAAACGCCTGCGTCGTGAACTGTGCGCCCGCGTCTCCGGCTGCCCGCCAGGCCGCTTCCCTCGCCAAAGTAGGACTGACGCCCGCGAACCTGCTGAGGAGACTGCGCCACAGGAGCGAGGGTTGATCCTCGCCGGCGCCGTCCTCCTCTACCAGAGACCGACCGGCCTCGCCATGCTGCTCTCTGCTTTCCACGAGCGGCGGCAACCTGTCCTGCGGCGGCGGCAGCTGATAGTCCCGCCGCGGCAAAAGCACGCGCAGGGCGTTCTCGCCTGCAGGCACCCGCACCAGCGCATCCAGAATACGGCCGTCGGCATTCATCAGGATCACATTGCCCAACTGCCCGATCGGTTCGACTGCCAGCGTCGTGGCACCGTGCTGGGCATGGTGAAAGCGCAGAAAGACCACCCGCTCGAAAGGCACCGGCAGCTCAACAGCCTCCAGTCGCGCGCTGCGCACATACTTGCGCAGCAGGAGCAACAGCGGCGTTTCCTTCGGCACCCCCCGCCGCGGCTTGTGTTCCAGCAGATGCACACGGCTGGCCTGCGGATGCGCCGAGATCAGAAGATGTCGCCGCTCCCGGTGCGCGTAGATCTCCAGGGCGACACTGCGGCCGTCCGGCAGAACGATCTGCTGCACCCGGCCGCCCGCGACAGTCTCTCTCAATTCGTCGGCCACCGCGGCCAGTGTCAATGCGTCAAAATGCATACCAGAACCGCTTTCCGGCTCCTTGATTTCAGGTTACCGGGCGCTCAAAATGCACGTTCGGAAAGGGCAAAATGCGACTGTAAGGATAGCACAGCGGACGGGTAATTCGTAATGTCTCAGGCATTATCGGCCCCAAGGACTGTACGGTAGGCTATAGTTTGATCCCGGTGCATGGTGTATAATTATTCTCACACTGACAGAGTTGGGTAACAGATAGTGGTCCGTGGTGTCAATACTGCTTTGGCCGCCGCCCAGTCGTCAGGTTGCCGCTCCGTCTCCGATCATCTGGAGTCAGCGGGAACTTGCCGAAAACCTGGAGAATACGGCGGCCAAACTGACTCATGGCCCCTGACCACTACAGGGAGAAAGCTATGCACAGTGATAACCGGATACGAGTCTGCGTTTCCTGGCTATTCGCCCGCCTTTACGGGCGCATGGTCATGGGAGGACGTATTGCATGCTGTGCCGTCCTGCTGGCCCTCTGCGCGCTCTCGGTTATCGCTCTCAGTTCTGCCGAAGCTCTTGCCCATGAATCAGATACGACCTGGGACGCCGACTACTGGGACAACACATCGCTAACCGGGAATGCCGTCATCTCCCGTGAGGATGACACGCTGGACTTCGATTGGGGCGACGGCTCGCCGGGCACCGGTGTCTCCGCAGACCGCTTCTCGGCCCGTTGGGAGCGCCATCTCAACATCTCCGCAGAAGATGCCGGCAACTACATCTTTACCGTCGAGGTCGATGACGGCGTGCGGCTCTGGGTGGATGGCGTTCTGAAAATCGATAGCTGGATCGAACAGGCGAAAGCCTCCTACGAGGCCAGACTGCCCCTGTCGGAAGGGCAGCACACCATTCGCGTCGAGTAC
>DAOUHY010000235.1:0-1819 GCA_034428435.1 Caldilineaceae bacterium | reverse complement strand
CGCCCGCGACTACATCACCACCGCCTGGCACCCCAGCGTCTTCCCCGCCCTCGCCATCATGCTCGTCGTCCTCGGCGCCAACCTCCTCGGCGACTGGCTCCGCGACATCTTCGACCCCCGCCTCCGCGGACGCCAAAACTGACCCCACCCCCCCTACCCCCACTTGCACACATCCACCCCCTGTGGCCAAATAACCCCAACCCCAATCGCCCCCTTCAATTCCCGTAGGGGCACCCCTCGTGGGTGCCCTCGAACTCGCACCAAATCCGGACCGCCCTCCCCCCAGGCGGCCCATCGTAGACAAAGGTGTTCTTCGCGCCCCTTCGCGTCCCTTCGCGGATAAAAGGGTTTCCACTGTCCCCCTCCACAGATCAAGAACCGACCACCGACCACTGACTACTGCCCACTGACCACTGACCACTGACTACTGACCATGTCCATCTGGACCCACGCCGCCCACCAGGCCGCCCAAACACCACCCGACCGCAACCGCTACGTCGACCTCCTGCGCGCCGCCTCCATCTGCCTCGTCATCCTCGGCCACTGGCTCGCCGCCGCCATCCATGCTCAGGGCAACCATATGGAGACCCAGGACGTGATTGCCGTCATCCCCTGGACCCGCTGGCTCACCTGGCTCTTCCAGGTCATGCCCGTATTCTTCCTCGTCGGCGGCTACGTCAACGCCCTCGGCTGGCAATCCGCCCGGCGCCGCCAGGAAAACTACGCCGCCTGGCTCGCCCGCCGCCTCCAACGCCTGGTCCTCCCCGTCCTCCCCGTCCTCGCTGCCTGGACCCTGATCGGCGCCTTCTTTACCGGCCTCTTCCACCAAATCTCTTTCCCCACCAGCCTTCTCAAAAACGCCTCCCAATTCGCGCTCCTGCCCGCCTGGTTCCTCGTCGTCTACATCCTCATGATCCTCCTCACACCTCTCTCCTACCGCGCCTGGCAGCGCTACGGCTTCTACTCCTTCTGGGCGCCTGTGGCCGCCGCTGCGCTCATAGACCTCCTCGCCCTCGGCGTCGGCTGGCACATCCTCGGTTGGCTCAACTACCTCTTCGTCTGGCTCGCCGTCCACCAGCTCGGCTACGCCTGGCAGGCCGGCCGCATCGGCGCACCCCGCCGCGCCCTCCTCTGGTCCGCCGCCGGCCTGGCTGCGCTCATCGCCCTTGTCGCCTTCGGCCCTTACCCCATCAACATGGTAACGACCGCCAGCCAGCGGATCAGCAACAGCCTGCCGCCCCGAGTAACGCTGGTCGCCCTCGGCGTCGCCCAGACCGGCCTCCTCCTCGCCCTCGAAAAACCCGCCCGCCGGCTCCTCCAACGCGGCGCCCTCTGGACCACAACTGTGCTCATCAACGGCATCATAATGACCGTCTTCCTCTGGCACGTAACCGCCCTCGTAACCGCGGTCGGGCTGATATTCATCATAGGCGGCTGGGAGAGATTCTTCCTGTTGTCAACTGTTCCCGGCACATCCACCTGGTGGCTCACCCGCCCCCTCTGGATCGCCGTCCTCCTCGTCGTCCTCATCCCCCTCGTCGCCCTCTTCCACCGCTTCGAACGCCTCGGCTAGGCCCGCCCCAGCCCCGCGTCCCCCACCCCCGCACCCCCCGCGTCCCCCACCCCCGCGCCTCCCACTCCCGCACCCCCCACCCCCGCGTCCCCCTCCCCCGCGCCTCCCGCCCCCGCGCCTCCCGCCTGGCAACTCCTCTCCGGCTGCGCCCTCGTCTGCCTCGGCCTCTCCATCCTCACCCTCCGCGGCATCCCCACCCAAACCTGGCCCGGCATCAACCTCCTCGCCCTCTCCCTCCCCTTCCTC
>DAOUHY010000234.1:0-4572 GCA_034428435.1 Caldilineaceae bacterium | reverse complement strand
TTTCGCCACCGCGATCGCGCGTTCGACGGGACGACCCGCCCCGAATATCGACTACGATCATCCCACGCAGGCCAGCGCGATGGCGCAGGGTCATCTGGCGTACTACCGGGGGCTGGAGGAGTTGGGAATAGTGCGAATCATCACCAGCCGGGGCGAACTGGACGAGCACTGGGGTGAATGGACAGACTGGGAGGACGCGGGAGGTGACGAACCTCCGCTTGGTTTTGTGCTGTCGATGGAGGGGGCGGACCCGATTCTGACACCGGAGCACGTTGAATTCTGGTACGAGGCGGGGCTGCGGGCGATTGGGCCGTCTCACTACGGCCCCAACCGCTATGCAGGCGGCACGGGGACTGAACTCGGACTGGGTGAGGAGGGACCGGCGCTGCTGCGGGAGATGGAGCGCCTGGGCATCATTCTGGACCTGACGCATCTGTCGGACGAGTCGTTCTGGCAGGCGCTGGAGATTTACAACGGCCCGGTGCTGGCCAGCCACAACAACTGCCGGGCTATCGTCCCGCACCAGCGACAGTTCAGCGATGAGCAGCTGCGGGCGATCATCGAGCGGGGCGGGGTGGTGGGCATGGCGATGGACGTGTGGATGATGTCGACGAAGTGGCGGGGCGGGCAGGCGTGGAACTACGATATCATGCTGGAAGATATGGTGCCCCACATCGATCATATATGCGAACTGGCGGGCAATGCCAGCAACATCGCCATCGGGACCGATCTTGACGGCGGCTTCGGGCGCGAGCAGTCGCCTGCCGACCTGGATACGATTGCCGATCTGCAGCGGATTCCGGAGTTGTTGCGCGGCAACGGCTACGCGGAGGATGATATTGCGGCGATCTGTCATGGGAACTGGCTGCGGCTCTTGCGGGAGGCGTTAAAGGACTAGAGGATGAAGGGCAGGAAATTGCCGGTCTTGATCCTGGCGGCGGCGTTAATCCTTGTGGCGTGCGGGACGTCCGGGGTTGCAGGGAGCGGCCAGGCGACGCGGGGCGAAGACCCGGTCGCGGAAGCTGCACCAACTCCGACAGAGGTCAGTCTGCCCCAGGTCGAAGGGCCGGTGGAGGGGGCGGACGTTTCCAACACGCAGTTGGTGGCGCTGGGTGAGATTCTGTACCAGCAGTATTGCGCCTCCTGCCACGGCGCGGAGCTTGAAGGGGAGGCAAACTGGAAGGTACGGGACGAGAACGGGTTTTTGCCAGCCCCGCCGCACGATGAGGCGGGTCACACCTGGCATCACCCAGATGAGCAGTTGTTTGAGATCACGAAGATTGGGACTGAGGCATACGTCGGCAGGGGGTACCGAAGCAATATGATCGGGTTCGGCGATCAGCTTGACGATACTGAGATCTGGGCGGTGCTGGCTTACATCAAGAGTGAGTGGCCGGCGAGGATTCAGAGGGCGCAGCCAAAGTAGGGTGGTCTGATCCAATAGTTGAACGACGTTGGCGAGCGAAAGAAAGCCAGGAATTGCCAAAGAGTTGCAGTGGAATACTTAGACTCAGGGACGAGAATATGACTACCAGAACGGTTCAGGAACTTCAGGTTGCCGTTTCTCAACTCTCGGCGCACGAACTGGCTCGCTTCAGGGCATGGTTCGAGGAATTTGAGGCGAAGGTTTGGGATGAACAGTTTGAAGAGGATGTCAAGAGTGGAAAACTGGATCATCTCGCCGAACAAGCCATTGCCGATTTGCGAGCAGGGAATTGCAGAGAGCTCTAAGACATTTCGCAAACCCTGATTTCTGGCGACGATATCGAAGACTGCCAAGAGACGTTCAGCAAGTGGCTGACAGAAACTTCGAGTTGCTAAAGCAAAACTCCAGACATCCCTCATTGAGCTTGAAGAAGGTCGGCAGGTACTGGTCGGTAAGAGTAGGCCTAAAGTATCGCGCGGTAGCGATCGAAGGTGACGAAGGGTTGGTCTGGTTTTGGATTGGAACCCATGCCGAGTATGACAAGCTAATTCGATAATCGATTTTGAAGGCAGTCTGCCTGACAACTATGTAGCACTCACTCTCCATACCATTTCATAAGAGGCAACAGGAGACAGGAGTTATGCGCAAGGAAGTTTACACTGAGAAGGGGGCGCCGCCTGCGGGCATTTATTCGCAGGGCATCGTGGCTGACGGGCCGGTCGCGTACATTGCCGGTCAGGGGCCGCTGGACCCGGCAACCGGTCAAATGGTCGAGGGCGGGTTTCGTGAGCAGGCGACGCGTGTTTTCGACAATCTGACGATCCTGCTGGAGGCGGCGGGCACTTCGTGGGAGCACGTGACGAAGGTCGGCGTGTTTCTGGCGGACCTGAACGACTTCGCCGAGATGAATGAGGTCTACGAGCAGTATGTAACCAAGCCATATCCGGCGCGTACAACGGTGGGCTGCCAGTTGCCGAACATTATGCTCGAAGTCGATTGCATCGCGGTCGTGCCGGAATAGGGCGCGTGTGCATTTTTGAGCAGCCAAGAGAATAAGGAGTGAACCCATGACTTTTGACGAATTCAAGGCCAGCCTTACCGACGACGCCCCGCCTGAAGGGGTGGGAGCGCCTCTGCGCGCACTGTGGCTGGATGCTGCCAACGACTGGGACGGCGCCCACGACGCGCTGCAAGGGCAGCCGGACTTGAACGGATCGGCCTGGGTGCATGCCTATCTGCACCGGGTTGAGGGTGACCTGTCAAATGCCAACGGCTGGTATCGACGGGCGCAGAAGCCGCCCAGCAGCGCGTCTCTGCCACAGGAGTGGGAGGAGATAGCGCGGGCCCTACTGGATGACTGAGCGTATCGAACGAAGCAACAGTTTTCAACAGGCCAACGCAAGTTTGTAATCTGAGGAAAGGATTTTCCCGCCCCTCATGCAATCCCCTTCTTTGGCGCCGTCTGCTGAGCGCGTTCCGCCTTCCCGTATTCGTGCGCTGGCGGACGTGGCATTCGGTATGGAGGACGTGCTATCCCTGCAGTTCGGCGAGTCAACCCTGCCAACGCCGCCCTACGTGATCAAGGCGGTGAACCGGGCAGCGACGGAGGGTTGGACCTATTACTCCCCAAACCAAGGGCTGCCGTCGCTGCGCGTTGCAATCGCCAATCTGATAGCAAGGCTGCACGCCGTAGAGATCGATCCTTCGGAGATTCAGGTCAATTCCGGGGGCGTGCAGGCGCTCAACCTGGCGATCAAGTGTGTGGTCGATCCGGGGGATGAGGCGATTGTGCTGAGTCCGAACTGGCCGAACGGGTCGGCGATGATTGAGATGTTCGGCGCACGGGCGGTGGAAGTGCCGATGGCGCGTGCGGGGCAACGCTTTACGCCGGACGTAGAGGCGATGGAGAGTGCACTGACAGCGCGTACGCGGTTGTTGCTGTACGCTTCGCCGTCGAATCCGCTTGGCTGGACAGCGACGGTGGCGGAGCAGCAGATGCTGCTGGACTTTGCGCGTCAGCACGGGCTGTGGCTGCTGACAGATGAGGTCTACGAGCGCATTTATTACGGCGGTCAGGGTAGGGCCGAGGGCGGGTTGGGACAGGCTGGATCCGGGCAGATTGCGCCCTCGATCCTGAAGCTGTGTTCGCGTGAAGACGCGGTGATCGTCGTCAACTCGTTTTCCAAGACATATTGCATGACGGGCTGGCGGCTGGGTTGGATGGTGAGCCGGGCGGATTTCGTGCAGAAGGCGGCGCAGTTGAACGAGTTTATCGTTTCGCACGCGCCGACGATGATTCAGCGGGGCGGTGAAGCGGCGATTGCGCAGGGTGAGGACGATATCGCAGCGATGGTGGAGGAGTTTCAGGAGAGGCGGGACTTCTGTGCGGGGATGCTGCGAGAGGTTGCGAGCGTCAACCTGCCGGAGCCGGAGGGGGCATTCTATCTGTTTCCACAGCTTGAAGGCGTCGACGACTCATACCAGTTTGCCCTCGATCTGTTGCGCAAGAAGCACGTGGCCGTGGCGCCGGGGAGCGCGTTCGGCAACGTCGGCGAAGGGTCGATTCGCATCTGTTACGCGCCGGGGATGGACGTGTTGAAACCGGCGATGGAGCGGATTTGCGAGTTTATAGCGTCCTACGGCGGCGAGAAGCAGTAGCCCTTTGTAAACAGAGCCCAGACCAACATCATTAAGGAAGGCAGAATGAATCCGCAAGCGATCCTGGAAGAGCTGAGGACGGTCGATACGCCGTCGATCACCAACGTGGTTGCCACCTACCCTGAAGATCCGCTGTGCCTGGGCCTTTACAACCCGTGGACGGAAAACTGGTATACGGATGAGACGATCCGCTGCATGTATCCTGAGCTGGGTGCGCTGGCGGGATACGCGGTGACGTGCGTCTATGGACTGCCGGACCCGAATTTTTCGCGGGTGGGTTTCACGGACGTGCGGGAGGCGCTGGACGCGTCGCCGAAGCCGACGATTCTGGTCCTGGAGCAAAAGTTTCCGCGGGAGATTGCGGGGAAGGTGGGGCTGGCCGGCGGCAACATGACGGCGGCGATGCAGGCGGTGGGCTGTGTGGGCTGCATTTCGAACGGGCCGTCGAGAGATATTGACGAGATCCGGCCGATGGGCTTCCAGTATCT
>DAOUHY010000233.1:0-53097 GCA_034428435.1 Caldilineaceae bacterium | reverse complement strand
TGCACTGCGTCTCGCCCAAAGACGGTAACCGATTCCAGCCACCGCTGGCACTGATTCCCCGCCAGACTGTTCCCACCCCAAATCTGGGATGCACCCGGAAAAGCGTGCGCGTTGACAAGGAATGTTCATTCGTTATATTCTGAAAGTTCAGTGACCAGTGATGGGTCGCCAGAAAACCCTCGCAGCGACTGGGATAGCCGGGCACTGGTCACGACCCACTGGTTTTGCGCGCGAAAAGTAATGTTCAAACGTCCATCAGAAAAAGACAGATGTCACTGGCGCGCCGCACTTCTGCTTGCCGCCGCCGCTATCCTCCTGCTTTTGCCCGCCCCGATCCAAGCCCACGGAACGCTGATTCCACCCTGGTCCGACTACACACAGGAAGACGGCTTGGCTTCAAATAACGTTCTTGCCGTGACGGTCGGCGTTGGGGAGGTCTGGTTCGGGACCGACCACGGCATCAGCCGCTACAACGGCGCCTGGTACTCTTGGACGGACGGCGCCGATCTGCAGAGCGGCGTTCACAGTCTAGCTGTCGGAGCGTCGAGTTCAGAACTGTGGGCAGGCACGGCAACCGGCGCTGTCCTCGTCTACAATGGCCGTGCCTGGGACCTGCTGACACGGCTGGATTCGCCGGTGCGGACGCTGCACTACACGGGTGGCCAGCTCTGGATCGGCACGACGGCTGGCCTCTACATCTGGAACGGTGAAGCACCCTCCTCCGTGACCGGGTTGGAAGATGCATATATCAACGTGATAGGCAGCTCGAACGGGGGAGCAAGCATCTGGGTCGGCACGTCCGACGGGCTCTGGCTCAGGGAGGAAGGCCGCTGGAGCGCAATTGGCGAAGCAGAAGGACTGCCCGCACAGGAAGTTACCGCCCTATGGGCCGGTGCTGCCGGGCCGGTGTGGGTTGCGGCCGACGGCAACATCGCTTGGCGGGATCCCTCCAGCGGCGCCTGGGAGCAGGTGGCGACCGACCCCATGCACGCACGTGAGCGCGTACGCATCACCACTCTGGCAAGTGACGGATCCGGCGTCGTATGGGTGGGCACTGAAGGCGGCGGATTCTTCCGCCTCGTCGAGAGCGGAACGGCCTCCTCGTCAACGCCGCAATACGACCTCATACCACAGTCGATCAATAGCGGCGAAACTTCCTTCATCCATGCTGCCGCCGTCGATCAGGCAGGCTCTCTCTGGCTGGGCACCGTGTCCGGCGTTTTCCGCTCGGACAGGGAGATCTGGGGGCGGGAGATTCATCCCCCGGCCTCAAGCCCTGCAAACGAAATCCAGACGATTCTCGCCGACGAACAGGGCCGCCTCTGGATCGGCACCCGAGGTGAGGGGATCCGCCGCAAAGCCGCAGGCAACGGCTTGGCCGATGAGGCTTTTTTTGGCGTGGAAAGCGGTCTCCCCAGCCTTTTTGTCACCGACCTCGCTCTTGACGCGGATGGGCGCATCTGGGCGGGAACCTGGTGGGGTCTGGCGTCGCTGGAACCCGACGCGGAACTGTGGGAACAGCCGGTCCCCACGGAGGCCCTCCCTTCGGCACTGGTCACTGCTGTATTGGCGCAGGAGGGTCAACTCTGGATAGGGACCGACAACGGCCTGGCGCGCTACGACTCTGCGAAAGGAGCACTGTCAATCGAGGAGGCACTGAGTCAACAGGACGTTCAGGATCTGGCGTTGGACTCCTCCAACCGCCTGTGGGCGGCCACGGAGGGCGGCGGCATATTCGTCGGCGGGCCGGACGGCGGTTGGACGCGCTATCAAGCCAACTCGGAAGCGGGTCAGTCGATCATCGGGGACAATGTCGCCGCGTTGGCGTCGGACCCGAAGGTGCCTGGCGCCATGTGGGCCGCCGTCAATCAGCACGGCCTGATCTATTTCGACGGCAAGGTCTGGCAGGACCGCACGGCCAGCGCCCGACTTCCCAGCAAGCTGTTTTACGACCTGTACGTCGACCCGGTCGACGCCTCGCTGTGGATCGGTAGCGAGGGAGGCGTCACCCGCTATGACGGCCGCACGTGGGAAACGCTCATCGTCGACTCAGTGCTGCCCGCCACTTCCATCTCCACTATTGTTCGCACGCCGGGCGGCCTCTACTGGTTCGGCAGCAGAGATGGGCTTTCCTTCCATCGTCCCGACTCGATACCCCCCTGGATCAGGATTGACAACATCTCCGGCGCGGCCGAACCCCTATCCGTAAACGACTGGAAGGTGGAATCGGACGCCGAAATTATAGTCGGCTATGAGGCAGGCGATCTCTACACTTCCCAATCCGATCTCGTCGTCCTCTATCGCCTCAATCCGCCCGGGCAGCTCGGCGAATGGCAGCAGTTGGATAGACCCTTCCTGGAGCTGTCCGGCTTCACCGAAAAGGGCAAGTACACGCTCGAATTCCAGGTGCGGGACTTCGCTTTCACCTATTCCGAGATTAGCAGCGTATCCTTTGAGGCGGAGCCGCTGCCGGCCCAGATTCGGCTGCCCGTTCTGGGCTCGATACGTACAGATTATCTCATTACGCTCGTCGTCACCGGCTTGCTGGCGCTTATCGGCTTCGGCTACATGGGGGTCGAGGTCATTCAGACCCGCCGCCGGGCCCTGGATGCCGTCGTCCGCTCCTTCAACCCCTTTATCAGCGGCGAACCGGTGCGGCGCGAGGACATGTTCTTCGGCAGAAGGGATATGCTGCAGAAGATCGTGGATACCCTGCACAATAACAGCATCATGATTCACGGCGAACGCCGCATCGGCAAGACGACGCTGCTCTACCAATTGAACAACCACCTTTGGGGTCTGGAAGACGAGGAATACTGGTTTGTGCCGCTGTATGTGGACCTGGAGGGAACCGAGGAAGATACCTTCTTCCATTTCCTGATGGAGGAGATCCTGCACACTGCCTCCACTCTGTCAGGGCTCACACAGGAGACGAAAGACGCGCTTCGGGACCTTCTCTACTATCGCACCGGCCACGAACAGTATACTGACAGAGAGTTCATCCGAGATCTGCGCGACGTCGTCAAGGCGTTGCAACACTATGGCGAGGAAAGTCATCCCGGCAAGCACCTGCGGCTGATCCTCCTCATGGACGAAATGGACGTCTTCAACGCCTACGATCACCTGATGCAGCAGCGGCTGCGGCGCATCTTCATGCGCGACTTCGCGGCGACTCTCGGCGCCGTGATCGCCGGCATCCGAATCAGCAAGGAATGGGGTCGGATCGAGAGCCCTTGGTACAATCTGTTTAACGAGATCGAACTGGAGCCCTTCACCCGCGAGCAAGCGATCGAGCTGCTGACCGAGCCGGTAAGAGGCTTCTACCGCTATGAACCGGGCGTCGTGGACTTCATCATCGAGAACTGTGCCGGGCGCCCTTTTCGTATTCAGCAGTACGGCCTCGAGGCCGTCGGGCGCATGCTTGCCGACGGCCGACGCACGATTACGATGACCGACGCCCTGTTCGCTCATGGGCATATTCAGCAGATGGGTGATACCATCAATGTCGGGTTGAGCGAGAACGACGACTCTCAATCTCTGTAACAATCAGTCCAGGCGAACTCATCCTCCCAACCCGCTACCGGCTGTCGCAAAAGAGGAGAGGAATCCACGGAGCGCAATGCGTAATCCTTACACCGTTGGCCGCTGGCTGCGAGGCGCCGACCACTACGGCCGGCAGCAGCTGCTCAACTACCTGATATCTGCAGAGGACCCGGCCATCTGGGTTGTCGGCACGCGTCGCATGGGCAAGACTTCGCTGCTGCGGCAGTTGGAATGGCTGCTGACTCAGCAGGAAGGCGCAAGCGCCGTTCCTCTGTTTTGGGACCTGCAGGGGAGCGAAACAAAGGACGATTTTGACTACGAACTGTTTCTGGCCGTGGAAGACGAGATGCCCAGATTCGAGGCCTATGGCGTCGACGTAAGCGCTCTCTACAATCGCGACGCGATTCACATCCTGCGCACTCTGCAACGCGGGTTGAGGGCCCATGGCAAACACCTGCTTCTCCTCATCGACGAGGCCGAAGCCTGGATCAGTCTGGCCAAGAACGACTACCAGGCCCTGGCGCGGCTTCGCAAAGCCTTCCAGAGCGGCGGGATGCGCACGATCATGACGTCGACCAAGTTGCTGATGCAACTCAACGACTTGACCCGAAACTGGCTCACAAGCCCGTTTCTTTTCGGTTTCTCCCTCGTACATCTGTGGAGCCTGGAGCCCGAAGCAAGCGTCAGTCTTGTATTGCAGGAACAGAGCAACACGCCCGTCAACGTCGAACGGGAGCGCATAGACGAAATTCTGCGGCATTCCCACCGCCATCCTTACCTGGTACAGACACTCTGTTACCGCCTGTTCGAAGAGAGACAAGGAAGAGGCGCCTTGCGCGAGATCCGGGAGGAGGACCTACGCGCGGACCACCTGCTGGCGGGCTTTTTCGAGGTCGACTTCAGGTGCCTGGCCCCCACGGAGAGACAGATTCTGTTGACCGTTGCCCGCCAGGGCATCATCAGCGAAGAGGAGCTGGTGGCCAAGAACGACAACGAGTCGATCGATCAGATCTCGATGTATGTGCACGGCATGAACAATCTCGGCTATCTGCAGCGGGCTTACAGCAGGTCGGATGGCGCTACAGCCACGTCTTCCCACGATGAATTCCCGCGTTGGACAATCGGAAATGAGTTTCTGCGCCGCTGGATGCTGGAAAACTACCAGGAGCTGGCCCAGACCCTGTACTCAGACGTGAGCGATTACGGCGTCGAAACGCTGCTCGAAATGGGGCGAAAGGTGGAGCTGGACTACCTGCAGCACGAGATCCCGGAACTGCAAGGGCGGCTGGAGTCGTTATTGGCAGCATACAGCGGACACGCCGATCAGACCCCGCCGGAGATCCTGCAGGAAATCCAGGAATTGCGCAGGGAGTTGGAGAAAGCCAGCGGTCAGCTGCGCAATCTGGCCGACTAGCCGGGACCTATGAACACTGCCGCGCCCCCCTCCGACGCCGAAAAAGCCGCGTACGTCAACCAGATGTTCGCCGGGATCGCCTACCGTTACGATCTGTTGAACCGGCTCATGACCGCTGGTCAGGACGTTAACTGGCGCCGTGAAGTCGTCGCGCTGTGCCGGCTGCCCGAAGGCGGCCGCCTCCTCGACGTGGGCACCGGTACAGGTGATATCGCCTACGAAGCCAAGCGCACGCATCGAGACGCAGAGGTGATCGGCTGTGACTTCACTTTCGAAATGATGGACGTCGGACGCCAGAAGAGAGCCCAATACACCACGCGCCTTTCCCACTCCGGATCGACGGGGCGCGTAGAGTTCGTCCAGGGCGACGGGCTGCAACTGCCCTTCGCCGACGGCTACTTCGATGCCGTAACCAGCGGATTCCTCTTGCGTAATGTGGCCGACGTTGACACCTGTCTGGCCGAACAGCGGCGGGTGACGAGACCGGGCGGGCGCATCGTCTGCCTGGAAACATCGCCGCCTCCGCCAACGCGCCTGGAACCGCTTCTGCGCTTCTATATGCTCAGGATCATTCCTGTACTGGGCCAGTTGTTCTCGACCGGAATCGGGACGCAGGGGAAGGCGTTCCGCCCGCGAGAGTCGGCCTATCGGTATCTGCCGCAAAGCACCATTGCCTTCCTGCAGCCTGACGAAATGGCGCGCCAATTCGAGCGGGCAGGATTCCGCCACGTCTCCTATGTGCGAAAGATGATGGGGACGGTTGCCATCCATGTGGGCACGGCATGAATGACGCGGGTACCCCGACATCTACCGCTTTCATAGAGGGACGGCCGTGACCGACCAGCCCGAGCGTACAGCTTTGCGCGGCAATCCGTCATATGTCTGGCGCACCGGCCAGGAACGGCGCCTGAAAATGATTCTGGACCTGGCCCCGCATCCGCTGCAACGCGCTCTGATAGACGGCTGCGGCGCGGGCGTCTATCTGCGTGCGCTTCAGGAGTCCGTCCCTGAGGTCCACGGGATCGATATCGAAGGTGAGCATCTGCGCATGGCGGCTGCAAACGTGCCCGGCGCGCCTCTGAACCTCAGCCAATGTGAGCGGCTCCCCTATGCGGACGAGACCTTTGACCTGGTCCTGTCTCACGAAGTACTGGAGCATGTCCAGGATGACCGGCTGGCCGCGGCCGAGATCGTACGCGTTCTGCGTGTCGGCGGCCGTGCAGCCATTTTCGCGCCCAATCGCCTCTTTCCTTTTGAGACACACGGCCATTACTGGCAAGGCGAGTACCATTTCGGAAATACCCCGCTGATCAACTACCTGCCCGACCCCTGGCGCAATCAACTTGCGCCCCACGTGCGCGCCTATACCCGCCGCAGCCTGCTGGAACTGTTCATCGGGCTGCCCGTGCTTGTTCGACGGCTCACGCAGATCTTTCCCGGCTACGACGGCATCAATGCACGCCGCCCGGCCATGGGGCGATTCCTGCGAGAGGCCACCTACTCCCTGGAGCAAACTCCTCTTGCAGCATTCGGCATCAGTCACTTTCTCGTACTTGAAAAGGTTGGCTAATCGGCATTCACCGCGGTGATGCCAGACGGGGCAGGAGAGATGTAGGTTTATCCTCGCCGCCAGCCAGGGGGCGCAGCGTTCATAGGCCTCCCTACGCCGGTCGGATGCATCTCGGTACAATTTGGGTCGGCTTTGGGCCAGTGCTAGAATGCTGGAAATGACAGCCAGAAAAAACTGCTTACGGCATCGAAGGAAAGGACCAGAGCGCTTCGAAAGAGGTATTCGAGTGAACGTGAGTACTGTAGACGCCGCCTGCCGCAGCACGAAAAAGGTTGAACGGCGTGGCTGAGATAGATCGTAGATCGCGCCCTCTGTCGGGCCCGGGAGGAGTTAGCAGACCCGCCCGCATTCTGGCACAAAGGCGGCGGCGTCAGCGGGCCAAATCCAACCACGCCCGGCCCTGGTTGTGGTTGTTCCAGGGGACGGCCGCTATTCTCCTCGCCATTTTCCTGGCCTTTGGCGGCGCAGTTGGTGTGGCGGTTGCCAGCGTTTTTGGCATCTATACCTTCTATGCCGCGCAACTGCCCGACGCCGGCGTGATCGAACGCGAGCAGGAAAAATTCGAGACCATCCGCTTCTACGACCGTACCGGCAAGCACCTTCTCTACGAAAGCGTAGACCCTCGCCCCTTCCGCGGTGACCGCACCTACATGCCTCTGCGCGAGATGTCGCCCGCAGTCATACAGGCCGCGGTCGCGCTTGAAGACCACAACTACTGGGACAATCCCGGCATAAACGTGCGTGGTCTGATGCGGGCCTTCGTCTCGAATTTGCAGGGCGGCAGCGTGCAGGGCGGTTCCTCGATCACCCAACAGCTGATCAAGAATGTGGTGATCCCGGTGGAGGAACGGACCCAGCAGTCCTACGCCCGCAAGCTCAAGGAAGTCATCCTGGCGATGGAGGTGACGCGGCGCTACGACAAGGGCAAGATTCTGGAGTGGTATCTCAACTACAACTTCTACGGCAACCTGGCCTATGGAATCGAGGCGGCCAGTCAGGTCTATTTTGGCAAAAGCGTCACCGATCTCAGCGTCGCCGAAGCCGCCATGCTTGCGCCCATCCCCCAGTTCCCGGCGCTCAATCCAATCGATAATCCCGAGGACGCCAAAATTCGCCAGGGCGTGACGTTGCAGGTCATGGTCGATGCCGGCTATATCGATCAGGCCGAAGCCGACGCGGCATTTGTCCAGGAGCTGGATCTGCGGGGCTCGGTTGCTGAGCGCTTCGATATCGTCACGGCGCCCCACTTCGCTCTCTACGCGCTCGAGCGCATCAAAGACGAATTCAACACGGCCGACGACCCCTATCGTATCTGGAAAGAGGGGCTCACCGTCTACACGACCTTGGACGTCGAGCTGCAGAAATACGCGGAACAGGTAGCCCGCGACCATATCGCCAGGCTGAATGAACAGGACAGGAACGTAAACAACGCCTCCGTCGTCGTCATCAAGCCGGAGTCCGGTGAGATTCTGGCTATGGTCGGTTCACTGGACTACAACAACGATGAGATCGACGGGCAGGTCAATGTCGCTATTTCGGAACGGCAGCCCGGTTCCAGTTTCAAGCCCTACGTCTATCTGACCGGCCTTCTGCAGGGCATGAACGCGGCCTCGATGATCCTGGACGTGCGTACTGCATTTCAGCAGAACGACGGCTCAGTGTACGTCCCCGAAAACTATGACCGTCTCTACCACGGACCTGTCGGGCTGCGCGACGCCCTCGCCCAATCGCTCAACATCCCGGCCATTCGTGTCATGCACCAGGTTGGCGTAGCCAACGCCCTGCGCACAGCCCACCAGATGGGCATCAACGGCCTCGACCGCGGACTCAACTACTATGGCCTAAACCTGGTGCTGGGAGGCGGCGAGGTCACTCTGTTGGACCACACCTACGCGTACAGCGTGCTGGCGAACGGCGGCGTCATGGCCGGCAAGCCTGTTCCACCGGAATCCCGGCGCAGCGGATTTCGCAACCTGGACCCCGTCGCGATCCTGCAGGTCCACAACACCGAAGGCGAAGTGCTGAGCAGATATGACAGCCCGGACCAGGAGCGCATCATCAGCGCCGACGCCCAGTTTATTCTCGCCGACATCATGAGCGATAACGTGGCCCGCTCTCCCATGTTCGGCATTAATAACAATCTCGTGCTTCCCGACCGCAGGGTCAGCGCCAAGACGGGAACGACCAACGGCTGGAAGGATGCCTGGACGGTCGGGTTTACACCACAGTTGACCGTCGGCGTCTGGATTGGGAATACCGACAACGAGTCGATGAACAACGTAACCGGCGCGTCCGGCGCAGCGCCCATCTGGAAGAGCGTGATGGTGCGCTACCACGAAGGGCTCCCCTACCGCTGGTATGAACGTCCCCGCAATGTCGTCGCCGAGACGGTCTGTCAGCCGAGCGGCCTGCAGCCCTCGGACGACTGCCAGCGCCAGAGAGTAGAGCTGTTCATCGCCGGCACTGAGCCAAAGGTCGTCGACAACTTGTGGCAGCCCTTCGAAATCGACAGACGTAATGGACTCCTTGCCAGGGCCTCCACACCGGGAGAGGAACGCGAGACCAAGGTCTTTCTCATTCTTCCGCCTGAAGCCGAAGATTGGGTAATCAGCAGCGGCATTGAACAGCCGCCCCAGGGCCAGAGTCCGGAGGACTTTATCGATTTCGATCCGGATGTTGCCATCACGTTCCCCCCGCCCGGCGGCTACATAGGCGGCCAGGTCGAGATTCTCGGCAACGCCCGCGGGGGAAATTTCGCCAACTATCGCCTCGAATTCGGAAACGGCCTCGCACCTACACAGTGGACACAGATCGGCCCGGAACACGGGCAGCAGCACGCAAACGGCCTGCTGGAGGTGTTCAATACCGAAGGACTTGAGGAAGGACAATATACGCTGCGGCTGACGGTCAGGTATCATGGCGGCAACGTGCGCACCTGGGACGCTCCCATCACCATCGATAATACGCCGCCGACCGTGGAGATCAGCGATCCGGAACCGGACGCCCTCTACGTGATGAACGAGGATGAGCAGATCAACATCAACGCCCTCGTCAACGACGAATGGGCGATGGACCGCGTCGAGTTTGCCATCGACGAGACCTGGTTCATTACGCGTACTGTTGCCCCCTACAACGAGCGCTGGCCGCTCGAGCTTCGCTATGAAGAGGTCGAGTCACCCGAAACGCAGAACTGGCCCGCATTTCAATCGGACGACGAAGATATCCGCCCCGGCCGGATTCGTGAATTTGAAGACGGATTTGCCGCGATCTACTCTGGCAGCGGCATCTATCTGGAGCGGCATCTCATCAAGGTACGCGCCTTCGATCGCGCCGGCAATGAGACCGAAAGCGAGGAAGTGCAGGTCTACGTCCGACAACCCTTGCCTGACCGGTGACCGGCGCGCACCCCGGCTGCTCGCCATAGCAGATTGCAGACAGTCGCAGCAATGCCGAAGATCCTTATTACCAATGACGATAGCATTCACGCAGAGAGCATTCGCGTTCTGGCGAAGGCCCTAGATGATCTGGGAAGCATTACCGTCGTTGCTCCGGAGCGAAACTGGAGCGCGGCCGGGCACCCAAAGACGCTGCACAAGCCACTGCGCATCGCGCCGATCATCTGGCCGGACGGCCGTCGCGTCTATGCCTGCAGCGGCGCCCCCTCCGACTGCGTGGCTCTGGCAATTCTCGGCGCGCCGCACGCGCCGGACAGCTCATCTACGCAACTGGCCGCGGGAGAACCGAGAGACGGTTACGACCTGGTCGTCAGCGGCGTCAACGACAGTTTCAACCTCGGCTGCGACGTTCTCTACAGCGGCACCGTAGCCGCGGCGCTGGAGTCGCTGGTGATGGGCGTACCGTCCCTTGCATTCAGCACCGGGCCCGTGGAAGGCTTCGAGATCGCCGATGTCGACGCCTGGCAAAACGCTGCCCGCTATGCCCGCTCCCTGGCGGCAGCCGCGCTCGACCGGCCGCTCCCCCCGCAGACAATGCTCAATGTCAACGTGCCTCGGCGTCCGGCCGATCAGATCCACGGCCTGCGCTACACGTTTCTGGGAAGGCGCATCTACGGGGATGTACTGGTCGCCCGCGATGATCCGTGGGGCAAGCCATACTACTGGTTCGGGGGCGAAGTCCCAACCGGCATCGCCGACGCCGGCAGCGACTTTGGCGCTATCGAAAGCGGTTATGTCAGCATCTCCCCGCTTGGCATAGATCTCACGCGGCATGAAGTCCTGGCCGACCTGACCGAGGGGTCTTGGCCGCTGCCCCATTAAGTGCGGCCAGGACATCGCAGAGGCAGCCATCAGGCCCTTCGCATTTACACTTCCGCAAGGGCATCTATTCTGGTGTGCAGCGTATCGAAACGCTACCGGATACGACAAGCCTGTAACGTTCCGGATGCTGTCTGCATTTGGCGTCGCTTTCGGGGGCGACGCGGGAGTTTTCAATTTGTCACGGATGGTGTACACACCACCTTCGGATGGGTCCCGGTGGCAGGGCTTGGCTGCTCTCTGCTGGTTGCTCCTGAGCGATGCAGTCCTGCTGGCCTGGGTGGCGCTGAAACCGGTCGGCTGGGGGAGCTTCCTGCTCCTTCTGGTCTTTCTCGCCACGCTGCCTGTCATTGTCCATCTGACGACGCGTACCTGGGGCGCCTTCAACCTGGAGTACTGGCTTGACCGCAACGCCCTGAGAGTCCGCTGGGCCGGCACCAGCCAGGTCATCCCGCTTCACAGCATACGCCGCATCGTCGAAGGCGTTGGCGAGATGTCCTCGCGGCCCTCCTTGCTGGACTGGCCGTCCCCCTTTGTACGTATCGTAGAAGGAGGAGAAGGGCGAAAGCTGGTGCGCCTGGCCAGCGTTCCACTCGACCAATGTCTGCTCATCGAGACTGACGGCGGCATCTTTGCGATTTCCCCCGATGACCCGGTCGGCTTTCTGGAAGAACTGCAAGCCCTGAACCGCCTCGGCCTGTCGCGCACTTTGCCCATGGAGCGCGAGCAGCCCACCAACTACTATGCACTGGCGACCGAGTCGGCTGCGGCACGCTGGCTGCTCCTGGCCGGGCTGATCGGCTGTCTCGCCCTATTTGGCTATCTCATGATCCGGTTCCCGGATTTGCCGGAAGCGCTCGTGTTTCATTACAATCGGCAAGGTGTGCCCGACAGCATCAGGCCAAAGAACGCACTATTCTTGCTTCCTGTCATCGGCCTCCTGACATATGTGACCAATACGCTGGCAGGCCTGTGGATGAAGCTTCAAGGTCAACACTCCGGCGCCTACCTGTTCTGGACCGGTTCGCTGCTTGTACAAGCCCTTTCGCTTCTGGCTCTCCTGAGCCTGACAGCCTGACCCGAGTTGAGTAGCTGTGCCCGGCGAAACTTCTGCAGGTGAACTACAAATAGGAATCCCCGATTCGCCCGACCCGTCACACGGAAACTTCTCGGACCACAGCCAGACTGTTTTCGTTGCGACCCAATCGGCCGAGGAGTACTCCGTGTCGCGCCCTTTCCTGACTATCATTATTCCCGCCTATAACGAAGCCCAGCGTCTTCCCGATTCCCTCACAAAGATCGCTGAATATCTGCGGAGTCAGCCGTTTGCGACTGAGATTCTGGTGGTGGAAAACCGTTCGACCGACGAGACCAGCGCTGTCGTGCTTGACTTTGCGAAAAAGGTCACAGCTTCAGATCCGTTCACACTGAAGCTGTTGCACAGTGCACCGGGGAAGGGTGCAGCTGTGAAGACGGGAATGCTCGAAGGCAAGGGGGACTACCTGTTTATCTGTGACGCCGACCTTTCAATGCCCATTGAAGAGGTCGCGAAATTTCTGCCGCCGCAACTGGATCCGGATGGCTTCGACGTCGCCATTGCAAGCCGCGAGATAGCCGGCGCGGTACGTTACAACGAGCCCTTCTATCGCCATCTGATGGGGCGCGTGTTTAACTACGTAGTGCAGAGGCTGATCATGCCGGGGATCGAGGACACCCAGTGCGGCTTTAAGATGTTTACCCGCGAGGCGGCTGCCCAGGTCTTCCCTCACCAGACTATCGACGGCTGGGGGTTTGACCCCGAAGTCCTGTACATAAGCCGCATCCGCGGCCTGAACCTTGTCGAAGTGCCGATCAACTGGTATTACATGGCTGAAAGCCGCATCAATCCCCTTCTCGATACAATCAATATGGTGCGCGAAGTCCTGCGAATCCGGCTGAATGGGCTGCGCGGGATCTATGAAAAGGTCCCCAGGACGACGGAGTAGCTGCGCCCCCTCGCGTCTCGATGCCGGCCCCGCCCGTTTGCCTGAACCAGCCTCGCTTTTACTAACCTTCACTGTCTGGCATCTTTCGTCAGGAAGTTGAAGACGGGTCAAACTCCATACTTGCCAGCCATATCTGCACACCGTTGGCAACGAAATGGGCGACAAGCGGGGTGAGCAGACTCTGATGCCAGACAAACATGAGCCCGAATATCGCGCCGGCCGACCCCGCGCCGACGATGCCCCACGCTCCCTGCGGACTGTGGAGAAGACCGAAGACCACACTGAAGCCTATGACCAACCAGGCCGTAGGCAGCAGGGGAGAAAGCCCGCCGATCAGCAGGCTGCGAAACAGGACCTCCTCGAACAATACGCTCAATAGCAGGGCGAAGGGCAGCAAGCCTGCCTCCCTCCGACTGCGAGGGACAACAAGCGCCATAATCGAGCGGTAAAACCTGGTATCGGTGTAGCGGGTTACAAACCGCCCCATCCCCGCGAACAGTAGAGCCAGTCCCAGGCCCGCCAGCCCGCCCGTCACTATCTGGGACCCGGCGTCGGGAATCTGCCACCCCAGCGTCTCCAGCGGCAGACCGCTACCCCTGCCCAGCAGCAAGCAAATTACCAAAATGATACCCCGGAGAACGTTCTCAGCCGGGAGCAGCAGCAGGTTCACTTGCGGCTGCCAGTTGCGCAGTAGGCGCGCCGTTGTATACGAGCCGTAGCCGACTACCGCGGTAATGAGCAGAGTCAGCCCTGCAAATAGTGCATAGCGCCAGTCCATGAACTTAGTGTAGGTTAATGTCGGCGATGCATTCAAATGCAGACATCACCAGTTCTACCGGCAGGAACTCCTGCAACCAGCACCAGGTCCGCATCCCACGATTCCTGCCAGCCCGCCAAGAGGGGCAGCCCCAAATGCAGCTTCGCCCCTGACTTGACGGGGGGCCGCAACCGTCTACCCCTGTGCCTGATGTGCCGTGTGCATCCCAATATTGGGGCGAACTTTCGTCTCTCTCGAGACACCCAAGCCATGGTCAGTTCCCATTCCAGTTTCCGCCAGAATAAGCGCCGTCTCTGACCACTGACTACTGACCACCGACCACTGCCTTTCTGGGCGGTCGGGCCTATTCGGCCCTCCCTTGTGCGGGGGCTCCGCCCCCGCAACGCCCCCTCTCCTACAACATCCCTGGTCGACCGAGTGTCGATATTCGTAACAGGTGCCTAATCGAAGGTGTCCAGCCAGACCACGTCCCGCCAGTCCCATCAGATCCCCGCAGGTGCCGGCCATGTGCCTGCCTTCGCACCCGCTCCAACTGACGGACTCCACCGTACGGCCGGGCCCGGCGCCTACACTGCGTCTCGCCCAAAGACGGTAAACAACGCCAGCCACCGCTGGCACTGATTCCCCGCCAGACTGTTCCCACCCCAAATCTGGGATGCACCAAATGCGCGCCCTCTGTTTTGAAAGTTCTCGAACTATTGCTATACTGAACGCCATATTATTTTTAATTTGGCGCGCCGCTGTTGGGCGCGCCGAAGAGGGGTAATCCTCTTCTTCGGCGGAGACAAAGGCGTCTCCGCCTTTTTCTTCGAAACATCATGGAATCCTGCCTTTGCCGTCCGCGGCTCACGCCCATGCCGGCAGTCGGGAAAGGACCAATCGAATGGCTTCTGCAACCGAGTTGCTGTACACGGAAGAGCACAATCTGGTCCGCAAGATGGCCTATGACTTCACCCGCAATGAGGTCATGCCGATCATTGCTGAGCACGATCGCAAACACACTTTCCCTTTCGAACTGCTGCCCAAGATGGCCCAACTCGGCTTTCTTGGCATCTGTCTGCCCGCCCGCTATGGCGGCGCCGGGATGGACTTTCTCTCCTTGGGCATCGTGTCCGAAGCGCTGGAATACGGGGACTCATCCGTGCGCGAGACGGTCGCGGTCCATCTCGCGCTGCACGCCCTGCCGATATTCCAGTGGGGAACGGAAGAGCAGAAGGAGACCTTTCTGCCCGGCCTTGCCAGCGGCGACCAGATCGCCTGTTTTGGCCTGACCGAGCCGGGCGCGGGGTCGGATGTTGCGTCGCTCCAGAGCCGTGCCGTTCGCCAGGGAGAGGAATACGTCCTCACCGGCGAGAAGATGTGGATTACACTGGCGGACGTGGCCGACCGGTTCCTCGTTTTCGCCAAAACGCAGCCGGACCAGGGCGCGCGCGGCATCTCCGCCTTCATCCTGGAGCGCGGCTGGAAGGGCCTCACCACCGGCACGCTTGAAGGCAAAATGGGCGTCAGGGCCAGCAATACCGGCTGGATCAACATGCAGGACGTGCGCGTGCCTGCCGGTCACCGGCTGGGTGAGGAGGGGGAAGGCTTTAAGATTGCGATGAGCTGCCTGGACAACGCTCGCTTCGGCGTCGCAGCCGGATCGGTGGGCATTGTCCGCGCCTGCATCGACGAGTCGGTCAAGTATGCCCTGCAGCGCCGGACCTTCGGCAAACCGATCGCTGAACACCAGCTCGTCCAGCAGATGATCGCCCACATGCAGCAGGACCTGGACATCGGCGAGCTGCTGGTCTGGAAGGCCGGAACCCTCAAGAACCAGGGAATCCGCAATACGCGGGAGACAAGCATGGCCAAGTGGTTCTGCACCGAAGCTGCACGCCGGGCCGCCGACAACGCCGTCCAGGTCCATGGCGCCTACGGGTATTCCGATGAGTACAACGTGGAACGGCATCTGCGCAATACAAAGAGCGCAGTGATCTACGAGGGCACCAGCCAGATCCACACGCTGATGCAGGCCGCATACACCTTGGGCATGCGCGAGGACCGTCCTCTGCGCTGTCCCATGCCGGCCTACGACCCGGATTCCTGGCAGTAGAACGCGCCACTGCAATCAGCTCGCCCAATCAGGGTCCATACACTCTGGAGGCAGTGTGGCCGGTTTGAGGTTCACAGAAAGGAGCGCCGCGTGAACGTAGCTGTGCTAATCAAGCAGACACCGGATACCGCCGAGCTGCCAAAGGTTACGGTGGCCGAGGCGGAGTCCGGCCAACTGCAGGCGACGATGGTTATCAACCCCTGGGATGAGTTTGCCGTGGAGGAGGCGATCGACCTTTCCGACAGGTTCGGCTGCGAAACGGTCGCGATCTCCCTGGGACGCCAAGGCGAAATCGACGCCCTGAAGCACGCGCTGGCGATGGGCGTGGATGGCGCCGTGCACGTAGATGAGAGCGTCATAGACGGGGGAGACGAGTGGGCGACCGCCGAGGCCCTGGCCGCCGCAGTCAAGAAGGCGGGCGGTGGGGAAGATGTGGAGCTCGTGCTGGCCGGCAAGATGAGCGTGGATGGCAACAGCGGCGTCATCTACGCCGGTGTCGCATGCAAGCTGGGCTGGGATCTGCTGGTCAATGTAACAAGGATCGTTGATATTGTCGATGGCACACTGATCGCGGAACAGGTCTTCGAAGGAGGGCAGGAGACGGTCGAGGTTCCTCTGCCGGTTGTAATCAGTGTGGCCAAAGAGATCAACGAGCCCCGTTATCCCAGCTTTATGGGTATCCGCAAAGCCAGCCGCGCCGCGATACCCACCCTGGGGCGGGACGATCTGGATGTTGGTCCTTCACACACGACCCGTTGGACCGATCTGAACAAGCCGGAGCCGGAGGACGTACAGGTGCGTATCTTCGAAGGCGCCAGTGTCGAGGAAAAGGCCGCCCAACTGGCCGATGCTCTGATGGCTGAAAGAGTCATTTAGACTGGCGTAAGGGGAAGCAGCAGAGGCAATCTGCCCTCAATCCTTCCGCACGTCTTGTTGGAGAAAGGGATGACGATGACGATTCTCGTCTGGATTGAACAGAATGACGGACAGGCAGTGTCCAACTGTTGGGAGCTGCTGGCCAAGGCGAAAGAGCTGGGCCGGGAGCTGGGCGCCGGCGTCGCCGCCCTTCTGATCGGCAACGACGTCGGCGCAGCCGCGCAGCAGGCTGTTTCCTACGGGGCCGATCTCGTCGTTGCCGCGACCGCATCCAACCTGGCCCACTTTCGGCTGCAACCCTATGCCGCCATCGCCGAACAGGCGGTAGAGCGCACCGGCGCGGTCGCATTCCTTGCCAATGCCTCGATTCGCGGTGGTGTTCTGGCCGCGACGGTAGCCTGCCGCCGAAACGCCGGCATCGCTGCAAATGCAACCGATCTGTGGGTGGAAGACGGCAGGCTTGTCGCCGGCCGTACCATCTATTCGGGCAACATTCAGGCCAGGATACATTTCGAGAGTCCGCTGGCGGTCGCCAGCGTGCGCCCGCGCTCCTTTCCTATGCCGGCGCCAGCCAACGCGACCGGTGAAGTGGAAAACCTGAATGTCGAAGCGAACGAAGATGATATTCGCCTGAAGATCAGCGATTTCCGCGCCGCCGATGCCGGCGAAATCAGCCTGACCGATGCCCATATCATCGTTTCAGGTGGCCGCGGTGTTGCCGAGGACCCGCAGAAGGGCTTCGAGCTCGTCGGCGAACTGGCCGGCACGATGGGCGCAGCCCTCGGTGCCAGCCGGGCCGCGGTCGACGCAGGCTACATCCCCTACAAGCACCAGGTGGGACAGACCGGCAAGACGGTCAGGCCGGACCTCTATATCGCCTGCGGCATCTCGGGCGCCATCCAACACCTGGCCGGCATGGGGAACAGCAAGATAATCGTCGCCATCAACAAGGACGCGGACGCCCCCATATTTCAGCGCGCCAAATATGGCATTGTCGACGACCTGTTCCAGACCGTCCCCGCACTGACCGCCGAGTTCAGCAAACGGTTGAAATGATTCTGTCTCGAACCGGCAGGCTGCGTTGGGGCCTGCGCGCGGCCCGCAACTGTTGTTTACACTGATCATCTGTGCTATACAAGAAATATGGCTGCGCCTGCTGTGGAACGGCGGCTCGCCGCCCTGACAACGGCATTTTTTCGCCCTGCACCTGGCAGGTGAACATTCAGGTAGTGCAAGAAAAGTGTTCCAGTACTAGCCGAAATTCAATCGTTCCTCTTTCCCTGTAAGCGCGGGGAGAAGACGAGTTTGTTGCCGAGCGTGCGCGAGAGTGCGCCGGCGCTGTGGTGAAAAGCAATGACCGAGTACAATGCCCACTTTCGCTGTTTTCGGGGCTGCGCCGGTACATATTCGATATTTGATGTAATCTATACCTGTCCGCGGTGCGGAGGCCTTCTGGAGGTAGAGCACGACATTGACGCCCTGCGTGAGCGCTCCGCCGCTGACTGGAAGCAGCTCTTCGACGGCCGCGTCGGAACCACCGAATGGCCCTATGGCAGCGGTGTATGGGGCAAGAAAGAGTGGATCATGCCGACCATCGCTGACGACAACGTGGTCAGCATGTACGAAGGCAATTCCAACCTCTTTTGGGCCGAGCGGCTGGGCCAGCAGATTGGTCTCTCCGATCTGTGGGTCAAGCTGTGCGGAAACAGCCACACAGGCAGCTTCAAGGACCTCGGCATGACTGTTCTGGTCAGCGCTGTCAAGCAGATGCGGGACGAGGGTGTTCCGGTCAGGGCCGTGGCCTGCGCCAGCACCGGTGATACCAGCGCCGCGCTGGCCGCCTACGCCGCCGCGGCCGGCATCCCCGCCGTCATCTTCCTGCCTGAAGGCAAGGTCAGCCCCGCGCAGCTGATTCAACCCATCGCCAATGGCGCATTTGTACTGGCCCTCGACACAGATTTCGACGGCTGTATGCGCGTCATTCGCGAGATCACCCACGACGGCGACAGCCCCGACTCCTCTATCTACCTGGCCAACTCTATGAACTCCCTGCGCATCGAAGGCCAGAAGACGGTCGGCATCGAAATCGTGCAGCAGTTCGACTGGGAAGTACCGGACTGGATCATCATCCCCGTTGGTAATCTGGGCAATATCAGCGCCATCTACAAGGGGCTGCAGCTGATGCGGGATCTGGGCGTTATCGACCGTCTGCCTCGCCTGGTCGCAGCCCAGGCCGCCAAGGCCAACCCCTTCTATCTCAGCTATCTGAACGGATTCAGCCGCAAAGTGAGCGTGGATGCCCAATCGACCCTGGCTTCCGCCATCCAGATCGGGGATCCCGTCAGCTACGAGAAGGCCGTGCAAGCTATTCAGGAGACCGACGGTATCGTCGAGCAGGTAAATGAACACGAAATGGCCGCGGCCTCGGCCATGGCGGACGCCACCGGTATGTACACCTGTCCCCATACCGGGACCGCTCTGGCCGCACTGTTCAAGCTCCTGCAACGGGAGGTCGTGCAGGGCCACCAGCGCGTGATCGTTGTCAGCACCGCCCACGGGTTGAAATTCACGCCCTTTAAGATCGGCTACCACGAGGGCACACTCGCGGAGGTGGAAAGCGACCTGGCCAACCCGCCGGTCTATCTGCCCCCCGACGCCGATATCGTGCGGGATACAATTCAGCGAAAACTCGCATGATCGGTACGGGCCGTTGATTCGTCTCCCCCTACCCAGGGCCGGCCTCGAACATCACTCGAACGCGGTGACCGAAAGCAGCAGGGCTTCTCTCGACTACAGTCCCACCTCCTTTTCCCAGGGCCGAATGGACTTTTCCTGGGAGGAGTTGACGCCCCAGCAAAGGGCAAGGCACTACGCCGACTGGCAGGCCGGCAAAGGCCTCATCGGCGGCGACCCCAGGCGGCGACCCAATTCAGACACCCTGCCTTCCTGGGCGATGGACCGGTCTATTGTGCGCGCCCTGGCCCTTGACGATCCCCGCATCGCCAATGGCGAGCGTTTCCGCCGTCAAATCGCCAGTCCAAGCCCGCTCGAAATTGAGATTGGTTTCGGTCGCGGCGACTTCCTTCTCGACCGCTCGACTCGCATACCTGAGCGACTGTTCGTCGGCTTTGAAGTTAAGACAAAGGCAGTTCGCTTGGCGCTTCGCCGCCTGGAGTGCCAGGGATTGGAAAACCTGTGGCTGAGCGACGACGACGCCAGAGTGGGCCTGCAGCTGGCGATACCAAATCGACGCGTCGACGTCGTCCACGTCCTTTTCCCCGACCCCTGGTGGAAGGCCCAGCACAAGGTCAAGCGGCTGTTCTCGCCGCCGTTTGTCGATCTGCTGGCAGCCAAACTGCGTCCGGGCGGATACCTGCACCTCAAGACCGACGTGCAACAGTATGGAGAACTGGTGCGCCATCTGCTCTCCCATCACCCTGCCTTCGGCAAACACCGCCCGGAGCTGGCCGGCAGTGTCGGGCCCTACCGGCCCACGCACCGCGAACACTGGTGCCGGGAGAACGGTATGCCGGTGTGGACGTACTATTTTCCCAGGCGAAACAATGCATAGCGGCCAGGTGGGACGACACACGTAATGTGCCTGTCAGCAGGGCATAGCAGGTCCATCCGTTCGGGTAACGCACTCGCAACTGTCCGAACACAGCGGCAAAACTGTGCATCCGGACAAGAAGGCCGTCGGCATCCTGTGTCGGATGGGGGTACACTTAGCTGGCACTTGCTGGGTACGCCGCAATTGAGGAATAGGAGAGACTTCAGACTGTGCTTGGGGAAATAACTGGCGCTCAACGCCGGTGGGCAAGATGTATCTGCTGACGCAGCTCGCGACGGGCGGTGTTCAGGTTCTCCTTGATCTTGAAGAATACCGCCTCCGTCACCTCCATCTCCTGCGAAATCAACAGCTCTTCCAGCACTTCCACCACGCGCAGGACCTTTGCTTCCAACAGTTCGACGGTCGTCGCATAGAGTGATTCCGGCAAAAAGTAGAGTAGAATCACCAATCCCCAGGCGCCGAACGCAAGAATCCTGTTTCCGCCTACGCTGAGCTGCTCGCGCAGCAGAAACAGCGAAACGAGCCAGAGCACAACCGCCGCCGCCATCAGATCATACCGGGTGATAGGGCGGGCCGCGCTGATGTCCTGCACGCCCGGAGCCAACTGATCGTAGGTCTTCAAACGTGCCAGCCACAAGTTGAAACGTCGGCACTGATTGCGGTTGACCCTGTTCTGGTCAAAGTGGGCCAATTCCAGCGCGCGTTCCCGGCACTGGTCGGCTAAGTCATAAAACTCTTTGCGGGTTAGTTCTGCCATGGATCGAATCTGCAAGCTAATCGGAACGTACCGGTCAATCTGCCAGAAAGACCGCAGTGTTACGCCACACGGATCGACTTTGCCTCAACGCAGTCGGTTGGTGACTGGCCCGGTCTTGAAATAGCGATGCGTATTTGCCTTCCGCCAAACCGGCTCGCCTCGGGCTACATTGCCGGCCTGTGCTGTGCAAACTCGAACCAAGATCAGATGAACCACATCGGCACAAGCCACAGCAATCCCGCCAGTATCACCGCGTTGATGGCGTTTTCGACAGTACCGATCCCGGCCTGTCGCGAGAAGGGCCATACTCGTGCCCGCGCGAATGCCCGCAGGAAAAGGGGAAAGGCCCCAAGAACGAGAATCGTCCACACGGGCACAGCACTGGATGCCATCAGCAGAATCAGAGCGATAAATCCGGCAATGGAAATTATCGCGGCGACGTCCAGGCCCCGTTCGGGCCCGAACACAACGGCCAGCGTGCGCCTGCGCAGACGCCAGTCTCGATGCCAACTATAAAAGCCGTAGGACTGATATGCCAGCCACGCGAACGTCGCCGGAGCGAAAGCAAGCAGCAGGACGAGGCGGGTGATCGTCCCTGTCAGAACAAAGTAGGTCCCCAGCAGTGGGATGACACCCAGTCCCAACCAATAGGCAAGGTCGCCGATCCACCAGAATCTGCGGGCGAAGCGGACGGCAGACCACAGTGACACGCTGCACATCAACCCGCTGATCAGCGCGAAAAACCAGACCGGCCAGTCGGTGAAAATCCCGAGCCAGAGCGCCGCAAGCGCATAGATCGTCCCTGACATCAGGCCAAGGCTGAGAAATGTTGCCGGCCGCAGAAGGCCCTGTTGCATCCAGTCAAAGCCGTCGAACGGCCACCCCGGGGACGGCCTTGTCGCATGCCGCACGTTTGCCCCCGTAGCTTGCTGCCCTTCGCGCCGAATCTGGCGTCTGTAGTCCACATACGCGCCGAGATAGTTGCAGGACAGAGCCAGTGCACTGTAAGTCAGCACCAGCACGGCTGCCCACCAGAGACTGATGTCCCCAAACTGCCAGCGGGCCGCGGCCGCACCCCATAGGACAGGCGTAAGCAGCGCTGGGATCGCCCGCATCCGCCCCATCTGGGCGATCACGCGCAAATAACCAAATCCTTCCGGACGGACCCGGGCGTGCTGGGTCAGGGCGGCGTCGGCATTGCTCTGGTGTACATTGGACGGAACGCGACTGAACATTTTTCGTCAGTGAACGACTACGCCTTGACGCGTCCACATTCTATCAGCTATATCAGATATGCTCAACCGGAAAGTTGGGGCGGGTGCATCCCAAAATGGGGGTGAGCTCTCGCAATCCTCTGGCAGCGCCCTGGTCAGGACCTGTCCGCGTACCGATCTTTGGCAGAGGAACCAGCAGCTCTCTCCTCTTCAATCTCTACTCGCATTTGGGCGGTCGGGCCTATTCGGCCCTCCCTTGTGCGGGGGCTCCGCCCCCGCAACGCCCCCTCTCCTACAACATGCCTGGTTGACCGGGTGTCGATATTCGTAACAGGTGCCTAATCGAAGGTACCTGGCCAGACCACGTCCCGCCAGTCCCATCAGATCCCCGTACGTGCTGGCCATGTGCCTGCCCTCGCACCCCCGACTGACGAATTCCACCGTACGGCCAGGCCAGGCACACGCACTGCGTTTCGCCCAAAGACGGCAAACAACCCCAGCCACCGCTGGCACTGAATCCCCGCCAGACTGTTCCCACCCCAAATCTGGCATGCACCCGTTGGGGCTGGGCTTCTCGCCTCCTCCCGCTTACCTTCTGCGTCGGCTCCGCCAGTGAAGGCTGTCGCTCAGACAATCCAACCGGTCCGGGGACGAAGCCGGAAACCGCGCTAGGCCTCAGTAGTGGACCCGCCAGAGTTCGTAAAGGGGTGTACCGTCCTGTTGGGAGTACACCTGTTCGCGCTCCAGGCGGCCGTCCCTCTCACCGACCAGGCGCTCCAAAACTTCACGTCTTCCCTGGAAGAGCTCATTCCCTGGAGCGCGCAGGAGGTAGACGTTGTCAACATTTTCCAGGAACGGTTCAATTCGCCGGATAAACGCCTCGTCCGGCTCGGACAGGGAGCTGTAGCCAAATACCTCAATCGGCCTGACGCTGCCCGCACTCAGAAACCGGACCGGGGCCTCCATCCCCCAGTCAAGAACGATGGGGGCGCCCAATCCGCCGTGGCGCAGGTCATAGGCGAGATGGTAGGAGGCGTCCGAATGGTCTACCAGGCCTCCGCTGCGCGTCAGCGCGGCGTGGTAGGCAGCCGTTGCCCGCAGCTCGAACAGCACGCCGGCGCCGACAAGGACGGCAAGTAAGATCTGGAGAACAGTCAACCGTCCGAAAAGCAGTCTGATCAGGGGGCGTGAGCCCGTGTCGCGCAGCGCTTCCCACCACCAGATTCTGGTTCTCGCCCGTCGCTTGCCGTCTCTGACGTCAGCCTGTCGGGCTCTGTGGGCCTCCGTGCCGCCACTGGAAACGGACCTTCGCCAGAGTCCGTGCAGGCCGGCGCCCGTCACGGCGATCGCCAGCGGGTGAAGCAGTGCATAGTGGGTGACGAACAGGTCGCTGACAGTGAACAGACTGGCAGCGAACGCCGCGGCCAGCAGCAGAATGGGCGGGCCGACCACACCGCGGCCAGCGGGGCGGGCCAGAGCGGCCGCCGGCAGGACCAACGCCAGCCAGGGGGCCAGCGCGTTCTGCTCGACCGCTCCCAGATACCAGAGATGGTCACCGCGCAACGTCTGGAGCAACTGCTGCCAGCGCACCGTCGCGTTCATCCAGACGGCGGCGTTGTCAACGCCATAGTAGCTGCTACCGAGATTCTGCGTGATCGTCGCCAATGTGCCGCCCGTCTTGAGGTTGAACACAATGAGGGGTACAAGGGGTAACGCGAAAGCCAGAGCAGCTGCAAGAGGAAAGGCAAGGGGACGAAGATGACGCAGACGCGCAAGTCTGCCTTCTGGCGACCCCGCAGGTGGAATCCGGTAGCTCTCCCCTGCAGCTGCGCCAAGCAGGCGCCTTCCCCGCTGCCAAAGCCACCATCCGGCGCACATCAAGCCGAAAGGCAAAACTATCCACGCCGCCAGCAGCTTGGCATACACCGCCAGCCCCCCGCAAAGTGCCGAAAGAATCAGTTCGCGCCTCTGCCCGAGCCGTAGCCAGCGGAGCGCCAGCCAGATACAGGCGAAAGTAAAGGGAAACGTGGCGTTTGTAACGAATATCCCCTGTCGCTGCCAGAATACGAAACTGGGTGCGGCGGCAAGGAGAGTCAGGCAGGCCAGAGCGGCCGGGGCGACAGGCGCCATGGGAGCGGCACTGCGTTCACTGAGAGCCAGCCATTCCGATACGGTTCGCTCCAGTGCAAGCAGCCCAAGGACCGCCAGAGACAACGCCAAGAAGCGCAGATTGGGTACGCCGATGCCCGTTACAGCCAGAAACGGAATTGCCAGATAAACGTTCACGGCGCCGATGTAGTCCTGCACCATCAAGGGAAGATCGAGGCCGAAAACGGTTGCAGTCGCGCCGCGGAACGCGGTCACGGGCGTGCCGTGGAGCAGCTCCATCGCGTTGACGCCCGCCTCTTTGGCTTCGTCGTAGTGGAGACCGGGCAAGCCCAGTTGAAATGAGGCCAGAAAAAGAAAGAGGCCGACTGAAGCCACCAGCCAGCCAAAACGGACCTTGCTCTGTCCGCGCGTCATTCGACGATCAGTTCCAGGTCGCTGGCGAAAGACAGGTAGTTCCAGCCGCTGGCGTAGAGCTTGATGCTATCGATGTGGGCCGGCGGTGTCGCGTCCAACAGTTCCATCAGGTTTTCCGACTCATAGCTATGCCAGTTGAACAGTGGGATCTGTTCGCCGCCAAACAGCGGATATTCCGGTAGCGGGTCCATGTTGTAGAAGCCATGCCCCCACCTTCGTTCCTTGCCGAAGATGTCCGTGAACGTGATTTCGACGCGTAAGGGGAATTCAGAGCTCTGCTCTCCCGCGCCTGCCAGTGTCTGCCAGTCCAGATTGACGTCCAGCTTCACGACCAGAGAGTCGTAGTTGTGTACGTCCTGATCAACTACCTGGCGTATTCCAATCTCGGTATGCATCTGGTCAGGTCCCCTGTATGAGAAGCGGGCTGCGTGACGACCGTCCTTCTCGATGAAGTCAACCGTCCCCGGCGTTACATATGGCGGCGTGTAGCTTTCCCACACCTCCCCAAGAGGTCTGGTGAAAGCGCTGTCCTGAAGCAGGTTATGCACCGCAGTGACTGCGGGCAATATCGTCCCGTCTGCTTGAATCCACGTGCGCAAACCCGGTTCGATCTCGACCGGCTCCAGTCCAGGCCGAAAAATCCTCGCCACACCTTGTTTCACAACAATCTCGCTGCTATCCGCTTTGACAAAGAAAGCGTAGTTTCCTTCCTCAAGCTGGGCCTCGCCTTGCGGTGTCTCGATCTGAACTTCGACCGGCCGGTCGAATGCACTGCGCGTAAACAGCCGCACCTGTCCCTCTTGAACCCGGATGCGCAGAGTATAGGGTTCATTGCTGCCGGCAAAGTAGGGGCGCCGGCTCATTTCAACTTCAAGAGACGAGTTGGGATAGAGGAGAATCGTTCCCATCAGTTCATCACTCTGGCCACCTGCGGGCAGGCCCAACACGCCTTGGGTCGCCGCGCCCGTCTCCAACCGGCTGCCTTCGCTGATGCCTTCGCGTCTTTCTGTAAGGGCAATCGGCTGGTCGGAATTCGGCGGGTAGAGGAGAACTGTGCCTAGCGTGGTCTCGAATTGGAGAGACTGTTTCGCGGCGGCCGTATGGTAGAGGTTGCGAACCGCCATAGGGATGCTCGTGACCAGGAATAGAAAGAGTGCGAAGGAGAGAAGAAGGACAATCCAGGCGGCGCGTTCCGGTCGCTCACGCCAGCGGGGTATGGGCTGTGAACTGACGGACGACCTCTCGTCAACTGTGGCGCGCGGCGATACCGATGGCTCCGCCGTCATTGTTACGAACCCTCTCCGCCCTCACCCGGTGAGCGCCCGTTGGCGCTGCGTTTCCCGTCCCGTTGCCCCTGCTGGTAGCGGCTCTCCCTTTTCTCGCGTTCTCTTTCCACCAGCTGGTCACTCAGTTTTTCCATCCAATAACGCGCGTCGCGGTCGTTGGGATTGATCTCCAGGGCCCGCTGAAACATGGCGGAAGAACGGCTCAGGTTTCCCTGTTGTTTGTATATCAGTCCCAAGTGGTAATGAACGTTTGGTGTGGAGGGATCAATCCAGAGCGCTCGTTCGTAGGCAGCAATAGCCCTCGCCTGGTGCTTTGCACCTGACGTTTCCAGCCGGCCCAGATAGGCGGCTGCCAGATTCGTCCACAGCAGGACATTATCAGGTGAAGCATCCACCGCCCTTTTCAAGGTTTCGACCGCCTTTGCCCACTTTCGCTGCAAAATCAGCGCGCCGCCCATGTTAATGGCAATGTCGGGGTCGTCGGGCAAGTCGGCCTGCAGCGGCTCGAGCACGGCGATGGCCTCGCCGGGCCGGTTCGCGCGCAACAGGCGGGCGCTCTCGTTGAGTATGCGGCGGTAATCGGCGGAGGTGCCGCCATTTTCAGATGTAGAGTTGCTCTGTTCGCTGTCCGTCATCGCTCTTTGCGTACTTTCACTCGGAAGGCATTGCTGGCGCAGTGAGGCGCAGACACAGTTCAAACGCAGTCAGTCTGCCCGCTCAAACGCTTCGGCAGGGCTGTCGGTTCCGTCGTCCAAATTGTGGAACACTTCGTATTCGTCCAGGCTTGGAGCAAAGAATTCGACCACAAATTCGTTGGGCAGCCCCATAGGCAGAACCAACTCACTGAGCAGGGCCTGAACGAACATGCGCCTGCGTTCAACTTCGAGTTGCAGCGAATCCATGTCCCATAACAGGAGCGTTCCGTACGTACCCTCTCCTGTGTAGTGAAGATCGAGTTTACCGATCGTAAGCGGCTGATCTTCTTCATCTGTCTGGGCCAAGTCAAAGAGTGCGTACTGTTCGGAACTGTGCGTACGCACCAGGCGCTTGAGCTTCAGATTCACCACGCCTCCCAGTCATCTGCCTCATCGTCCCATTCTTCAAGAGTTTCATCAAACAGAGGAACACTCTGGGCATCGCCGTAGAACAGGGCCTCTTCCAGTGCGTGCTCGGCCGTCTGCACTTCGTCCGGGTCTTCGCTGGCGCTCATTGCGCTCAGCATCTCCTTCGCCCGCCGCCCGCCTATCCGGCCCAAAGCGAAAACCGCAGCCAGCCGCACCGCCTTTCCCTCGTCGGACAGCAGCTCGATCAGGTCTTCGAGCGCGTCTCGGGCTTCCAGTTCGCCGCAGGCACGCGCAGCGGCCGCGCGCATATCCGTCTCCGGACTGCCGAGCTCGGCCTGTACGGTCGAACGCCAGCGCACGTCTGCACTGCGTCCCATTGCCCGCAGCGCAGCCAACCGCATCTCCTCATCGTGGGAATAGTAGCAATCTTCGATCAACTCCCGTATGCCGGTCTCCCCGGAGAAGGCGATGCTCTCCAAAGCGCGCGCCTGGACCGACAGCGGTTCCATTTCGGCGTGCAGTACTGCTAACAGCGCGTCCTCGGCGCGCATGGCCAGGGCCGGCGAGAGCTCGTCCAATTCACCGGCAAGCACAAATGCGCCGAGTGCTTCGGCCGCCGCGGCGCGCACGGTGTCGTAGGGGTCGTTGTTAAGTATGTGAATCAGAGGACCGACAAGATCAGCTTCTCTGTCTTCCCACAGGCCGCGTATTGCCAGAATCCGCACGTCCGGCAGAGCGTCCTTCAGTGCCAGTCGCAGCAGACGGCCCACTTGTACGTGCAGATTGGCAACGCTCTCTTCTACGAGTGCCCGTATAACATGCAGCCTGCAGCCGTCACTGATCGTGTTCCACGCCTCTTGCACGCGCCTCATGTCGGCCAGACTCAAGTCCGACAGGACGACCAGTTCTTGCGCAGTTGGAAGCACATCGTCTTCGCGCAGTTGGGCTAACAGGACTTCGACAGTCTGCACCGGCCTGGATTGCGTCTGCGCGTCGCTGCTGGCTGTGACGGTGTCGGTCACGTCCCGCCTCACATTCAAAGAGTGCAACCTTTCCGAAAGCGGAGCTCCATCACCTGCATGGGGCTGGCTGCATTATATACGACATTCGCACTGTTGCCAGATGAACCCCGCGTCCTGGTACGCCGCTGTGCAGAGCTACCCGGCAGGCGTCGCAATCGGTGTTTCGGTGACGACCTCTGTCGGCGTCGGTGTCGGCGTCGCCTGGAGCAGTCCGGGTAAAACGATTACGTCCCCTATCTGCAGTCGCGTGACGTCCAGGGGAGAGAGATCATTTGCCCTGAGCAAATCCTCTTGGGAAATCCCGAATCGTCTGGCAATTGAACCGATTGTATCCCCCGCTCTGATTGTGTAGGTCAGCCACGTGGGTGTAGGAACGGCAGTCGGAGTCGCTGTCGCCGTTGCCGTCGCCGTCGCCGTCACAGTTGCGGTTATGGTTGGCAGCGGTGGAAACACAGGAGCCGGCGTTGCTGTGTTTTCAATTGCGGCAACGGCCGCAGTCGGCTCTTCTTCAACCTGCGTTGCCGTTTCAGTCGGTGTCTCAGCCGGTGGAACCGGTGTGTCCGCCGGCATGGAACCGGTCTGCGACCCTGCAGTTTCAGTGCCTGATATTTCTTGCGTCGGCGTCGGCGTTGCGTTCGCGACAACGGCCGGCTCCGAATTGGAGCTGGACGACTGTTCCGACTGGCCGGGGCCGCTCTGTACGACCGCGGGGGCCAGGCTCTCTCGCGCAGGCAGTACATTCGGCTCGCTGTCTGAGGAAGCCGGTGTGATTACGAAGTTCTGGAGCAGAGGTAAGTTCTCACTTTCCTGCAGGAAAGTCGGCATCCCGCGCGCGATGAGCACGATGGCCAGTACCCCAACTAACAGCGCCGGTACGCCAAAGGTGAGCATCCGCGACGGGGCGGCGTGCAGGTTGCGCCCACAACTGGGGCAGATTACATGGTCGGACGTGGCATGCTTTCGGCAGCGGAGGCACCGAATTCGGGTGACTCGCGGGACAAGGCGAGTGCCGCACTCCGCGCAAATGGTCTGGTTGGGTAGAACTACGCTATAGCAGGAAGGGCAGCGCTTCGCGCCCCATGAAGGAACTTGCGCCTCCGAACGGCCTTCGGAATGAGGTGGAAATATCTGATCGGAGTCGGCCTCCGAGAAGTTTGAACTTTCTCGTGTCATCGTCGGGGCATGTAACGCGCCTGTTCGGGAACTGTAGGGTTACGTCTGCGCCGTCACGGCCCCAACAACTGGGACCAGTCGATGCCTTGGGGTCCGGAGCGGATGTCATTGATGGTTATGACAACCATCAGCCCCAACAGCAGGACAAAACCGACCAGGTGTATGACGCCTTCTTTTTCAGGAGGCATTCGACGCCCGCGCAGCTTCTCGATGAAGATGAACAGCAGCCGGCCCCCATCCAGCGCGGGTATCGGCAACAGATTGGCAATGGCCAGTCCGGCGCTTATGATGGCCGCCAGCTGCCACACTGGAAACCAGAGACCGGTGTCTGCGGTGGCGTTGACGGCCCCGCCCACGAGCTGGGCGATACCAACCGGGCCGGAGAGCGCAGCATCCTGGGGCGCCAGCCGCCCGGAGATCAACAGAACCGGCAGCGCGATCACCGCCTGCACATAGTCGACAATGCCTACGACGCCCTGCCAGATACTGCTGAAGAAGGGAAGTGTAACCAGCATCAGATTGCCGCTGATACCAACGCCCATTGCGCCTTGGCCGGGCGGGGGATCTTGCCGGGCCAGCACATCGCGGGTGTACAGTTCATCCCCTCGCAGCATCGTTACCGATATCGTTTCCCCTAAATGCGAAAGGACCACCTCGCCCAGGCCGCGTTCGACTGTTACGACCTCCCCATTGACGGCAAAAAAGATATCTCCTGGCATCAGCCCGGCTTCCTCTGCGGGGCTCCCCGGCGCCACCTGGGTGACCTGAGTGTGCAGAGCGGCGCGGGGAGAAACGTCTTCCAGCAGACGCTCCAGGTCGTTGCGGGTAGCAAAGGGAACCTGAAACGTGTGCAGGGCACTGTCGCGAAGAATGACGATGGTGCCAGCTTCCGCGGCGATGGGGGGCGTGCGCCGCTTCGGCCTCAGCAGTTCACCGGTTCTTGCGTCGACGTAGACGGGCTGTCCGTTGAAACGGAGGAGCGTGTCATTTTGATTGAAAGTGGCCCCCATCAGTTCGGTGCCGGGCGCGACGTCGTCCAACAGAGGATGCGCGGCGCCGGCGGGAAAGCCGGAAAAGACACTGGCAATCGAGAAAAAGATCGCCAGCAGAAAATTCATAGCCGGTCCGGCCAGTAGTGTCAGAACGCGGCCGCGCTTGCGGGCTGCGTTGAAGGAGCCCGGGCTGGTGTCGGCCATATCCTCTCCCTTCATACGCACAAATGCACCGAAGGGAATCGCGTTAAGCGTAAAATCCGTGCCGTCGTAGGTGAAGAGCTTGACCAGGCGCGGCGGGAATCCAAACACGCCGAACTCTTCAACTTCGATACCGTTGCGCCGCGCAACCAAGTAGTGACCCAGTTCATGGAAAAAGATCAGCAGGCCCAACAGTAGAAAAAATGAAACGATGGTTAGAAACATCCGTATCCTTACTCCGGCATCCGCAAGAAGAACTCTTTTCCTGCCCTCTTTCAACACTCACTTCGCAGACGGCGGCCCCATGTTTACTGCGCACCGGCCACTGCCTGCCGCTTCCTCAGCTGGGGAAAGCCTCCGCTGTTCCTTCGGTACTCTCCCGGTTTCATTATACTAGGACGCCAAAATAGCGGGCAAATACTTCAGTCCTGCCACCATGTCCCCCTGTCCTCTCCCAAGCTCTCCAATTTCTGCCAGGAATGCTCAACCGCAGCCATTCCCCCTACCTTACTAATGTGCGTTCAATTTGAGAACCTGCTTTTTGCTTGTTACGTAAGGCGTATTTCGTATTGCGTAACTGCAAACTCGACTGATCCGCTCGAAAAGTCTTGGTGTCAAATGGGATTTACATTAGAAGCGAACTCAACCCTATCTCACTCCTCACTTCTATCTTCTCGCTTCTGGGGCGGTCGGCCGCAAGCGGCCTCCCTTGTGCGGGGGGACGCCCCCCGCAAAGCCCCCTGACACCAGCCCAAGAAAACTGTGCGTCGCAATCGCCGTCGGTCGACCATCAGAGTCAAAACGCAACGCCTGTGCGGTGGCCCCCCCCGCAAATCCACGCCTGACTTTGCCCCGCAGCCGCGATCAAACGGGTGGCAACGAACCCACTGACCACTGAAATAGGTTATTGCCAAAGACAGAAGGAAATTCAGGAGGGGTCCCGCGGCGCGCCGGCGTGAATGAGGGTGCCAGGGGGCTCGGAGAGGTCTGTCAGCGCGCGAAAGACGGCGTCCGGCATTAACCCGCCGCAGACAACCACTTCCAGACCGGACAGGGCGCGCACCATGCGCAACGACTGTTCGACCTTTGCCGCCATGCCTCCGGTGACATCGGTGGCATGGCTGGCGCCGAGAGTCGCGTGTAGCGAATCAAAGGAGAGGGGCGTGATCTCTCTCAGCATGACTGCGGCCGGGTCCCGGCGGGGGTCGCTGGAATAGACGCCGTCTACTGCGCCTGCCAGCACAATCCGTACCGGAGGAAGCTGCGTGGCCATCTGTTCGAAGATCTCTTCCGTGCTGGCAATTGTGCCGCCGCGCACGCTGTCGAGTGCCACGTCTCCGTGCAGCAACGGCAGAAGGCCCCGATCCAGAGCCATGCGAACCGTTTCCCCCGGGCCGCTGACGACCCTGCCATCCTCGCAGCGAAGTGTCGCGCTGGGTTGCACGGTCCAGGCGGGCAGCTCCGCCTGCAGCAGATGCGCGGCGACGATACGATTCAGACGCGCGGCCGCGTCCGCCGTGGCGGCAAAGCCATACCACCCGGCCTCGCTGGCGACGCCGCTGCGCGTGCCATGCCGCTGCGCGCTGACGTGGCCGAAGCTGCCGCTGCCGTGCCCAAGGACCAGCCGAAGTCCTGGACGCGCCTTTCTGGCCCGGGCAATTTCGCCGGTCAGCCGTTCCAACACATCCGGTCTGGGTGTTTCCGGCTGGTCTTTCTGGGTGATCAGCGAGCCGCCGAGCTTCAGGTAGATGAGGGGCACAGTCGCTACCGCTTTTCACCTAGAGGCCGGCGCCACTTGATCCGCCGTCAAGAGCGGGCAGCCGGCTGCATAGAACCTCCAACAGCGCCTGCTCCTGTTCCGGCAGGACGGTCCGCAGGTCGAAAAGCAGCCGGTCGTTCTGAATGCGGCAGATTACGGGCGGGTCTCCTTCGCGTAGTGCCGCGGCTGCGCTGTCAGGCCGCGGCATGTCGAGCGCCAGGAGAACCGTGGGTAGGGTTTCGCCCGGCAAGCTGCCCCCGCCGACTGTGCTCTGCCCTGGGATCAGTTCGCTCTCAATTTTTGCGGCCGCCAGCCGGCGCTGGACCTGGCGTGCGCGCCGTTCAACGCCCTCCGCCGTCTGCGCGATCATGCGCCACACGGGGATCTCATCGGCAGCCCGCCCGCGTCGATAGGCCCCCAACGTCGCATCCAGTGCAGCCAGCGTCATCTTGTCCACGCGCAGGGCCCGCGCCAGCGGATGCGAACGCAGCCCTGCAATAGCCTCGGCCTTGCCCACGATCAGACCGGCCTGGGGTCCTCCCAGCAGTTTGTCTCCGCTGAAGGTGATAACGTCCGCGCCGGCCCGTACGCTGCTCTGCACCATCGGCTCCGGGGTCAGTCCGAATTGGGTCGTATCCAGCAGCGTGCCGGAACCGAGGTCGTCTATGACCAGCGGGCGGTCGCCAGGTACGCCCCTTTGACCCCCGGCGTCAGCACCACTCTCGTCAGCCGCGTCCGCAGTCTCCACAGAACCCCGCGCGCCGGCGGAACTTTGCCAGTGGGCGATCTCGACCAGCTCCGTCAGCTCCGGCTTCTTCACAAAGCCGACCTGTTTGAAGTTACTGGCATGGATCCGCATGAGGGCGGCAGTCCGGGGGCCCATGACGGCCGCAAAATCATGGGGATGCGTGCGGTTTGTCGTGCCGACTTCCACAAGTGTTGCCCCGCTCTGGCGCAAGACATCGGGTATCCGAAAACCGCCTCCGATCTCGACCAGTTCGCCGCGGCTGACGATCACCTCCCGTCCAACGCAAAGCGCTGTCAGCGCGAGAAATACGGCCGCGGCGTTGTTGTTGACGACCAGCGCATCTTCGGCTCCGGTCAACTCGCACAGCAGGCGGGCGGGGTGGGCGTGGCGGCTACCCCGCTGACCGGCCTCCAGATCATATTCAAGTGTGCTGTACCCTTGCGCCAGGCGGACGACCGCCTCCTGGGCGGCGCTGCTGAGGGGAGTCCGCCCCAGATTTGTGTGAATGAGTACGCCGGTGGCATTGATGACGGGCCGCAGGGAGGAGGCGGAGGCCGCGAGCACGCTGTCCGCAATGCGCTCCTGCCATTCCTCTTCCGCTGGCGCCGGCTGTCCGTTGTGGATGGCCATGCGCGCCGCGTCGAGTTCGGCGCGGGCTGCGTCGGTGACAGGTCCGCTCCCGTGACTCGCAGCCAGTGCGGCGATCTCCGGCACCGAGAGGAGCTTGTCGACCGCCGGCAGTTTTCGATACTCCGCCTCTTCCCGCCCCTGCTTTCCACCATCGGAGGCGTTGGGAGATCGGTTGTGACCAGTTTCATTCATGGTTCAGTCATCGCGGCGCAGAGTAACGCACAGAGCAGGTACACCCGGGTCCATAGACGCCGCCAAACTGCGCCGGACCTAAGCTGAACCCAGGCGCGGCAAACTGTCGACCGGCAGGTCAGCCAGCAGGGGATTGCCGAGGTCGCGTTCGGAAAGTTGCGGCGCGTCCTGCTTCCAACTGACGGCCAGCTCCGGATCGTTCCAGGCTACGCCATGTTCATCCGTGTTGTCATAATAGTTGTCAACGTTATATGTGAGTACAGCGTCTGTCAATGCCAGAAATCCATGTGCGACACCTACCGGGATAAAGACGCCCACCTGGTTCTGTTCACCGATCGGAAGGGTCTCCGTCCTCCGGAACGTCCGGCTGTCCGGCCGCAAATCGGCCAGTGCAACCTGAACCGTACCATTCACGCAGAACCAGTAGTCCACCTGATGAAAGTGGTAGTGCAACCCGCGCAGTACGCCCGCCTTCGAATAGCTGACGTTCGATTGCACGCGCGCCCAGCTGCGTTGCGGAAACCACGCCTTCCGAAAAGTCTCCAGAAAGCGGCCTCGGTCATCGCCGAACGCGCGCAGTACAGCGAATTGAACGCCGTCAATCAATTGTGAATCGGTAATCTCTGGCAAGGCAATACCTCTGGCAGTTCCGACCCCGGGGAAGCGCGTCGGACTCTTTCGTTGTCTGATTTTCTCTGGTACACAGCCCGCCCGGTGGGGCCTGGCGACTATGTGGTAAGCAGTCGCATCCGCTCGATGATCCTGTTTATCTCGGCAGCTTTGAGTTGGTACGAGGCGCGGTTTACGATCAGCACCGCCTGGCTCTCCAGAATCGTCCTGATCTCCACCAGCCCATTCATGCGCAGGGTGGTCCCGGTCTGGACTACGTCCACGATCAGGTCGGCGAGACCCAGAATCGGCCCAAGCTCGACCGAGCCGCCCAGAGCGATGATCTCAGCGTTCACGCCTCTTTCGGCGAAGAACTGACGGGTGAGACGCGGATACTCGGTCGCAATACGGGGCTGGCTCATGTAGCGCAGCGGCGTACCATCCAACTGAGCAGATGAAGCTGGCTTGACGGCAAGGTCTGCAGCATCGGGGTCCTCTGCATGCGGGGTGGCTGACCCCGGCGCCGGGCCGGCAAGGCTCAGGCGGCAGTGACCGAAAGGAAGCAGCAACGGCTCGTAGACCGCGCGGTCAGTCTCCCGAACCACGTCGAGGCCGCAAATCCCAAGGTCGGCCGCACCGTGTTCTACAAAGGTGGGCACATCGCGCGGCTTGGCCATCACAAAGCCGATTGAGCCGTCGGCCGCAGGTAGAATCAGTTTGCGGCTTTCCGTGTCGGTGGGTATCGAGAGCCCAGCCCGCTCGAGGAAGGACAGACTATCCTGTGCCAGCCTCCCCTTTGGTAGCGCAAACAGCAGCGACTGTTTGTTTCGCCTGTCCGCCGCGGAAGGCTGTGACCGTTCGTCAATTTCCGCCTGGCCGCGCAAGGGTGCCGCGATAGCTTGCGTCATTTGAACAGCTCTTCCCGACACGTCTCCGTCCTGCCTGCCAGACTGCCCTCCTTCAGTGGACCGAGCAGCACAAAGTCGCCCCGCTCGTCGCGCCGGTGATGCTGAAATCCATCGTCCCAAATCAGGACATCGCGTACGTCTGTCTCCGCTGCATAGGCGAAGGCAGCATCGAGCGGCCAGCCATTGACGTCCACCTGAATGTGCATCCCAGCCTGGCGCAGCCTCTGGACCTTGGCCAGAGCCTCCGGACTGCCCTGGGGCAGTGCCAGTGCGGGCTGAAGCCGGTGTTGGCCGGCCCCCGCGTCTTGCCCGTCCTGCCGCTGACGCGCCACCAACAGCCGGTCCACCCCCAGGGCAACGCCCACTGCGGGATGCGGCGGTCCGAAACGGCCTACCAGGTCATCGTACCTGCCGCCGCTGGCGACGGCCGTACCCAGTCCCGGCGTCACCGCCTCGAACGAGACTCCGGTGTAGTACCCCAAATTGCGAATCTCGGTCAGGTCGATGACAAAGCTGTCATGAATGTCGTAACCGATGAGCGCGTCGACGATTCCGCGCAAGTTCTGCAGGCTTTCGTGCATCCCTCTGTTCTGAATGTGCCGTTCTGCCAGGGAAAGGATACCGTCCACATTCTCGCCGACCAGTTGCGGCAGCGTCTCAACCGCCTGGCGCTGCCCGGTCCGCAGAGGCGTGTCCCGCAGAAACTCTTCCAACAGCGGTTCGCTCTTCCGCTCCAGCGCCCACTGCAGCTGCTGCGTCTGCAACGGATCAAGTTTTAGCGCTTCGAGGAGACTGCGATAGTAGCGGATATGCCCCACAATCTGTCGAAACTGAGTCAGCCCGGCAACTTTCAGGGCAGTGGCAGTCAGGGCCAGAATTTCGGCGTCGGCAGCCGGGTCAGGTGCGCCGAACAACTCGCCGCCGGCCTGCCAGAACTCGCGCTGACGGCCGGCTTGCGGTTCCAGGTAGCGGAAGACGCTGCCCCCGTAACAGAATCGCTGCGGCATGGGCCAGTCGTGGAGCCGTGCGCCCACCAGGCGGGCTACTGGCGTGGTGAACTCGGGCCGCAGGGAGAGTGTGCTGCCGTCGCGGTCGAGAAACCGGTACATGCCGCTGCGCAGCCGGTCGTCATACTGCGCGCTCAGGGTAGCGTCGAACTCAAACATCGGCGGAATCACGTCGCCGTAACCCCAGCCGCGAAAAGTTTCCATCAGCTGGTCCAGGAGGCCCTGACGCATGCTGGCCTCCTCCCAGAAGTAGTCGGCGACACCGAAAGGAACGTGCCCGTTCATCTGCCCTGCTCGCGCTTTCGTTGCCTGTTAGCCTGAAGCTTCTCGATCTGTTCCTTCGGCGTGTATGAAGCCGCCCCGGCCGACTCGGCGCTGGACGCGCTCTGCTCTTGCGGCGTCAGTCCGCCCAATCCACCCAGAACGGCCACCTGCGATACCTTTCGCCTCGTTGAACTGCCGAAACACTCCGGGCAGGTGGGCTGCTCCTGCGCCGAAGCAATCGTTGGCCAGAGTCGGTCGAACAGGTTGTTGCAATCCAGGCAGATATACTCATATATCGGCATATCTATCTCCGTTCCGATTCAGCTGCCCGCGCCCTCCGGCAGACTCCCGTTGCTTCAACTGCTCACAGTATGCCAAAGGAGGAACGATTGCTCAAAGGTAGGCCCCTCCAGGAAGGATCGAGCACGCGTTTGGGTTGCCAAAGGCATAACCTCCCGCGGCAGGTGTGCATCCCAAAATGGGGCGAACTCACGTAAGCCTCGGTCAGCAACTAAACCACTGCCGTTCCGCAATCAACTCTGCGGTAGTGGAAACGGCCGTTCTCTCTCCTCACTCCTCTTCGCTCTCTCCTCGCTTTTCTGGGCGGTCGGGCCTTCGGCCCTCCCTTGTGCGGGGGGGTCCCCCCGGCAACGCCCCCCTGCTACAACATCCCTTGACGACCGGGTGGCGACATTGGTGACGGGCGTCCAATCGAGAGAATTTCTCCAAGCCGCGTCCCGCCAGTCCCATCAAGTCCCCGTAGGGGCAGGCCTTGTGCCTGCCCACCTCCCTTACACGCCACCCTCGCCATCCCCCCTCAACCACCGGTAGGGGCAGGCCTTGTGCCTGCCCACCCCTCTCACGCGTCACCTCTCCGCCCCAGGCCTCACCCCACCGGTAAGGACAGGCCTTGTGCCTGCTCCCACTCATCCCCAAATCTATGATGCACCCGCGGCAACCGCATTTGGAAAAGCCTCGTGTCTGCCTGTATAATAGCGGCAACTGAATATTGAACGTCAGGGGTGCCCATGGTCCGGATGCCAGGGCTGATAAGGCGAAGCCGGTTAGAGTCCGGCGCTGTCCCGCAACTGTAAGGGAGACAATCCCGCCCACCCTTCAAGCACGAAGGGAGTCTCAAACGAGAAATGGGCAGGAGTTTCCCAAGCCAGGTCGACCGCCTCTGTCGTGCTCTTGAAACATCTCGTGGATTGGGTGACGGAGTGAAGCCTCCGCATGTTGAGGCACGCATGACCGGTAGCGTCCGATCTCGTCAGAGATCGGACGTTTCTGCTTTTAGAACTGTTTCAGGCGACGCGGCAGGGGCATCAACCATCCACGCACTGTCAGGAGAAACCGATGCGACGTCTGCCAATCTACCTTCTTGTCACAGTATTCCTGCTCCTGAGCGCCTGTGTTGCCCAGCCGGCTGCGGTTTCCTCGCCGCCGGACAGAACTTCCGCAGACACAGCCGCGGCGGCCGTGCCACCGGTTGAGAATCTGCAGGACGGCTGCGTCGAATCGTACGATCCGGCGATCGACTATTTTCCACAGAAGCTGTCGGTTGCCTATGCCTCCGGCTTCGCTGTCGAATATCACAACAACTACAAGATCGTTACCGTAACCAATCCGTGGCAGGGGGCGCAGGAGAGTTTCCGTTATGTGCTTCTCCAGTGCGGTACACCGGCTCCTCAGGACGTTGAAGGCGAAGTAATCGAAGTGCCGGTAAGTAACATCATTGCCATGTCGACCACCTACTTGCCGACGCTTGAAGACCTCGGTCTGGTAAACAGGCTGATCGGGTTGGACAGCTACATGTGGACAACCAACCCCGCGGTGCGTGCGCGCATCGAGTCCGGAGAGATCGCCGAAATTGGCGGCGGCGCGGCCGTAAACGTGGAGCTGACGCTCGATCTGGACCCTGCTCTGGTCATGACATACGGTACCGGATTTTCCGACTTTGACACGCATCCCGTGCTGCTGGAAGCAGGGATACCGGTCGCGCTCAACGGTGACTTTGTTGAACAGAGCCCGCTGGGTCGTGCTGAGTGGATGAAGTTCATAGCCATGTTCTTCAACCGTGAAGCCGACGCCGCAGCGCAGTTCGACATCGTCGCGACCGAATACAACGCTGTAGCCGAACTGACGGCAACGCTTACCGAGCGGCCTTCGGTGCTGATCGGAAGCGTCTACAACGGCACTTGGTATGTCTCGGGCGGCGGAAGCTACATGGCCAAACTGCTGGCCGACGCCGGTGCCGCCTACCTCTGGTCAGGAGAAGGGGACGTCGGTGCGTTGCCGCTCGACTTCGAGTCGGTCTACGCAGTCGCTGCAGACGCCGAATTCTGGCTCAACCCCGACAACTCTTTCTGGTTCACCGTCGACGACGTGCTCGAAAGCGATCCCCGCTACGGCGATTTTGCGCCGCTCAAACGCGGCCAGCTGTTCAACAACAATGCCAGGGTAAACGAAAACGGCGGCAACGCTTACTACGAAGAGGGCGCAGCCCATCCCGAAAAGGTGTTGAAAGACCTGGTCAAGATTCTGCATCCGCAATTGCTGCCGGACCACGAACTCAGGTTTTACCAACGGGTTGAGTGATTGGAGTTTCGTGTCAACTGGGGGTGACAGGTCCGGTTGTCGAGTCATTGGAGGCGCAGGAGATCCGTGAAGGCAGTTGTGACCTGCGTTGCAGTCGCTGTCCAGTTCCTGACCATCGTGCCGCCGCTCCTGCGTCGCCCACCGTCGCCAGACGAGTTGGGGAGATCAGTCACCTTTTTCCCACTCGTCGGCCTCCTGATCGGGCTGCTGCTCTTCGGGCTGCATAGCGTTCTGTCAACCATCTTCCCGGCCCTGCTGGCGGCCGCGATTCTGCTCGGCGTCTGGACCCTGTGCAGCGGTGCCCTGCATTTCGACGGCCTTCTGGACACGGTGGACGGCCTCTTGGGCGGTCGTGATGCAGAAGATCGAATGCGTATCCTGCGCGATGCGCGCGTCGGTTCTTTCGCCGTCGCAGCCGGCGGTACTGTGCTTTTTCTGAAGTTCGCAGCCATCGGAAGCATTGGGGCAGCCGGCGCACTCGTCGTCGCGCCGGTCGCGGGGCGATGGCTGACCAGCATGGCTGTCGTTCTTTTCTCGTATGCTCGCCCTGCCGGTCTGGGCCGGGACATGAAGGACAATGCTGGCTGGCCTCAGGCCGCTGGCGCGACGGCCATTGCCGCCGCGACGGTAGGATTCCTGGCGCCGTCTGTGGGCATCGCAGCCACCGGCGCAACCGTGGTCCTGGCCTGCATTATTGCCTGGATTCTTGTCAGGTTCACACTGTCGCGCATCCCAGGGCTGACCGGCGATATCTACGGCGCACTGTGTGAAGTCGGAGAGACAGTCTGCATCGTGACGCTGGCAGCAAACTGGTTCGTATAGGGTCCAAGGGCCTCGACAACGCGAGCCCTCGGAAGAACGGGTCGATGGCTGAGAACTGACCTGCCTTTCGGATAGTCGTTGACAAATTCCCGGCTCTGCCCGCCCCGCAGGCTGGACAAAGGACATGTTTTCGTGGGGGAACTGATACTGATTCTGGGTGGCGCACGCAGCGGCAAGAGCGCGCAAGCCGTCCGGATTGCCCGGGAGACCCAGGACGGGCAGGTGCTCTTTGTGGCAACTGCCGAGCCGGGCGATATTGAGATGAGATTTCGCATAGAGAAGCACAGGGGAGAGCGGCCCGCCCACTGGCACACACTGGAAGCGCCCTGCACCGTCGGCAAGGCGATCGGTCGACAGCCCCAGAGATTCTCGACTATTATCGTGGACTGCATCACTCTGCTGGTGTCGAACCTGCTGGTCGACAATCCAGACCCCTATGCCGAAGCGGTCCGTGAACGCGTGGATCAGGAAATTGAGGAGATAGTGAGGGCGGCGAACGGTTTGCCGTGTACGAGCCGGATGATCGTCGTTTCCAACGAGGTGGGTACCGGCATGGCGCCCCTCACTCCCTTGGGGAGAGCCTTTCGCGACCTGGTGGGTCAGGCCAATCAGACATTGGCAGCCGCCGCCGACCGGGCGATCCTTATGGTGGCGGGACTTCCACTGGTTCTGAAGAGTGAGGGAACCCGGGGAACCGCCTCGGTCCTTTTGGGTGCAGAGGCAGACGCAGCCTCAGTGAAAGATGAATAGAGAAAACGTTCCCTTTGCAGCATCCAATTTTCGGATCCCCACTTCGTTGACTAGGAGCCTCTCCGCAGGACCTGGCCTGATGCTGGCTGGGCTGGCGCTCTTGGCCCTGGCGGCCTTCATGTTGAGCCTGGCGGTGGGCTCCGTACGCATCCCTCTTGACGAGATCGTGGCGGTGCTACTGGGGGGGGACGCCTCTAAGCCGGCCTGGGCGACGATCGTTCTCAAATTTCGCCTGCCCAAAGCACTGACCGCGATGCTGGCCGGCGCCGCGCTCTCGGTCAGCGGCCTGCAGATGCAGACCCTGTTTCGCAATCCGCTTGCAGGGCCGTTCGTGTTGGGGATCTCCTCCGGCGCCAGTCTTGGTGTGGCACTGACCGTGCTGCTGGCGGGCGTGGCGGTCGGCCTGGGCGGCAGCACCACCCTTCTGGCCGGGATCAGCCTTGCCGGCGATACCAGCTTGGCCCTGTCCGCGATTATCGGTTCCGGCCTCGTACTTCTGCTTGTCATGTCGGTAGCCCGCAGAGTGCAGAGCGGCATGACGCTGCTCATCCTCGGCCTGATGTTCGGGTACACGACCAGCGCCCTGGTGAGCGTGCTGATCTATTTCAGCGTCGTTGAGCGCATTCAAGCCTACATCTCCTGGACGTTCGGAACTTTCGGCGGCGTCACCTGGCGCCAGCTCCAGGTCATGGCGCCGGCGATACTCTTGGGGCTGGCCGGCGGCCATCTGCTGATGAAGCCGCTGAATGCGCTGCTTCTCGGCGAGACCTATGCTCAGTCTCTGGGACTGAACGTACGCCGCGTGCGCCTGGGTATCATCGGTTCGTCGGCAATCCTGGCCGGCGTTGTCACCGCTTTCTGCGGGCCGATCGGCTTTCTTGGAATCGCTGTCCCCCATCTCTGCCGCAGCCTGCTACACACGTCGGACCACCGCCTGCTGCTGCCCGCAGTCTCTCTCATGGGCGCAACGCTGGCTCTGGGCGCAGATATCGTCGCCGGCCTGCCCGGCAGTCAACTGACGCTGCCCCTCAATGCGGTGACCGCGCTGTTGGGCGCCCCGGTTGTCATCTGGGTGATCCTCCGCCAGCGCAATTTGCGGCAGGCCTTCGCTGGCTGACGGGAGTACTGGCATGAGGAACGCGACTGTCCTGCGAACAGAGGACCTCTCCATTGGCTATCGTCGCGCCCGCAGGGATCCTGTTGTAATCGCCAGTGATCTGAGTTTTTCCTTGCGGCCGGGGGAGCTGGTCTGCTTGCTGGGGCCGAACGGCGCCGGCAAGTCGACTCTCATGCGTACGCTGGCCCGTCTGCAACCCCCTTTGTCCGGGCAAATCTGGCTGGATGATCGTCTGCTTGACGACCTGAGGCCCGGCCAGCTGGCCCGCCGGCTGAGCATCGTGCTGACCGATCGAGTTGACGTGGGCGCAATGTCCGGCTACGGTCTGGTAAGCCTTGGCCGCCATCCCTACACCGGCTGGACGGGAACGCTCGAGGAGCAGGACCAGCAAATCGTACACTGGGCGCTGCAGGCCGTCCGCGCCAAAGATCTGGCCGACCGGCTAACTGTCGAGATGAGCGATGGCGAACGCCAGAAGGTCCTCATCGCTCGCGCTTTGGCACAGCAACCGCGAGTGATGCTTCTGGACGAACCGACCGCCTTCCTTGACCTGCCGCGGCGGGTGGAAGTGATGGACCTCCTGCGGCAGCTCGCCAGCGAGAGCGGCCAGGCAATTCTGCTCTCCACGCATGATCTGGACCTGGCGCTGCGTAACGCCGACCGGCTGTGGTTGCTGTCGGCCGACGGCGAACTCTTCGACGGCGCGCCTGAAGACCTGATTCTCAATGGCGCATTTGAGCGCGTCTTCTCCGCCGAAGGCGTGACATTCGACCGCGAGCGCGGCTCTTTCCATACCCGCCAGGAAGCCTGCGGACGGCTGCGATTGGAAGGCGACGGCGTTGCTGCCTTCTGGACGGGACGCGCCCTGGAGCGAATCGGGTACGCGGTGGCGAGAGAAGGGGAGAACGGAGATCTCGCTTCCTACACCTTGAACCCCCATACCACGCAATCGGTCAACGGCGCCGTTACCGTGTGCATGCAGGACGGCGGCCCTATCTATGTACTTGACATTGAAGGGCGTAAGCAAACGTTTGCGACGCTGAACGCTCTGACAACATACCTGCGCCGCGGCGGCGCCGGAGGAGAAGCTGATGCCAAGGTTGACAAAGATCTATACGCGCGGCGGTGACGACGGGACAACTGCCCTGGGCGGCGGCCAGCGTGTGCCCAAGGATGCCCTGCGCGTCCAGTTGTACGGGACGGTTGACGAGCTGAATGCGCACATTGGCGTGGCGCTGGCCGGCGGCCTGTGCGAGCGTCTGCAGAGGACGCTGCCTGAGATTCAGAATGAACTGTTCCATCTGGGGTCGGATCTGTGCTTTCTGGAGGAAGATAAGGTACGCTACACGCCACCGCAGATCGAAGAGCGCCACGTGGTCCGCTTGGAGGAATTGATCGACGAGCTGACTCCGGTCGTCGGCCCCCTGGAAAACTTCATTCTGCCGGGCGGCTCGCCAGGGGCATCGCACTTACACGTGGCGCGCACCGTGTGCCGGCGGGCGGAACGGGAGGCAACTTCACTGGCCAGAGAAGAGGCAATCAATCCCCAGGCACTGCGCTATCTGAATCGCCTGTCCGACGCGCTCTTCGTGATGTCCCGGCTTGAGAATCTTCGACAGGGGGTAGCGGAGCCGCTTTGGGACCCGGCGGCCTGAGCAACCCAGGCGTCTCCAAAAGCGCCGCGGTCAGGTTGCCGTACCACGTCGGGCGATCCCTTGCCTTACCACTGCCTGGCTGACTTGGGGAGATAGATGAAGGAGATTTCAGTGGACCTGCCGGAGATGGCGCCCTACACGCGTCACGTTTTCATCTGTTCAGGGCCGTTCTGCGATCCGGAAGGCAAGGCAAACTGGCTCTATACACAACTGGCCCGCAAGTTGGGCGATCTGGGCGAATACGACAATCCCCTGCGCGTAAAGCGGGGGACCTCACCTTGTTTGGGCGTTTGCCACAGCGGGCCCGTCCTGGTCGTCTACCCTGAGGGCATCTGGTACTGCCAGGTCGATGAAGCGCTGCTGGACAGAATCGTCCAGCAGCATCTCCGCAACGGAAGACCCGTGGAGGAAGCGGTCTACCATCGGCTCGGAGACAATGTTCACTCGAGGGATGTCAGGTAAGCGTATACTGCCCTGAGCCCGTCCGGGCTGATCTTGGTCGAGCCGAACAGGTGATCGGGGCCAAGTTCTCCTCCAGTCCGAATCAGATCTTCGAACTCGTCTTCGCTAAGAGTGAGCCCCACGAGCGACGAAGCCTCATCACTGCCCTTAGCCCCTACGCCGTGGCACTCGACGCACCGATTCTCGTAGACAAACTCGCCCGTCGCGATATCCGGCTCCTCGGCAGCCTCCTTTTCGTCCTCCTGTCTGTCGGCCTCGCTCGCCTCTTCCAGATCCGTTACCGGCGTCGGCTGGTCAAAGCGGGCCGCCGGCATCGTCGGCACTGCGCTGCTGTCGCCGGCCGTTCCACTGTCGGATTCGGCCGGCTCATCGCCCGGTCCACATCCTGCCGCCAGTGCAAGAAGCAAGAGAAGAACGGCGAAGATTGGCAAAGGCCGTTCAGTGATTCGTACAATTGTCATTTTCTTCGGTACCATCTTGCCGGCTCCCTGCCTGCTCAACGCGCGCGGTCGCATACTGCGGAGAAGTGCGAAATAGCTAGCTGAAAATCAGTTCTATCATTCGATCATCTTCGGGTCAAGCGCGTCCCGCAGGCCGTCGCCGACAAACGAGAATCCGAGCATGGCCAGTGCAACGGCAATGGTTGGGAAGAGAGCCAGATGCCAGTAGACGCGTACATAGGCGTTGCTGACGCCGACCATCTTGCCCCAGCTGGGAATTGGATCGTTGATGCCGATCCCCAGAAAGCTCAATCCGGCCTCCCCGAAGATCGCTGCCGGGATCCCGAAACTGATCGAGACCAGGATCGGTGTCAATGCATTGGGAAGCAGATGGCGCAGAATGATCCGATTCTGACTCACCCCCGTGCAGCGCGCCGCCTCGACATATTCCTTCTCCCGCAGCGAAAGAATCTGCCCCCGCGTCAGCCGGGCGATACCGATCCAACTGGTGATGCTGAGGGCGAAAATTACCTTCGTGATTCCCCCGCCCCAGACCGATATGATCAGAATCGAAAACATCAGGCCGGGGAAGGCGGTCATGGTGTCGATGAAACGGGAAATGATAAAATCGGTGCGGCCGCCCACATAGCCCGCCAGGCTGCCTAGCGGTACCCCGACCAGAAAGGCCACCATCTGCACCGCGATGCCGACGGTCATCGACGTCCGCGCGCCGTAGATGAGACGGCTCAGATAGTCGCGGCCCACTTCGTCTGTACCGAGCGGGTGCCCGGGCAGTTCAAAGGGAAGGCGCAGTACACGATCAAAATAGACCTTGTCGTAGGGAAATGGGGCAACCAGGTCGGCGAATGCCGCCAGGAAGAGAAAAAGCAGAACGATTGCTAGTCCGATTACGGCCAGCCGGTTTCGCAAGAATCTTCGGGCCGCGTCCTGCCAGAGTGTTCGGTGACGTTCCCCGTCCGGCGACGCCAGGTCTAAACCGGTTGCAACCCTGGCCGTCACTATACTCCTCCCTCCGCACCCAGCCGCACGCGCGGATCGATCCAGGTATAGACGATATCGGTGAACAGGTAGGTAAGACTCCACAAAAAGGCGATCAGCAGGAAGAGGGCCATGATCATCGGATAATCGCGGTTGAATATGCTGGTAACGAAGAACTTGCCCAGGCCGTTGATGCGGAACACCGCCTCGATAAATATGCTGCCTGTCAGCAGATTGGGAATGATGACGCCCAGGGCGGTTACCATAGGAATCAGCGCGTTGCGCAGGATATGGCGTAGCATGATCGCCCTGTTGCCCAGTCCCTTTGCCCTGGCTGTTCGCGTAAAGTCCTGGCGCATCACATCCACCATACTGGAGCGCGTATAGCGGGCGATGATCGCCAGCGGGCCGAGCGCGTAGGCGACGACCGGCATGATCCAGTCGGTGCAGACGAAGGCGCTCCCGACCAGACAGGAATCGGATGCGTTCCAGCCGCCCATCGGCAGCCAGTCGAGACGTACGGCAAAAAACAGGATCAGCCACATCGCCACCACAAAGCTCGGCACCGTGATCCCCAACATGGCGATGAAGGTTGTTATGTTGTCTATCCAGGAGTTCTGGTGATAGGCGGCATAAATTCCCAAGGTTATCCCAACGCCGAACGCGAGCAGTACGGTCATCGCCCCCACTTGCACCGTCACTTTCCAGCTCTTGGCAATCAAAGCGGTCACGGTTGTGGTCGGCTGTTGGTAGGGGATGCCAAAGTCAAAATGCAGGACCACATTCTTCATGTAGTTCAGGTACTGAATGTGGATCGGTTTGTCGAGGCCGTACTTGCGGAGAATGTTTTCTTTGGCTGCAGGCGGCAAGGGAGCTTTGGTTTCGTCAAAGGGGCCGCCGGGCACCTGGTGCATGAGGAAGAAGGTGACAACGGATACAACAAAAAGGACAAGGACCAGTGAGAGAATCCGTCCCAAAATGTAACGTGCCATAGCGTTGTCAGGGTTCGTGATACGGTGGCGGGAGGCCACCTTGGTGGCCTCCCGCTTTGCTCAATCGCAACTTTAGTGTTGGGGACACGTCTTCAGGACGTTACTCGGTTATGTAGATAAGCGAGATGTCCTGATCGTTACCCCAGTGCCAGCCGGTAATTCCCTGAGAGTCGGGGTCGCGGATCGTGCCCTGTACCCACGACTGCATCAGATCGCCAGCCCATCGATGGGCAATGAAGATCCCGCCAACGTCGTCGACCAGCACGCGTTCGGCGTCGCGGAACATCTGGTCGCGCAGCTCCGGATTGCCGACCATGCCGGCCGCCTCGGTGACCAGTGTGTCAAACTCATCGTTCTTCCAGGAGTGACGGCCGCCGGACTTCCAGACGTTGCCCAGCAGATTGGCCGGATCAAGGAAGTCCATGCCGTAGTCTACGGCGCCGAATGTCAGCTCTGTGGGCTTGGCATTCAGGGCATCCATGTAGACCTTGCGGTCCACGTTCGAGATTTCAAGGTTGATGTTCAGGCACTCTGTGATGGAGGCGGCAACGGCCTGATAGACCGCAGCCATCGCCGGCGCCTCGCCGCGCAGCATCATGACCAGGTCGGGGAATCCCTCGCCGCCGGGATAGCCGGCCGCGGCCAGGTGCTCGTTGGCCAGGTCGCAGTCGTAGTTCTGATACTCTCGCAGATTGCCCTCGGTGTCTGAGGAGGGGTAGCCGGGCATCAGCATCGAGTAGGCAGGCATCGCCTTGATCTCGCCGTATACGCTGGCCACGATGTTCTCGCGGTCAACCGCATGGGCGAAGGCTTTGCGAACGTCCAGGCTGCTGAAAGGCTCCGTGAAAGTATCAAACAGCAGGTAGTCGGTGCGGAAATCGCCGAAGTGGCGCAGGTAGTTGCCGGCCATCTCCTCATCGCGCAGGATCAGTTCAAAGTCAGCCGGCGTCAGCGCGCCGTACGGCACCTTGTCGATGTCGCCGTTCTGGTAGGCGGCGAAAAAGGTGCTGGGGTCCATGAAGATGCATTCCATACGCTTTATCAGCGGCGGGCGGAACCCCTTGTAGGTGGGGTTGGCTTCGACGGCGATCTTGTTGCCGGGATCGAACTCAGCCAGAACGAAGGGGCCCGATGAAACCGAGGTTTCCAGACTGCTGTTGTAGTAAGGGCCGTGCTCTTCCAGGGCCTTCTTCTGCAGCGTGAACGCAAACTTCATCACGCCGGGCAGCGGCGGGAAGACATCCTCAGTCTCGACCTCGAGGGTCAGGTCATCCACAGCGCGCACGCCCAGCTCCTCAGGCGGCAGCTCACCGGCGATGATCTTGCTCCAGTTCTTGATGCCGCCATCGGCCAGGAAACTGTAGAACCAGGAGAAGTCCCAGCCGTGTTCCGGCGTGGCCGTTAGTCGGAAGGTGGCCTCGTAATCATAGGCGGTCAGCGGCGTGCCGTCGCTCCAGACCTGGCCAGGCCGCAGGTGGAAGGACCAGACCTTGCCGTCTTCGGAGACGTCCCAGCTCTCGGCAGCGCCGGGAATCACGTTGAAGTCCTTGTCCAGTGAGACCAGTGTATCCTGGAACAGATCGGCAAGGCAGTACCTGTTGTAGACCGCCACCGGGAAGTCAAATGTGGAGGCGCTCTGGTTTATGTCGGCCGCCACCCTGTAGACCTGCTCATCATAGGGCTTGGCATCGGCAGGCAATTCCGTACCGTAAACGGTAACGTTGCCCGCGGTTTCTTCCATCGCTTCCTCGGAAGCCGGCTCCGTGGCTTCTGGCCCGGCTGCCGGCACACAGGCCTGGAGGAGCAGCCCCATGAGAAGTAGGAGGGGCAGTCCATAGGTGATCCATCTTGATCTGCGAACAGCTTGTGCGGTCATTGAATTCTCCTTTTGATCTTGGTGGGTCCGTGAAAGGACTTTGGGATATAGCGAACAGGTCGCTGCAAGGAAACTGCAAGACCTTGCTATCTTACACAGACAGAAACAGGGGAAAGAGATCAGTGATTGATCTCGCCCGACAGTCTAAGCCAGTGTGCCCGTGATTACAAATTTTCCCGGTGGCGCGCGCGTCTAAAATCCCAGATCGCGCGAAAACCGGGCCACTCCACCTCCAGCCTGCATTTAACTGGCCAGTGTCCCAGTGTGACCCGGTCGTCGTTCGCCATTTTCGCTTCTCAGGCGCCCCTTACTTGGTTTCAGGTCGCCTGACGCAACACTCGCCCACTACAGCCGTGGAGACTTCGGCCGTTACTCTGCCCAGGACCCCTGCGCCATCATGCCGCCGTCTACATTTACGTATTCGCCTGTCATAAAGGAGGCGGCGTCGCTGCTGAGAAAGAGAACAACCGAGGCAATATCCTCCGGTTTGCCGATGCGGCCCATGGGATGCGTTCTTTCCGCGGCTGTTCGCAGCGCCTCCAGGTCGTGATTTACACTCTCCATCGCCAGGCTGGTCTCAATGGTGCCTGGGTTGACAGCCAGAACGCGAATATTCTGCTCTGCGTATTCCAGGGCCAGTTGCTGTGTGAGCGAGATCATGCCTCCCTTGCTTGCGGCGTAGGCCGGCACGCCTTTCATCGATTGTCGGCCTTGCACGCTCGCAATGTTGACAATTACACCACCGCCCTGTTTCAACATGAACGGCACCGCGTACTTTGACATCAGGAAGCCGCTCTTCAGGTTTACGTCCAGTATGCGATCCCAGGTCTCCTCCGGAAACTCGTGCGCGGGCAGGTAGCTGTCCACCGGCTGAATGCCGACGTTATTGACCAAAACGTCCACGCTGCCCGTCGCCGCGGCCTGGTTCACCAGCGCCTCGCAAACTGCCGCCCCGGCAACATCGGCGTTGACAAAGGTAATCGTTCCGGGCACCGAACCGCTTTCGGCCTCAATCTTGGCGCCGGCATCCGTGTCGACGTCGGCGCAGAATACGTGGGCCCCGGCCTGTGCGAATGCCCTCGTAACACCCTCGCCAATACCCTTCGCGCCCCCGGTAACGATGACGGTCTTTCCACTGAAATCGCTCATAGTACTTTCTCCATTGGTTCAGAGGTTTTGTCGCTGTTGGGTCGTGCACACATTATCGTTCCAATTCCAGAAATTCCGCAATCGTCCGTGCTTCCTCTGGCGTGACGCCCACTGCGGTCATCGTCGTTCCCGGCGCAAATTGGGTGGGATTCTCGATGAATTCGGCCAGATTTTCTCGTGTCCAGACGATGTCCAGCCCGCTCACCGCGGCCGAGGCATCGAAGCCCGCAACGCTGCCTGCCCTCCTGCCAATTACACCGGCCAGGTGCGGGCCGGTACTGTGTTCAGCCGACAATCTGTGGCAACCCGCACAGAATGCAGTGAAGAGCCCGGCGCCGGGGTGGCTCGTACCCTCGTCCTGTGGTGGGAACGGAGGAACCTCATCCGCAGGCGCGGGAGCGAGATATGGAGTCCCGAATGTATAGCTGCCCTCCCAAACGGGGCCTCTCCAGAAGACTTCGCCATCAGGGCTCTCCTCGCGAATCACCTGTCCCGTATAGATGTGCTTGATCTCATAAGCGGGCAGAGTACGCACAACAAGGCAGCCGCCTTCAAACACCGAGCTGCCTACACCCCGATCGAAGGAGTTGAAGTCATAGACGTTGAAGCCGAACCGCCTGAGATCTTCGGCAATATCATTCGCGTCAACCGGCGTTATGTGCAGGAAGAATCGGTTACGATAGTCGCCTGTGCTGCAGGGAATTCTCAGATAGATCAGCAGGTTCTCATGGACGAACACTTCGAATCGGGAACGCATGGCCGGAGTGCCGATATCGATTCCCATGAGTCCACGAATCAGCGCATCGTCATCTTCGCCCACGAGGCTGAAAACGTCGATGCATACTTCCTCTGCATCAAACGAAAAGATCGATCTCGGATCGTTTACCAGCTGGCAGTACAGCGGGGCGCGCCGCAAGAAAATGACTTTGGAAGAGTCCGTCAGCAGCGCAACGCGGCCATCCGCCGTCTGTGCTATGTCGCGGATACGTTCGCCAAATCCGATTCGTTCGATATTGGTGACCCGCTCTTGACGGATACGAACGCGAAAGAGTGAACCGCTTCGGAGAGATCCGACCAGCAGATCGTCCCGCCAAAGGGGAAACTGCTCGCTGTCGCTGACGATCAAATTGGAAACGGCAATTGCGGGAATCCATGCATAGAAAGGTTCTTCAGAGCCTTCGTGTCGCCCCTGTTCGTCGTTGTACGGCCATATCCTGTCTCCGTACAGGATGCCGTAGGTTGCGAAAGGCCAACCATAGTCCAGCCCCGCCCAAACCAGGTTGAGTTCATCGCCTCCCTGTGGACCGTGCTCGGTCAGCCAGAGTTTCCCCTCCGCATCGCGTGCCAGTCCTTGTGGATTGCGAAAGCCTGTGGCAACGATTTCGTTCCGGCCGTTCTCAAGTTCGATGCGAACCAGCTTGCCCAGGTGCGTATCAGGATCAACGACTGGCGGCCTTTCCGGGTCACCACCCTCGTTGCGCACATGCCACTCGTACCAGGCGTGGTCGCCCACTGCAACCAGTAGATGCCTGTCGCCGTCCATCAACATCCGTCCGCCCGCCTGAATTCCCCCGCCCACCTTCGGAATATCCCCTTCCCAGTTGCCGAAGATTGCCGTTTCCAGGCAGGGAACTGCGGTGAACTCTGTCTTCCACTCTCCGGAAACCGCGATTTCCCCTTCGCCCAAATTCAATCTCGTCGATGAAATCCGAAACTCAACGCATTCGCCTACAAGGTAGTGATGGGAAACGAACAGAGTAAAATCCTCTGGTGACTCCTCGTTGAGAAGAATGTCGGCGACGCGAAATCCGACCCAGCCGATGTGCTCAGCAGGCGCAGTCTCGAACATTGGGACTCGACCGGGCAGGTAGTCTACCCTTCCTTCCGCCCGAATCAGCGCAATCCGTCCTCTTGGCGTCACCAGAAGCAGGTTATCCCCGAGCGGCTCGATGGCTCCGCCGTCGCCGCGAAACCTTTCAAGTTCAACAGTCAGAAGTTGGAGCTCATACAGGTGAGTTCTCTTGGTAGGAGGATCCGGGTCGAAGACCCTGCTTTCGTCTGCAAAACGGGAGGACGCCTCAATCTTTGGGGCACTCCCGGGAAAAAGTGACAAGGTCGCAGTCGCCGCAAGCACCAGCAGCAAAGAGAATAATCCTTGTCCCTTATTCACCACGATCTACTTTCCGATTTTGGGGCTGGTCATCTTATCCTGCACGTCTGTTCCCGCTGGGATGCAGGTCGACATAGTGTCTTGTTGCCGCACTTTGACGGCTGCCCCCCCTCTTTGGGTGCCACGATGTACGATCCACAGTGACCGGCAACCTCTATTCTCGGCAGCCTTCAATCTGGGCGTCTCTGGTCGCTGCGGCGCCTGGGAGCACTGTGTCTGTCCGCAGCCGCCGTGCCCCATCCTCTACTTCTTACGATGCACAGCAATCATAATCCTGTTCATAAGCTCAAACAAATCGCGTTGTAAGTGCCTACTCTGTGCAGATCTTCGCACATTGCTGGATTTGACTGCCTTCAACCATACTGTTATAGTGTCTTAAACTGACTGGCAAGAAGCGGGTGGGAGTTCCAATTTCCCACCGACTGTTTGTAAGGGGGACCGGTAACCATGGATCGTATCAGAAATAGAGTCGCAGTCTTTTGCACTGCGAGCTTCGTCCAAGGAGCAACGCACCGGTGAACCCTATTGTGGATGGCGGTTCGGCCTGAAATCCGACCCCCTCCCGAATCGGCAAAATGGTCACGGTGCTTGCGCCCGTGACTTTTTTTGTTGGCGCGTTCCAATTCAGAGTCACGGGCTCGGCCTGTGGCTCTTTTGTTTTGGGCGGGCAACTGCCCAAAAAGGTAACGCGCAGTTTCAGTTTGCGGTCCCCCGACGGACTGGGGCTGCCGTTACCGAACCCCAAACCCCCGGCGCCCCTATCACTGGCGCACGACGTGAAGGCAAGTAGGAGTTTATCCAAATGGACCACAACGTAAGTGGAACCGAAAAAAGTAGTCCACCCAGACCGCCCTGGGAGGTGGCAGCCTGGAGGGGGCCTCTGCACAGAGTCTTGTCGGCACTGGGTCTTGAATCTGACAAAAACAATGTTGAGGAGATGGAAGAAAATGGAATTCGGCTCGCATACGATCTGAAAGATACGCTGACACCCAATCGATTTGTTGGTCTGTGGCGCATGGCAACCGGCTTTCGCACCATCTACATCTTCGCCGTCGTCGCCGCAGGCTTTGCCGCGCTCAGCCGCTCCGCAGTCTTCTACCTGCTGCGCTACTTCGTCGACGATGTGTTGACGGGGTCTGACCGCCAATGGCAGATACCGTGGGTGGCCGCCGGCATCCTCGCCCTGGCGCTGCTGCAAGGGTTTTTCTCATTTGGTATGGGCCGTCTGGCCGCGCAAACTGCCGAAGGAGTGGCTCGCCGGCTGCGTAACTATCTCTACGACCACGTCCAGAGGTTGACATTCACCTACCACGATACAATGCAGACAGGTGAACTGATTCAGCGCGCCACCTCCGATGTGGACACGTTGCGCCGTCTGTTCCAGGATCAACTGATAGGAATCGGTCGCACCGGACTGCTGTTCCTGGTAAATCTCATAGCGCTGACTATGCTGCACGGCTGGCTGGCACTGCTGTCGATTCCACTGCTGCCGGTCGTCTCCGTAGCCTCATTCTTCTTCTTCAGGCGGATGACGACCGTTTTCGAGTCCTACCAGAGCCAGGACGCCGCCGTCTCCAACCGGCTGCAGGAAAGGTTGACCGGTGTGCGCGTT